>NZ_JBHXTE010000030.1:0-121876 GCF_042677545.1 Streptomyces sp. NPDC127108 | reverse complement strand
GCCCCGGAGCGATCGCTCCGGGGCCCTTCCGCCGTACCTTCAGGCCGTCGCCCTCCTGGCCCTGCTCATGTCTGCGCGCGCTTCAGGAACCCGCGGATGCCGATGGACGCGAACAGCGTGATCGACCCGACGAGCACGATCAGCGTGATCGGCAGCGGCATGTGCTCCACGTTCGGGGACGTCACGGCCCGCATGCCCTCACTGGCGTACGACAGCGGATTGGCGCCGCAGATCACCTGGAACCAGCGCACCTCGTCCAGGGCGACCAGCGGGAACTGCGTCGAGCCCGTGAACAGCAGCGGCATCAGGACCAGCGTGAACATCACGTCCACCTTGTCGCTGCTCACCGACGTGCCGAGGCACAGACCGATCGAGGCGCCCGCGAGCGCGCCGAGCCCCGCGATGCCGAGGGCGGGAACGGTCTTGCTGATCGGCCACGACAGATCGAGCAGGACCATGCCGACGGGCGTCATCATCAGCGACGCCACGAACCCGTACAGCGCGCCGAACAGAATCTTCTCGACGGCCACCAGGCTCAGCGAGATCGGCGAAAGAAGCCGGTCCTCGATCTCACGCGTGTAGGAGAAGTCCACGACGAGCGGCAGTGCCGTGTTCTGCATGCCGCCGAGGAATCCGTTCAGCGCCAGGACGCCGGGCAGCAGCACGGAGCTGTAGTCGCCGTCCACATAGCCCGCGTCGCTCAGCAGCACACCGAACACGAACAGCGTGAAGAACGGCTGGATGATGGCCTGGCCGATGAACGTGGGGAACTGGCGCAGGGCGACAAACACGTCGCGCCACATGATGGCGCCGAACGTGTGCAACTGCCGCGAGGCCGGTGCGGCCGTGGCCGACGTAGTCATCGCAGATTCTTTCCGGTGAGGTGGAGAAAGACGTCTTCAAGGGACACCTTTCCGACGCCGACGTCCGTCACCCGGAAGTCCCCGCCGGTCAGCGCCGCGAGCGCCGGCTGGAGCGCCGCCACCGGCTCGGTGTCCGTATAGATGCGGAACCGGAAGCCGCCGTCAGCGGGCGGGTTCTCCGGGTCCACCTCGTCGACCTGACGCACCCCGGGAAGGTCGGAGAGGAGCTTCGCCACGGGCGCCGGGCCCGACGGCGACTCCACCGTCAGGGCCAGCGTCGAGTGCGCGGGCAGCAGCTTGCCGAGGCCGTCGGGGGTGTCCAGGGCGAGCAGGGTGCCCTTGTCCACGATGCCGACGCGGTCGCACAGCTTGGCGGCCTCGTCCATGTCGTGGGTGGTGACGACCACCGTCACGCCGCGCTCGGCGAGTTCGGCGACCCGCTCGTGCACGAACAGGCGCGCCTGCGGGTCGAGACCGGTCGCGGGCTCGTCGAGGAACAGCACGTTCGGGCGGTGGATCAGGGCGCGCGCGATCATCACGCGCTGCACCTGCCCGCCGGACATGTCGTCGACCTTCGACTTGCGGTAGTCCGACAGGCCCATCTGGTCGAGGAGTTCATCGGCGCGCTGCCGTCTCTCGGCCCTCGGGATGCCGTGGTACGTGGCGTGGAACAGCAGGTTCTGACGCACCGACAGCGACCGGTCGAGGTTGTTGCGCTGCGGCACCACCGCCAGGACGCGTTTCGCCTCTCTCGGTCGCGCGACCACGTCGACACCGTCGATCACGACGCTGCCCGAGGTCGGCCGCACCCGGGTGGTCATCATGCCCACCGTGGTGCTCTTTCCCGCGCCATTGGGCCCGAGCAGTCCGAACACCTCGCCCCGATACACATCGAAGCTCAGGCCGTCGACCACGCGGCGTGCGTTGGACGCGTACTGTTTCACCAGATTCTCAACCCGGACAGCGTTTTCCACGATCCTGACCCTAGGGCCGGGCGGTAATCCCGAACACCCCTATATCCGCCCCGCACCCGGACGCCATAGGGGCTGCTTAGGGGTAGGGGCGACGGCGATCGCACTGTTAGCCTGCGCAGGTATTGTGGGCAAATTTGTCTGAAGTCCGGTCGGGAAAGCCGGTGTTCCTGAAGCATTTCAGGAAACCCTGCGGACGCAGGAATTCGAAGAATCCACGGGAATCGTCGAGGAATCCCGGATTCGCGGAGTCCATGCGGGCCGACGCGCCGTCAGATGATGTGGCCCGGAGTGCATACAGGGATTTGTTGAAAGCCATCATGGCCGGTGCTACGGAGTGGAACAATGAGCGACTTCGAGGAATTCGCAGCCCATTCTCACCCGGAGGCCCGGCCTCACCCGGAGGCCCCTTCCCACCCGGAAGAACTGCGCGACACCCTTGAAGGACGCCCGCGCGCGGAACAGGAGCGGCGGCTGCGCGCCGTGGTCGCCGAGCAGGTGACCGCGGTCCTCGGCGGCGCCGACGGCACCCGCCCGCCCGGCGACCTCTCCCGCCCCTTCCTCGACCTGGGCCTCGACTCCCTGACCGCCGTGGAGCTGCACCGCCGACTGCAGCGGGCCACCGGCCTCAAGCTGCCTGTCACCGCCGTCTTCGACTACCCGAGCGCCGACAGCCTCGCCCGTCATCTGCGCGCCGAACTCTTCGACAGCGCCGACGCCGCCTACGTGCCTGCCGCGGCCCGCCGCGCCGACGACGAGCCCATCGCCATCGTCGCCATGAGCTGCCGCCTGCCCGGCGGCGTCGAGACCCCCGACGAACTGTGGCAGCTGGTCGCCGACGGCGTCGACGCCATCTCCGGCTTCCCCGCCGACCGCGGCTGGGACCTCGCGGGCCTGTACGACACCGACCCCGACCGCCCCGGCACCAGCTACGTCCGCGAGGGCGGCTTCCTGCACGACGCGGGCGAGTTCGACGCGGACTTCTTCGGCCTCTCGCCCCGCGAGGCCCTCGCGACCGACCCGCAGCAGCGCCTCCTCCTGGAGACCTCCTGGGAGGCCCTGGAGCGCGCGGGCATCGACCCCGCCGCCCTGCGCGACTCCGGCACCGGCGTCTTCGTCGGCGCCGAGACCCAGGAGTACGGCCCCCGCCTCAGCGACGCCGGTGACGGCCTGGAGGGCTACCTCGTCACGGGCACCGCCGCCAGCGTCGCGTCCGGCCGCATCGCCTACACCCTGGGCCTGCAGGGCCCCACCATGACCGTCGACACGGCCTGCTCGTCGTCCCTGGTCGCGCTGCACCTGGCCGTGCAGGCGCTGCGGCAGGGCGAGTGCGCCCTCGCCCTCGCGGGCGGCGTCGTCGTCATGGCCTCACCGGGCTCCTTCCTGGCCTTCAGTCGTCAGCGCGGCCTCGCGCCCGACGGCCGCTGCAAGCCCTTCGCACAGGCCGCGGACGGCACGGCGTGGGGCGAGGGCGTCGGCATGCTCGTCCTGGAGCGCCTGTCCGACGCCCGCCGCAACGGCCACAAGGTCCTCGCGGTCGTCCGCGGCTCCGCCGTCAACCAGGACGGCGCCAGCAACGGACTCACCGCCCCCAACGGCCCCGCCCAGCAGCGCGTCATCCGCGCCGCCCTCGCCGACGCGGGCCTCACGCCCGCCGACGTCGACGCCGTCGAGGCCCACGGCACCGGCACCACCCTCGGCGACCCCATCGAGGCCCAGGCCCTGATCGCCACCTACGGCCAGGACCGCCCCGAGGGCCCCGAGGGCCGGGAACCGCTGTGGCTGGGCTCGCTGAAGTCCAACGTGGGCCACACCCAGGCCGCAGCGGGCGTCGCCGGTGTCATCAAGATGGTCCAGGCGATCGACCGCGGCCTCCTCCCGAAGACCCTGAACGTGGACGAGCCGAGCACGCACGTCGACTGGTCCGCGGGGGCCGTGGAGCTCCTGACCGAGGCCCGGGCGTGGCCCGAGCGAGCCGACGGCGCGCCCCGGCGCGCGGGTGTGTCGTCGTTCGGGATGAGCGGTACGAACGCCCACCTGATCGTGGAGCAGGCGCCGGTGGAGGCGCCGCCGGCGGAGGAGTCGTCGCGGGAGCCGTCGGCGGGGGAGTCCGGCGGCGTGGCGCAGGGCGAGCCCGGCGTGGACGCCGAGCCCGCTCCCGTACCCGATGACGTGTACGCGTTCACCGCCGACCTCGACCTCGACGCGGCCCCTGCCGCCCCTGGTGTCGTCCCCGGCCTCGTCCCCCTGTCCCTCTCGGCGAAGACCGAGCCCGCACTGCGCGCCCAGGCCGCCCGGCTGCGCGCGCACCTGCTGGCGCGACCCGGCCTCGAACTGGACGACGTCGTCTGGTCGTTGGCGACGGCACGCTCCCGGTTCGAGCAGCGAGGCGTCGTCCTCGGGCGGGACCGGGACGAGCTGCTCGCCGGGCTGGAGGAGCTGGCGCAGGGCGACACCACCGCGCGGAACGTGGTCGCGGGCCGCGCGCAGGGCGGCACGGTCCGGCCGGTGTTCGTGTTCCCGGGGCAGGGCTCGCAGTGGGCCGGTATGGCCCGTGAACTCCTCGACTCCAGTCCGGTGTTCGCCGACCGCATGGGGGAGTGCGCGGACGCGCTCGGCCCGTTCGTGGACTGGGACCTGTTCGAGGAGCTGAGCGGGGACAACTTCGACCGGGTCGACGTGGTCCAGCCCGTGCTCTTCGCCGTGATGGTGTCCCTGGCCGCCGTGTGGCGCGCCGCGGGCGTCGAACCCGCAGCCGTGGTGGGTCACAGCCAGGGCGAGATCGCCGCCGCGTGCGTCGCGGGCGCGCTGTCCCTGGAGGACGCGGCCTGGGTGGTCGCCCTGCGCAGCCAGGCCATCCTCGAACTCTCCGGCCGCGGCGGCATGGTCTCCGTACCCCTGCCCGAGGAGCAGGTGCGCGCCATCCTCGCCCAGTGGGGCGACGACCTGTCCGTGGCCGCCGTCAACGGCCCCTCGCACGTGGTGGTCTCCGGCACCACAGCGGCCCTGGAGGAGCTCGTCGCGAGCTGCGTGGCCCGCGACATCCGCGCCCGCACCATCCCCGTCGACTACGCCTCCCACTCCGCGCACGTCGAAGCCATCGAGGAGCACCTGGCGCGGGTCCTCGCCCCCGTCGCGCCCCGCTCGCCCGACGTGCCGCTCTACTCCACGCTCACCGGCGACTGGCTGACCGACGACACCCTCATGGACGCGGACTACTGGTACCGCAACCTGCGCCACACCGTCCTCTTCGAGCACGCCGCCCGCGGCCTCCTCGCCGAGGGCCACACCCTGTTCCTGGAGATGAGCCCCCACCCGGTCCTCACCGTCCCGGTCCAGGCCACCATCGACGACGCCGACACCCCGGCCGCCACCCTCGGCTCGCTGCGCCGGGACGAGGGCGGCGCGGACCGCCTCTTCGCCTCCATCGCCGAGGCCCA
Organism: Streptomyces sp. NPDC127108; assembly: GCF_042677545.1. NCBI lineage: Bacteria > Bacillati > Actinomycetota > Actinomycetes > Kitasatosporales > Streptomycetaceae > Streptomyces > Streptomyces sp. NPDC127108. The sequence goes on along the minus strand of NZ_JBHXTE010000030.1, from coordinate 116,602 downwards.
CGCCCTCGGCGCCGAACTCGACTGGCACGCCCTGCTGCCCGGCGAGCACACCGTCGTCGACCTGCCCACGTACCCGTTCCAGCGCCGCCACTACTGGCTGACCGAGGAGCGCGCCTCCGACGTCGCTCCGCCCGCCGCCGCGGACGAGGCCGAGGCCCGCTTCTGGGAGGCCGTCGAGCGCGAGGACGTCGACCAGCTGACGTCGACGCTCGGGGACGTCGCCCAGGGCGCGCTCAGCGAGGTCCTGCCCGGCCTGTCCGCATGGCGCCGCGGGCGCCGCGAACGTGCCGTCATCGACAGCTGGCGCTACCGCGTCGCCTGGCAGCCCCTGCCCGGCGTCCGCCTGCCGTCGGCCCGCCTCTCGGGGCGCTGGCTGGTCGTCCTGCCCGACACCGCCGCGGACCACCCGTGGGCGACCGGGGTCGTCGAGGCCCTGGCACGCTCCGGCGCCGAGCCGGTCGAGCTGCGCGTGGCGGCGGGCGAGGCGACACGGGAACTGCTGGCCGAGCGGCTGCGGGAGGCGGCCGGGGGTGATGCGACCGGCGGTGGCGACTCGGCCGGCGGAGGTGCGGGCCTTGCTGCCGAGGGGCGCGACGGCTCCCCGGCCGCCCCCCTCGCCGGAGTCCTCTCCCTGCTCGGCCTCGACGAGTCCCCCCTGGCCGGGCACGAGGCCGTGCCCGCCGGGCTCGCCGCCACGCTGGCGCTCCTGCAGGCCCTCGGTGACACCGGGACCGAGGCCCGGCTGTGGGCCCTGACCCGGGGTGCCGTCTCCACGGGGCGCAGTGACCGCCTCGACCACCCCGTCCAGGCCCACCTGTGGGGCCTCGGCCGGACCGCCGCGCTCGAACACCCCGACCGCTGGGGCGGACTCGTCGACGTACCCGCTTCCTATGACACCCGGGCCGGTGCCCGTCTCGCCGCGATCCTCACCGCGGCCGCCGAAGGCCCCGCGACGGACGACCCCGGCACCGCCGTCGAGGACCAGCTCGCCGTGCGCGGATCCGGTGTGTTCGTGCGCCGCCTCCTCCGTGGCGAGGCGGCGGGCGCCGACCTGACCCGCGACACCCCGTGGACGCCCCGTGGCACGGTCCTGGTCACGGGCGGCACGGGCGCGCTCGGCGGGCACGTCGCCCGCTGGCTGGCGGGCGCGGGCGCCGACCACCTCGTCCTCACGAGCAGGCGGGGCCTCGACGCCCCCGGCGCCAGCGAACTCCAGGCCGAGCTGGAGGAGTTGGGTGTACGCGTGACCGTCGCGGCCTGTGACGTGGCCGACCGGGAGGCGCTGGCGCGGGTCCTGGACGGGATCCCCGCCGACGCACCCCTGACGGCCGTCGTGCACACGGCCGGAGTCCTGGACGACGGGACCGTCGACGGCCTCACCCCCGGACGCTTCGACGGCGTGCTGCGCCCCAAGTCCCCGGCTGCCACCGCCCTGCACGACCTCACCCGGGACCTGGACCTGGACGCGTTCGTCCTGTACTCGTCGGCGTCCGGCGCGCTCGGCAACGCAGGGCAGGCCAACTACGCCGCCGCCAACGCCTACTTGGACGCGCTCGCCGAACAGCGCCGCGCCGACGGCCTGCCCGCCACCTCCGTCGCGTGGGGCACCTGGGACGGCGCCGGGCTCGCCGACACCGCCGTGCGCGCCGAGCGGACCCGGCGCGACGGCATGCCGCCGATGCCGCCCGAGCGTGCCGTCGCCGCCCTGCGGGACGCCGTCGAGCGCGGCGACGCGAGTGTCGTCATCGCCGCCGTGGACTGGGACACCTTCCTGCCGGGCTTCGTCGCGGCCCGCCCCAACCCCCTCTTCGCCGCGATCCCCGAGGTGCGGGAGCGGACCGCCGCCCCGGCCGACGGCACCCCCGACACCACCGGCGGCCACATCGTCACCGGCCCCGACTGGATACGCCGACTCGCCCCCCTCGCCGCGGCGGAGCGCGACGCGGCCCTCGTCACCTTCGTCCGCGCCCAGGCCGCCGCCGTCCTCGGCCACTCCGCCCCTGAGGCCATCGACCCGGACCGGGCCTTCCGCGAGCTGGGCTTCGACTCCCTCACCGCCGTGGAACTGCGCAACCGCGTGCAGGCGGCGACGGGCCTGCGCCTGCCCGCCTCCCTCGTCTTCGACTACCCCAACTCCGCACTCCTCGCGGCCCACTTGGCCGAGGAGATGTTCGGCTCCGACGCGGCCGAGACCGAGCCCCGTGGTACGGCCGGGGCCGACATCACGTCCGTCGACGACGACCCCATCGCGATCGTGTCGATGAGCTGCCGCTTCCCCGGCGGCGTGCGCGGACCCGAGGACCTGTGGCGTCTCGTCGCCGAGGGCCGCGACGCCATGGGCGAGTTCCCGGGCGACCGTGGCTGGGACCTCGCCGACCTCTACGACCCGGACCCCGACCGCGCGGGCAAGACCTACGTCCGCGAGGGCGGCTTCCTGTCCGAGGCGGGCGAGTTCGACGCGGACTTCTTCGGCATCTCGCCGCGCGAGGCCCTCGCCATGGACCCGCAGCAGCGCCATCTCCTGGAGACCTCCTGGGAGTTGTTCGAGCGCGCGGGCATCGACCCGACGACCCTGCGCGGCACCCGCGCGGGCGTCTTCGTCGGCTCCAACGGCGACGACTACATCTCCCGCATGGCCGCCGTCCCCCAGGACATCGAGAGCCACGTCCTCACCGGCAACGCGGTGAGCGTCATGTCCGGCCGCCTCTCCTATGCCTTCGGCCTCGAAGGCCCCGCCGTCACCGTGGACACCGCCTGCTCCGCGTCGCTCGTGGCCCTGCACCTCGCGGCCCAGGCGCTGCGCCAGGGCGAGTGCGACATGGCGCTCGCGGGCGGCGTGACCGTGATGGCGTCCCCCGACACCTTCGTGCAGTTCAGCCGCCAGCGCGGCCTCGCCACGGACGGCCGCTGCAAGGCCTTCGCGGAGGCCGCCGACGGCACGGGCTGGGGCGAGGGCGTGGGCCTGCTGCTCCTGGAGCGGCTGTCCGATGCCCGCCGCAACGGGCACGAGGTCCTGGCGATCGTGCGTGGCTCGGCCGTCAACCAGGACGGCGCGAGCAACGGCCTGACGGCGCCGAACGGGCCCTCCCAGCAGCGCGTCATTCGCGCCGCGTTGGAGAGCGCGGGTCTGTCGGCCGGTGACGTGGACGCCGTCGAGGCCCACGGCACGGGCACCACCCTCGGCGACCCGATCGAGGCCCAGGCACTGCTCGCCACCTACGGGCGGACACGGCCGGAGGGCCCGGCAGGGCGCGAGCCGCTGTGGCTCGGCTCCATCAAGTCCAACATCGGGCACACCCAGGCTGCCGCCGGTGTCGCGGGTGTCATCAAGATGGTGATGGCGATGCGGGAGGGTGTTCTGCCGCAGACCCTGCACGTGGACGAGCCCAGCTCCCACGTCGACTGGGAAGCGGGCGCTGTCGAGCTCCTGACGGAGTCCCGGGAGTGGCCGGGCCGCGAGGGCGGCGCGCCGCGTCGTGCGGGCATCTCGTCGTTCGGCGTGAGCGGTACCAACGCCCACGTGATCGTGGAACAGGCCCAGGCGGTCGAGCCCACCGAGCCGAGCGAGTCGGCCGAGCCCGTCGGTGCCGCGCCGGTGGCCGTGGCCGTGGTCCCGTGGGTGGTGTCGGCGCGCAGCGCGGAGGCGCTGCGGGCACAGGCGGAGACCCTGCGCGCGCACGTGGCCGGGCGCGAGGACCTCGACGCCGTCGGCGTGGGCTGGTCGTTGCTTTCGGGCCGCGCCCTGCACGAGCACCGGGCGGTCGTCTTCGGCCGGGAGCGGGAGGAGTTCCTCGCCGGGCTCGGGGCCGTGGTGTCCGGAGGTCCGGGGGTCGTCACCGGTTCCGTGGTCGAGGGCCGCCTCGGAGTCCTCTTCACCGGGCAGGGCAGCCAACGCGTCGACATGGGACGGGAGTTGTACGACGCCTTCCCCGTATTCGCCGACGCCCTGGACGAGGTGTGCGCGCACCTGGACGGGCTGCTGGAACGCCCGCTCAAGGACGTCATGTTCGGCACCGACGCGGAGGCGCTCGCCCAGACCGCCTACGCGCAGCCCGCGCTGTTCGCCGTCGAGGTGGCCCTGTTCCGCCTCGTCGAGTCCTTCGGGGTGCGCCCGGAGATCGTCGGCGGGCACTCCATCGGCGAGCTGACGGCCGCGTACATCGCGGGCCTGTGGTCCCTGGAGGACGCGGCCCGACTCGTCGCCGCGCGCGGCCGGTTGATGCAGTCGCTCCCGGCGGGCGGCGCGATGCTGGCCGTGCAGGCGGCGGAGGCGGACCTGCTTCCGCTCCTGGAGGGCCTCGCGGAGAGCGTCGGCGTGGCGGCGGTGAACGGGCCGACGCAGGTGGTCCTCTCCGGCGACCGCACGGTTCTTGAAGGCCTGGAGGAGAAGCTGCGCGGCGAGGGCCGCAAGGTGCGGTGGCTGAAGGTCTCGCATGCCTTCCACTCGCCCCTCATGGACCCGGTCCTGGACGAGTTCCGCGCGGTCGCGCAGGGCCTCGCCTACCAGGACCCGAAGCTGCCGGTCATCTCGAACGTGACCGGTGAACCGGCGGACACCGCCCAGCTGAAGGACCCCGACTACTGGGTCCGTCACATCCGTGAGGCCGTCCGCTTCCACGACGGACTCGGCGCCCTCACGGCGCAGGGCGTGTCGACCCTCCTGGAACTGGGCCCGGACTCGGTGCTCACGGCGATGGCCCACGACACGATCACGGACCCGGCCGCCCAGGCCGGTCTCGTCGCGGCCCTGCGCAAGGACCGCCCCGAACCGGCCACGTTCCTCGCCGCCCTCGCCCAACTGCACGCACGTGGCTGCGACGTCGACTGGACGCCGCTGTACACCCCCGTGGCGGCCCGCCGCCGCGTCGACCTGCCCACGTACGCCTTCCAGCGCGACCACTACTGGCTCGACCTGTCCGCGTCCGCCGCCGCCGTCGCCCGTGGCGGCGGGCTCGGCGTCGACGAGGTGGAGGCACGCTTCTGGGAGGCCGTGGAGCGCGGCGACCTGGAGTCGCTGAGCGCCGAGCTGGGCGCGGAGGGCGAAGCCGAAGGCGTGGCGGCGCTGGGTGAGGCGCTGCCGGTGCTGTCGTCGTGGCGACGGCAACGGCGCGAGGCCTCCACGGTCGGGCGGTGGCTCTACCAGGAGGCGTGGAAGCCGCTGACCGGCCTGGCCCCGGCGGCCTTCGACGGTACGTGGTGGGTGGTCGCCCCGGCGGACGCGGACGCGCACCCGTGGGTCGCCGCCGCGACCGCGGGCCTCGAGTCCCGTGGCGCACGCGTGGCCCTGATCCCGGTGCGCCCCGACGAGAACCGCCGCGACATCCTCGGCGCCAAGCTCCGCGAACTCCTCGCCGACCAGGCCGAGTCGGGCGCCGACCACCCCCAGGGCGTGCTCTCCCTGCTGGCCCTCGACGCGTCCGAGGGCTCGGCGCACCCGACTGTCTCCGTCGGCCTCGAAGGCGTGCTCGCCCTCCTCCAGGCCCTGGGCGACGCGGACGTGGCCGCCCCCCTGTGGGCCGCCACGAGCGGCGCCGTGACCACGGGCCGCTCGGACCGCCTGACGGCTCCCGCGCAGGCCCCCGTGTGGGGCATGGGCCGCGTCGCCGCCCTGGAACAGCCCCAGCTGTGGGGCGGCCTCGTCGACCTGCCCGAACACGCCGACGAGCGGTCACGGCTGCGGCTCGCCGACGCCCTGGCCGCCGCCTCGACGTCCGGTGAGGACCAGGTGGCGGTGCGTGGCTCCGGTGTGTTCGTACGCAGGCTGGCGCGCGTCCCCTCGGCCGACGCGGCGCTGGGCGATGCGCCGTCGGTGGGGGAGTGGTCTCCGGCTGGTGGCACGGTGCTTGTGACGGGTGGTACGGGTGCGCTGGGTGGTCATGTGGCGCGGTGGGTGGCGCGTGCGGGTGCCGGTCATGTGCTGTTGACGAGCCGTCGTGGTCTTGAGGCGCCGGGTGCGCCCGAACTCCGTACTGAATTGGAGGAGTTGGGCGTCCGGGTGACGGTCGCGGCGTGTGACGCGGCGGACCGTGAGGCGCTGGCGCGGGTTCTGGACGGGATTCCGGACGATGTGCCGTTGACCGGGGTGTTCCACACGGCGGGTGTCCTGGACGACGGGGTCCTCGACGGCCTCACGGCGGGCCGGTTCGCCACCGTGTTCCGGCCCAAGGCGCAAGCGGCCCTGAACCTCCACGAGCTGACCCGCGACCACGAACAGCTGACGGCGTTCGTGCTCTTCTCGTCCGTCGCGGGCTCCATGGGCATCGGCGGCCAGGGCAACTACGCGGCCGCGAACGCCTTCCTGGACGCCTTCGCCCACCACCGCAGGTCCCTCGGCCTGCCCGCCCTCTCCCTCGCGTGGGGCCCGTGGGCAGGCGGCGGCATGGCCGTCGACGGCGGCGTCGTGGAACAGCGCGTACGGGACAGCGGCATGCCCTCGATGGCACCGGACCTGGCGGTCGCCGCGATGGCCGCCGCACTGGCGGCCGCCGCGCGATCCGACGCGCACACGGGCCCGGTCACGGCAGCGGTCACGCTCGCCGACGTCGACTGGGACGTCTGCGCGCCGACCTACGCCCTGGCCCGCCCCAACCACCTGTTCGACCAGCTCACGCGCGCCGACGGCCCGACCGGGCCCTCGACGGCGGACGCACGGGGCGCGGCCGCGTCGACCGCTCCCGACACCGCCACGCTCCCGCTCGCGGAGCGGCTCGCCACGCTCCCGGCGGCGGAACGGGACCGGGTCCTCCTGGATCTCGTACGCGACCGGGTGGCGACCGTCCTCGGCTACCCCGCGACCAAGACCGTCGACGCCACCCGCCCCTTCAAGGACCTCGGCTTCGACTCGCTGACCGCCGTCGAACTGCGCAACCTCATCGGCGCGGCCGGCGGACTCCACCTCCCGGCGACACTGATCTTCGACCACCCCACCCCCGAGGCCCTCGCCGCGCACCTCCGCGACGAACTCCTCGGCGACATCGCCCCGCTCGGCGGCGACACCCCGGAGCCCGCCCGGGGCCGGGCGGGCGCGGTCGACGGCGACCCCATCGTGATCGTGTCGATGAGCTGCCGCTTCCCCGGCGGCGTACGGTCCCCCGAAGACCTGTGGCGGCTCCTCAGCGACGGCAGGGACGCCATCGGCGACATGCCGGACGACCGCGGCTGGAACGTCGATTCGCTCTACCACCCGGACCCCGACCACGCCGGGACGAGCTACGTCCGCGAGGGCGGCTTCCTCCACGACATGGCCGACTTCGACGCGGACTTCTTCGGGATCTCCCCGCGCGAGGCCCTCGCCATGGACCCGCAGCAGCGGCTCCTCCTGGAGACCTCCTGGGAACTCTTCGAGCGCGCGGGCATCGACCCGGCGACCCTGCGCGGCAGCCGCACCGGCGTCTTCTCCGGCACCAACGGCCAGGACTACGAGGACGTCCTGCGCACGGCCCCCGACCGAGGCGAGGGCTACCTCGGCACGGGCAACGCCGCCAGCGTCGTCTCGGGCCGCCTCTCCTACGCCTTCGGCCTGGAGGGCCCGGCGGTGACCGTGGACACGGCGTGCTCGTCGTCCCTGGTCGCGCTGCACCTCGCGGCCCAGGCGCTGCGCCAGGGCGAGTGCGACATGGCGCTCGCCGGTGGTGTCACGGTGATGTCGACGCCGGACACCTTCGTGGAGTTCAGCCGCCAGCGCGGCCTCGCCACGGACGGCCGCTGCAAGGCGTTCGCGGAGGCCGCCGATGGCACGGGCTGGGGCGAGGGCGTGGGCCTGCTCCTGCTGGAGCGGCTTTCGGACGCCAAGCGCCACGGTCATGAAGTGCTGGCGGTCGTGCGTGGCTCGGCCGTCAACCAGGACGGTGCGAGCAACGGCCTGACGGCGCCGAACGGGCCGTCCCAGCAGCGGGTCATCCGTGCCGCGTTGGAGAGCGCGGGTCTGTCGGCCGGTGACGTGGACGCCGTCGAGGCCCACGGCACGGGCACCACCCTCGGCGACCCGATCGAGGCCCAGGCCCTCCTCGCCACCTACGGCAAGGAGCGCCCTGCCGACCAGCCGCTGTGGCTGGGTTCCATCAAGTCCAACATCGGTCACACGCAGGCCGCCGCCGGTGTCGCGGGCGTCATCAAGATGGTGATGGCGATGCGGGAGGGTGTCCTGCCGCAGACCCTGCACGTGGACGAGCCCAGCTCCCATGTGGACTGGTCGGCGGGGGCTGTCGAGCTGTTGACGGAGCCCCGGGAGTGGCCGGGCCGCGAGGGCGGCGCGCCGCGTCGCGCGGGCATCTCGTCCTTCGGCGTGAGCGGCACCAACGCCCACGTGATCGTGGAACGGGCGGCGCAGTCGGACAAGCCCGCCGAGGCCGTTTCCCCGGCGGCCACACCGACGTACGCACTGCCCTGGCTGGTGTCGGGCCGCAGCGCGGACGCCCTGCGGACCCAGGCCGAGCGGCTGCGGGACCACGCGGTGACCCACGCCGACGTCGACCCCGTGGACGTGGGCTGGTCGCTCCTGTCGGGACGCGCGGCGCACGAGCACCGGGCGGTCGTCTTCGGTCGGGAGCGGGATGCCTTCCTGGCCGGACTTGGGGCGGTTGCCTCCGATGGTCCGGGGGCTGTGACCGGTTCGGTGGTCGATGGCCGTCTTGGGGTCGTCTTCACCGGGCAGGGCAGCCAGCGCGTGGGTATGGGGCGTGAGTTGTACGAGGCGTTCCCTGTGTTCGCGGATGCGCTGGACGAAGTCTGCGCGCATCTGGACGGGCTGCTGGAGCGTCCGTTGAAGGACGTCATGTTCGGTACCGACGCGGAGGCGCTCGCCCAGACCGGCTTCGCGCAGCCCGCGTTGTTCGCGGTCGAGGTGGCGTTGTTCCGGCTGGCCGAGTCCTTCGGGGTGCGGCCGGAGATCGTCGGTGGTCACTCGATCGGCGAGCTGGCGGCCGCGTATGTGGCCGGGCTGTGGTCCCTGGAGGACGCTGCCCAACTGGTGGCTGCGCGCGGCCGGTTGATGCAGGCCCTGCCCGAGGGCGGGGGCATGCTCGCGGTCCAGGCCGCTGAGGCCGACGTACTGCCGCTGCTTGAGGGCGTATCGGATCGCGCCGGTGTGGCGGCTGTGAACGGGCCGACGCAGGTGGTCCTCTCCGGAGACCGGACGGTCCTTGAGGGCCTGGAGGAGAAGCTGCGCGGCGAAGGCCGCAAGGTCCGGTGGCTGAAGGTGTCCCATGCCTTCCACTCGCCCCTCATGGACCCCGTCCTGGACGACTTCCGCAAGGTCGCCGAGAGCCTGACGTACCAGGAACTCGCCCTGCCGGTGGTCTCGAATGTGACCGGTGAGCTGGCGGAGGCCGCCCAGCTGCAGGACCCGGAGTACTGGGTGCGGCACGTGCGCGAGGCGGTCCGCTTCCACGACGGCCTCGGGGCTCTCACGGCGCAGGGCGTGTCGACCCTCCTGGAGCTGGGCCCGGACTCGGTTCTCACGGCGATGGCGCACGACACGATCACGGATCAGGAGGCGCAGGCGGGCCTGGTCGCGGCCGTGCGCAAGGACCGCTCCGAGCCGGACACGTTCCTGGCGGCTCTCGCTCAGCTGCATGTGCGCGGAGTCGACGTCGACTGGGCGCCGCTGTACGCGCCGGTCGCGTCGCGGCGCCGGGTGGACCTGCCCACGTACGCCTTCCAGGGGCGGCGCTACTGGCCGAGTGCGGCCGTGCGCGGCGCGGGCGACGTGTCGGCCACGGGGCTGGCGTCGGCCGGGCACCCGCTCCTCGGAGCGGCCGTGCCGCTGGTGGACTCCGGTGGCTACTTGCTGGCGGGGCGTCTTTCGGTGGCCACCCACCCATGGCTGGCGGATCACGCCGTGGGCGGACGGGTGCTGCTGCCGGGGACGGCGTTCGTGGAGCTGGCCGTGCGGGCCGGTGACGAAGTCGGTTGCGGGGTCCTTGAGGAGCTGACGCTGGCGGCTCCGCTGGTGCTGCCCGAGCGTGGCGCCGTGCAGTTGCAGGTCAGTGTCGGCGCGGTGGACGACGACGGGCGCGCCCCGGTGAGCGTCCACTCGCGCGACGAGGCCGACCCCGAGGGCCCGTGGACGCGGCACGCGGCCGGTTTCCTGTCCGCCGAGGCCGACGAGGAGGAGCCCCAGGGCCTGTCCGAGTGGCCGCCGCGCGACGCGGAGCCGATCGCCGACGCCGCCGAGCTGTACGACCGCCTCGCCGAGACGGGATACGGCTACGGCCCGGTGTTCCAGGGGCTGCGCGCGGCCTGGCGGCGCGGCGACGAGGTCTTCGCCGAAGTCGCCCTGCCCGAGGAGTCGGACGCCGAGGCCTTCACCCTGCACCCGGCCCTCCTCGACGCCGCGCTGCACGCCACCCTGCTCCTTCCCGGGGCGCAGGACGGCGACGACGAACGCCAGGGCCTCGGGCTGCCCTTCGCCTGGAGCGGCGTACGTCTGCACCAGGCGGGCGCCGCCACGGTCCGGGTGCGGCTGCGCGGCGCCGGAGCGGACGCCGTGACGCTGACGCTCGCCGACCAGACCGGGCAGGTGGTCGCCACCGTCAACTCGCTGGTGTCGCGCCCGGTTTCGGACGAGCAGCTCCGCGGCGGTGGGGCGGGAGCCGACTCGCTGTTCCACGTCGAGTGGAAGCGGCAGGACGGGGCCACGGCCGCCGAGGAGGTGCCCCTGGTGCTCATCGGGGACACGGAGGCGGTGCCGGGCGCGCGGGTCTTCGCCGACCTCGCCGCCCTGGGCACGGCGCTCGGGGCGGGGGAGACGCTTCCCGCCGGGGTGCTGTGGCGCGCGGGCGGGGCGTCGGTCGCCGCAGACGGCGGGCCCGTGGGGGCGAAGGCGGTCTCCGCGACGCTGGCCGACGCCCTCACCGTCGTGCAGGGCTGGCTCGCCGACGAGCGGTTCGAGGACGCGCGGCTCGTGGTCGTGACGCGCGGCGCGGTTCCCGCCGGGGGCACGGACACGGAGGTCGACCCCGCGGGGGCGGCGATCTGGGGTCTCGTGCGGTCGGCGCAGGTGGAGCACCCGGGGCGGTTCGTCCTTGTCGATACGGATGCCGACGCGGGTGTCGACGTGAGTGTCGATGCGGACGTCGACGTGGATGCCGCCTCGGGCGTGGACGTCCTCGTGGGCGCGGGTTCGGTCGCCGGATCGGCGCTGGCCGCCGTGCTCGCCTCGGGTGAGCCCGAGGTGGCGGTGCGGGACGGCGAGGTGTGGGTGCCGCGACTGGCCCGAACGGCCGCCGCCCCGACCGAGGACGTGGCCCCGTTCGGCGCGGGCACCGTCCTCGTCACGGGCGCCTTCGGCGGCCTGGGACGCGTCGTCACGAAGCATCTCGCCGAGCGGCACGGCGTACGCGATCTGCTCCTGGTCTCCCGCAGGGGCGCCGCCGCCACCGGCGCCGACGACCTGTGCGCGGAGCTGGAGGCGACGGGCGCGCGGGTCACCGTGGCCGCGTGCGACGTGGCCGACCGCGAGGCGCTGGGCGCCTTGCTGGGCAAGACGGGCAGTGAGTTGTCGGCGGTCGTGCACGTCGCGGGCGTACTGGACGACGGCGTGGTCACGTCGCTGACGCCGGAGCGCCTGGACACGGTGCTCCGCCCGAAGGTGGACGCGGCGTTGAACCTGCACGAGCTGACGGCCGGCCTCGACCTGTCCGCGTTCGTGCTGTTCTCCTCCGCCGCGGGTGTCCTCGGCAGCCCCGGCCAGGGGAACTACGCCGCCGCCAACAGCGTCCTGGACGCGCTCGCGGTCGTACGCCGCAGCCAGGGCCTCCCGGCGGTCTCCCTCGCCTGGGGCCTGTGGGCGCAGGAGAGCGACATGACGGGCAAGCTGGCCGGGGCCGACCTGGGACGCATGGCGCGGGGCGGCGTGGCCGCGCTGTCCACTGCGGAGGGCCTTGCGCTCCTCGACACCGCCGTGACCCTGACCTCGACCGGGGTGACCCCCGCATCGCCGCAGAACCCCGACGCCCCCGCCGTTCTCGTGCCGCTCCGCCTGGACACCGCGTCCCTGCGGGCCTCCGCGGGACCCGACGGCGTACAGCCCGTGTTCGCGGACCTGGTCCCCGCCCCGGCCCGCCGCGTCGACAGGGCGCTCGCGCGCTCCGGCAACCCGGCCGAGCCGAACGGCACCGGGCCCGCCCTCGTCAGGGAATTGGCGGGACTTTCCCCCGAGGAGCGCGAACGGGCCCTGCTCGACGCCGTGCGGGGTAATGTGGCGACGGTGCTCGGGCATTCCGGGCCCGAGGCAATAGGGGCCACCCGTGGATTCCTGGAATTGGGCGTCGACTCGCTCACCGCGGTGGAACTCCGGAATCGGCTGAACTCCCTTTCCGGACTGCGCCTGCCCGCCACCCTGATCTTCGACTACCCGTCGCCGGCGGCCCTCGCCTCCTATCTGGACGAGAGCCTGCCGAGCGGCGCGGAGTCGGCGGAGCCGGTCGCGGGAGCGCGGCCGGGCGGGGTGATCGCCGAGCTGGCCGGGCTGGAAGCGGCGCTGGCCGCGGGCGTCCTCGCAGGCGACGAACGGACCGCCGTGCGCGGCAGGCTGCGGGCGCTGCTCGGCAGGCTCGACACCGCCGACCCCGCGGGGAGCACCGGGCCCGCCATCGCGGACCAGCTCGAAGACGCCGACGACGATGACATGTTTGACTTCATCGACAACGAACTCGGCGTCTCCTGAAAGTAATTCCTAGAAATTCCTCAAGGGGTCCATAGGGGGAGGGTAGGGGTTGTTGCCCCTGCCCTCCCGCCGATGTGATGGGGTCGGCCCTCTGCGTTGAAGGAGTCGCACCGAAATGGCGAACGAGCAGAAACTCCGCGAGTACCTCAAGCGAGTTACCGCGGATCTGCATCAGACCCGGCAGCGTCTACAGGACGCCGAGTCGGTGAGCCGGGAGCCCATCGCCATCGTCGCGATGAGCTGCCGCTACCCCGGCGGCGTGAGCGGCCCGGAAGACCTCTGGCAGCTCGTCGCCGAGGGCGGGGACGCGATCTCCCCCTTCCCCGACGACCGGGGCTGGGACGCGGACCTCCACGACCCCGACCCGACCCGCGCGGGCAAGAGCTACGCCCGCGAAGGCGGATTCCTGCACGACGCGGCGGAGTTCGACCCGGCCTTCTTCGGCATCTCGCCGCGCGAGGCCCTCGCCATCGACCCGCAGCAGCGCCTCCTCCTGGAATCCACCTGGGAGGCCTTCGAGCGGGCGGGCGTCGACCCGCTGTCCGTACGAGGGTCCAAGACCGGAGTCTTCGTCGGCGTCATGTACGGCGACTACGGCAACCGCATCCTCAGCAGCCCCGAGGGCCTGGAGGAGTTCGAGGGCTACCTCGGCAACGGCAGCGCGGGCAGCATCGCCTCCGGACGCGTCTCGTACACCTTCGGCCTCGAAGGCCCCGCCGTCACCATCGACACGGCCTGCTCCTCCTCCCTCGTCGCCCTGCACCTCGCCGCGCAGGCGCTGCGCCAGGGCGAGTGCACCATGGCCCTCGCCGGTGGCGTGACCGTCATGTCGACGCCGGACACCTTCGTGGAGTTCAGCCGTCAGCGCGGCCTCTCCGCCGACGGCCGCTGCAAGGCCTTCGCCGAGGCCGCGGACGGCACCGGCTGGGGCGAGGGCGTCGGCCTGCTCCTCCTGGAGCGCCTCTCGGACGCGCGCCGCAACGGCCACAAGGTCCTCGCGGTCGTCCGCGGCACCGCCGTCAACCAGGACGGCGCCAGCAGCGGCCTCACCGCCCCCAACGGCCCCGCCCAGCAGCGTGTCATCCGCGCCGCCCTGACCAACGCGGGCCTCACGGCCGCCGATGTCGACGCGGTCGAGGCGCACGGCACCGGCACGACCCTCGGCGACCCGATCGAGGCCCAGGCGCTCCTCGCCACCTACGGCCAGGACCGCCCCGAGACCACCACCGGCGGCACCGCGCCCCTGTGGCTCGGCTCGGTGAAGTCCAACCTCGGGCACACGCAGGCCGCCGCCGGAGTCGCGGGCGTCATCAAGATGGTCATGGCCATGCGGCACGAGACCCTGCCCCGCACCCTCCACGTGGACCGCCCGAACTCCCACGTGGACTGGGAGGCCGGGGCTGTCGAGCTGTTGACGGAGGCCCGGGAGTGGGCCGGGCGGGACGGCGGCGCGCCGCGTCGCGCGGGTGTGTCGTCGTTCGGCGTGAGCGGCACCAACGCGCATGTGATCGTCGAGCAGGCGTCCCTGGAGGAGCCCGCGGAGCAGCCCGAGTCGGCCGAGCCCGTCGGTGCCGCGCCGGTGGCGGGTGCCGTGGTGCCGTGGGCGGTTTCGGGCCGCAGCGCCGAGGCGCTGCGGGCACAGGCCGAGCGGCTGCGGGACCACGTGGCCGGGCGCGGGGACCTCGACGCCGTCGGCGTGGGCTGGTCGCTGCTTTCGGGCCGCGCCCTGCACGAGCACCGGGCGGTCGTCTTCGGGCGGGAGCGGGAGGAGTTCCTCGCCGGGCTGGGAGTCGTGGCCTCCGGTGGTCCGGGGGTGGTGACTGGTTCGGTGGTCGAGGGCCGTCTCGGCGTTCTCTTCACCGGGCAGGGCAGTCAGCGCGTCGGTATGGGGCGTGAGTTGTACGACGCCTTCCCCGTGTTCGCCGACGCCCTGGACGAGGTGTGTGCGCACCTGGACGGGCTGTTGGAGCGTCCGTTGAAGGACGTCATGTTCGGTACCGACGCGGAGGCGCTCGCCCAGACCGGCTTCGCGCAGCCCGCGCTGTTCGCCGTCGAGGTGGCGCTGTACCGGCTCGTCGAGTCCTTCGGGGTGCGGCCGGAGATCGTCGGCGGGCACTCGATCGGTGAGTTGACCGCTGCGTATGTGGCCGGGCTGTGGTCCCTGGAGGACGCTGCCCAACTGGTGGCTGCGCGCGGCCGGTTGATGCAGGCCCTGCCCGAGGGCGGGGGCATGCTCGCGGTCCAGGCCGCTGAGGCCGACGTACTGCCGCTGCTTGAGGGCGTATCGGATCGCGCCGGTGTGGCGGCTGTGAACGGGTCGACGCAGGTGGTGCTCTCCGGTGACCGGACGGTCCTGGAGGGCCTGGAGGGGAAGCTTCGCGGTGAGAGCCGCAAGGTCCGCTGGCTGAAGGTCTCGCACGCTTTCCACTCGCCGTTGATGGACCCGGCGCTGGACGACTTCCGGAAGGTCGCGGAGGAGCTGACGTACCAGGACCCGAAGCTGCCCGTCGTCTCCAACGTCACGGGTGAGCTGGCGGAGTCGGCTCAGCTGAAGGATCCGGAGTACTGGGTCCGCCACATTCGCGAGGCCGTCCGCTTCCACGACGGGCTGACCGCTCTGACCGGTTTCGGCGCGAGCACTGTGCTGGAACTCGGTCCGGACGCCGTCCTGACGGCGATGGCCCACGACACGATCACCGACCCGGCCGCCCAGGCCGGTCTGGTCGCGGCCCTGCGCAAGGACCGCCCCGAGCCGGACACGTTCCTCGCCGCCCTCGCCCATCTCCACGTGCGCGGCACCACCGTCGACTGGTCCCGCTTCTTCGAGCCCGTCGAGGCGCGCCGCCACGTCGACCTGCCCACGTACGCCTTCCAGCACCAGCACCTCTGGCTCAACCCCCTGGAGCAGGCGACGGGCGCCGCCGGGGACGGCTTCGACCCGGCGGACGCGAGTTTCTGGAAGGCCGTGGAGGACGAGGACCTCGCGGCTCTGACCGGGGCCCTTGACGTCGACGAGGAGGCGCCGCTGCGGTCCGTGCTGCCCGCGCTGACGGCCTGGCGACGGCAGCGGCACGAGCAGTCCGAGCTGGACCGCTGGCAGTACCGCGTCACCTGGAAGCCGCTCGCCAAGCAGTCGCGGGCCGGACTCACCGGCACCTGGCTGGTCGTCGCCCGCGCCGACGCGACGGACGAGCCGTGGCTCGACGCCTCCGCCCGCGCCCTGGAACAGGCCGGGGCACGGGTGCACGTCCTGCGGGTGGACGCGCGGGACACCGACCGCGACACGCTGCGGGCGCGCGTGACCGACGCCCTCGCGGACCACGACCAGGACACCGGGAACGGCACGACCGTCACGGGCGTCCTCTCCCTGCTGGCGTGCGCGCCGGCCGACGTGCTCCCGACTCTCGCCCTCGTGCAGGCCCTCGGTGACGCGGCGGTGGCCGCGCCGCTGTGGGTGGCGACGCGGGGCGCCGTCTCCGTCGGCGCCTCGGACTCCGTGGCCGACGCCGACGGCGCGGCCGTGTGGGGCCTCGGCCGGGTCGTCGCCCTCGAACACCCCGAGCGCTGGGGCGGTCTGGTGGACCTGCCCGAGACGGCCGACGCGCGTGCCATGTCCCGGCTCACCCAGGTCCTCGGGGCCTCGTCGGGCGAGGACCAGGTGGCGGTGCGCGGCTCCGGTGTGTTCGTACGCAGACTGGTGCGTGCGGGCTTCGGGGACGCGGCGCTGAGCGAGTCGTCAGTGGGGGAGTGGTCTCCGGCTGGTGGCACGGTGCTTGTGACGGGTGGTACGGGTGCGCTGGGTGGTCATGTGGCGCGGTGGGTGGCGCGTGCGGGTGCCGGTCATGTGCTGCTGACGAGCCGTCGTGGTCTTGACGCGCCGGGTGCGCCCGAACTCCGTACCGAATTGGAGGAGTTGGGTGTACGCGTGACGGTCGCGGCGTGTGACGCGGCGGACCGTGAGGCGCTGGCCCAAGTCCTGGGGGAGATCCCGGACGATGTGCCGTTGACCGGGGTGTTCCACACGGCGGGTGTCCTGGACGACGGCGTCCTCGACGGGCTCACGGCGGACCGGATGGCTTCCGTGTTCCGTGCCAAGGCCGAGTCGGCCCGGAACCTGGACGAGCTGACCCGCCACGCCGACCTGTCGGCCTTCGTCCTCTTCTCCTCCCTCACCGGGACCGTCGGCGCGCCCGGCCAGGGCAACTACGCGGCGGCGAACGCCTTCCTGGACGCCCTCGCCGAACAGCGGAGTGCCGCCGGACTGCCCGCCGTCTCGCTTGCCTGGGGCCCGTGGGCCGGGAGCGGCATGGCCGCCGACGACGGCTCCGACGGGCGGATGCGCGAAGCGGGCCTGCCCGTCATGGACCCGGCGCGTGCGATCGAGGCGCTGCGCCGGGCGACAGCCCACGCGTCCGCGCAGGTCTCGTCCGCGCAGGTCGCGTCGGCGGACAGGACGTCCGCCCTCGTCGTCGCCGACATCGTCTGGGACCGGTTCGCCGACGGCTTCACGGCCACCCGGCGCAGCACCCTCTTCGACGACCTGCCGGAGACGGCGGCCGCCCGCGCGGAGCAGACCGCTGGTGCGGGTGACGGCGAAGTCACGTCCCTCAAGGACCAGTTGGCGGCCCTGCCGCGCCCGGACGCCGAGCGGACCCTGCTCGACCTGGTGCGGAACCAGGCCGCCGCGGTGCTCGGGCACGGCGGTACGGAGGCGGTGCCCGGCGACAGCGCCTTCAAGGGGCTGGGGTTCGACTCGCTCACCTCGGTGGAGTTCCGCAACCGCCTGGGCGCCGCGACCGGCCTCACCCTCCCGGCCACCCTCGTCTTCGACTACCCGTCGCCGAGGTCCGTCGCCGATTATCTCTCCGGCCTCCTCCTCACCGGCGACAGCTTCGACACCACCGCCCCCACGGCGGTCGCGCCCACCGGCCCGGTCGACGACGAGCCCATCGCCATCGTGTCGATGAGCTGCCGCTTCCCCGGCGGCGTGCGCGACCCGGAAGACCTGTGGCGGCTCGTCGCCGACGGCGTCGACGCGATGGGGGAGTTCCCCGCCGACCGAGGCTGGGACACCGGGGGGCTGTACGACCCCGACCCGGCGACGCCCGGCTCCACCTACGCCCGCCAGGGCGGATTCCTGCCGGACGCGGGCGGGTTCGACGCGGACTTCTTCGGCATCTCGCCGCGCGAGGCCCTCGCCATGGACCCGCAGCAGCGGCTCCTCCTGGAGACCGCGTGGGAACTGTTCGAGCGTGCCGGGATCGCACCTCCGACGCTGCACGGCAGCCGCACGGGCGTGTTCGCCGGCACGAACGGCCAGGACTACCTGGACCTCCTGAAGGACGCCCCCGAAGGCGCCGAGGGCTACATCGGCACGGGCAACGCGGCGAGCGTCGTCTCCGGCCGCCTCTCGTACGCCTTCGGTTTCGAAGGCCCCGCCATGACCGTCGACACCGCGTGCTCCTCCGCTCTCGTCGCGCTGCACCTCGCCGCGCAGGCGCTGCGGCAGGGCGAGTGCGACATGGCGCTCGCGGGCGGCGTGACCGTGATGTCCACGCCCAGCGCGTTCATCGAGTTCAGCCGTCAGCGCGGCCTCGCCGCGGACGGCCGCTGCAAGGCGTTCGCGGAGGCGGCGGACGGTACCGGCTGGGGCGAGGGCGTGGGCCTGCTCCTCCTGGAGCGCCTGTCGGACGCCAAGCGCCACGGTCATGAAGTCTTGGCTGTTGTCCGGGGCTCGGCTGTCAACCAGGACGGCGCCAGCAACGGCCTCACCGCCCCCAACGGCCCCTCGCAGCAGCGCGTCATCCGCGCCGCCCTCGCCAACGCCCGGCTGTCCGCCGGTGACGTGGACGCGGTCGAGGCGCACGGCACCGGCACCACCCTCGGCGACCCCATCGAGGCCCAGGCGCTCCTCGCCACCTACGGGCAGGAGCGGGCGGCCGACCGGCCCCTGTGGCTCGGCTCGGTGAAGTCCAACATCGGGCACACGCAGGCCGCCGCCGGTGTCGCGGGCGTCATCAAGATGGTGATGGCCATGCGCCACGGCGTGCTGCCGCGCACACTGCACGTGGACGAGCCCAGCACGCACGTCGACTGGTCGGCGGGTTCGGTCGAGCTGTTGACGGAGGCCCGGGAGTGGGCCGGGCGGGACGGCGGCGCGCCGCGTCGGGCTGCGGTCTCTTCGTTCGGCGTGAGCGGTACGAACGCGCATGTGATCGTGGAGCAGGCGCCGGGGGCTGAGTCCGCCGAGTCCGGTGGGGCCGTTGAGTCGCCCGAGTCCGCCGACGAGGTCACTCCGGGGACGGCCGTGCCGTGGCTGGTGTCGGCCCGCAGCACGGAGGCGCTGCGCGCCCAGGCCGGGCGGCTCGTCGAGCACCTGACCGGCCGCGCTGAGGTGGAGTCCGCCGACGTGGCCTGGTCGCTCCTCTCGGGTCGCGCCCTGCACGAGCACCGCGCCGTCGTGCTCGGCCACGGCCGGGTAGAACTCCTGGCCGGGCTCGACGCCGTCGCGTCGGGCGGGCCCGGGGCCGTGACGGGCTCCGTGACGGACGGCCGTCTCGGGGTTGTCTTCACCGGGCAGGGCAGTCAGCGGGTCGGCATGGGCCGGGAGCTGTACGAGGCGTTCCCTGTGTTCGCGGATGCGCTGGACGAGGTGTGCGCGCACCTGGACGGGCACCTGGAACGCCCGCTGAAGGACGTCATGTTCGGAGCCGATGGCGCGCTTCTGGAGCAGACTGCCTTCGCGCAGCCCGCGCTGTTCGCCGTCGAGGTGGCGCTGTACCGGCTGGCTGAGTCCTTCGGGGTGCGGCCGGAGATCGTGGGCGGGCACTCGATCGGTGAGTTGACCGCCGCGTATGTGGCTGGGCTGTGGTCTCTGGAGGATGCGGCTCAACTGGTTGCCGCGCGTGGCCGGTTGATGCAGGCCCTGCCTGAGGGTGGGGGCATGCTCGCGGTGCAGGCCGCCGAGGCGGACGTACTGCCGTTGCTGGAGGGCCTCTCGGAGAGTGTGGGTGTGGCGGCCGTGAACGGGCCCGCCCAGGTGGTGCTCTCCGGCGAGCGGACGGTCCTGGCGGGTCTGGAGGAGAAGCTTCGCGGCGAGGGCCGTAAGGTCCGCTGGCTGAAGGTGTCGCACGCTTTCCACTCGCCGTTGATGGACCCGGCGCTGGATGACTTCCGGAAGGTCGCGGAGGAGCTGACGTACCAGACGCCGAAGCTGCCCGTCGTCTCCAACGTCACGGGTGAGCTGGCGGAGTCGGCTCAGCTGAAGGATCCGGAGTACTGGGTCCGTCACATCCGTGAGGCCGTCCGCTTCCATGACGGGCTGACCGCTCTGACTGGTTTCGGCGCGAGCACTGTGCTGGAACTCGGTCCGGATGCCGTCCTGACGGCGATGGCCCACGACACGATCACCGACCCGTCCGCCGAGGCCGGTCTGGTCGCGGCCCTGCGCAAGGACCGCCCCGAGCCGGACACGTTCCTCGCCGCCCTCGCCCATCTCCACGTGCGCGGCATCGACGTCGACTGGACGCCCCTGTACGGCACCACGCGCGCCCGGCGCCTCGTGGAGCTGCCCACGTACGCCTTCCAGCACCGGACCTACTGGCCGGAGCCGAAGGGTTCGGGCACGTCGGCCGAGGACCGGAGCGACGGCGTGGACGCCGAGTTCTGGGAGGTCGTGCAGCGCGAGGACCTGGAAGGGCTCGCGGAGACGCTGGAGTTGGACCAGGAGGCCTCGCTGAAGTCCGTCCTGCCCGCGCTCGCGACCTGGCGACGGCGGCAGCAGGAACAGCACCAGGTGGAGGCCCTGCGCTACCGGGTCACCTGGAAGCCGCTGTCCGGTGACCCGTCGCCGGGTGCCGGTTCGGCGTTCGGCGGGACCTGGGCCCTTGTCGTACCGGCCGGTGCGGCCGGACACCCCTGGAGCGCGGCCGCCGAAGAGGCGCTCGCCGCCGCGGGTGCGGACGTCCGGCGCGTCGTCGTGGGTGACGAGGTCGTCGACCGCACGGCGATGGCGCGGCTCCTGCGGGAGTCCGCAGAGGGGGCGGAGGCCGCTGACGGGGGCGCTGCCCTGGCGGGTGTGCTGTCGCTGCTCGCCCTGGACGAGCGGCCGTACGGCCAGGCCGCATCCGGCGAAGACGATCACTCAAGGGAGGGCACCCCCGCCCTCACGTGGGGCATGGCCGCGACCCTCGCGCTCACGCAGGCCGTCGTCGACGCCGAGGTCGGCGGGCGGCTGTGGATCGCGACGTCCGGCGCCGTTTCCGTCGGCGACGCCGACCCCGTACGCAGTGTCACGCAGGGGCAGGCGTGGGGATTCGGCCGGGTCGTGGGCCTTGAGCACCCCGACGTGTGGGGCGGCCTCATCGACCTCACGGAGACGACGGGGAGCACCGGCGCCAAGGGCGCCATGAAGACGACGGACGCCACCAGCGGCACCGGCGCCCTCGAAGGCACCGTTCCCGCCCGCGCCCGCGACCTCCTCACCACCCTCCTCACCCGCACCGCGGCACCCGGCTTCACCGAGGACCAACTCGCCGTCCGCCCCTCGGGCGTGCACGTGCGCCGCCTCGTCCGGGCGCCCCGGAGCGCCGCCCCGGCCACGCCCTGGCAGCCGCGCGGCACCGTCCTCGTCACCGGCGGCACCGGCGCCCTCGGCGCCCACGTCGCACGCTGGTGCGCGGGCGGCGGCGCCCAGCACCTCGTACTGACGAGCAGGCGCGGCCCGGACGCGCCCGGAGCCGCCGAACTCCGCGCCGAACTGGAGGACCTGGGCGCCAAGGTCACCGTCGCGGCCTGCGACGTAGCCGACCGCGACGCCCTCGCCCGGCTGCTCGCCGAGATCCCCGCGGACGCGCCGCTCAGCGCCGTCGTGCACGCGGCGGGCCTCGGCCAGGACCGGATGATCGACGAGACCGGACCCGAGGACTTCGCGGAGATCGTCGCCGCGAAGACCGCGGGCGCGGCGCACCTGGACGACCTGCTCGGCGACACGCCGCTGGACGCCTTCGTGCTGTTCTCGTCCATCGCCGGAGTGTGGGGCAGCGGCGGCCAGGCCGCTTACGCCGCCGCCAACGCCTTCCTCGACGGCCTCGCCGAGCGCCGCCGGGCCCAGGGCCGGGCCGTGACGTCGGTGGCGTGGGGGCCGTGGGGCGGATCGGGCATGGCGGGCGACGACGCCGCCGCGGCGCACCTGAGCAAGCGCGGGCTGCCCGTGCTGCGGCCCGAGTCGGCGATCGCGGCCCTGCGGCACGCGCTCGACCGGCGCGACCCGCTCGTGACCGTCGCCGATGTCGACTGGGAGCGGTTCGCCCCGGCGTTCACCGTGCGGCGGCCCAGCCCGCTGCTCGACGACCTGCCGGAGGCCCGCCGCGCCCTCGACGCCGCGTCCGCCGACCAGGGCGCACGCGCCTCCGACGGAGCCGACGCGGAGGCCGCCCTGCGCGCCCGACTCGCCGACGCGACGCCCGCCGAGCGCGAGCGGACCGTCCTGAAGCTCGTGCGCACGGAAGTCGCCGCCGTACTCGGCCACACCGGCACGGAAGCCGTCCGCGAGGACCGCGCGTTCAAGGACTTCGGCTTCGACTCCCTGACCGCCGTGGAACTGCGCACCCGCCTCAACGCCGCGACCGGCCTGAGCCTGCCGAGCACCCTCGTCTTCGACCACCCGACCCCCGGCGAGCTGGCCCTGGAGCTCCTCGCCGAACTCCTGCCCGACGCGGCCGCCGACACCACGGACGGCGCCGACGGCGAGGGGACGGGGGCCGACGACCCGGCCGACGCCGAGGTCCGCCGCGCCCTGGCGGCCGTCCCGATCGCCCGCATCCGCGAGGCGGGCCTCGTGGACGCCCTCCTGCGCCTGGCCGCGCCGGACACGGGCACGGCACCGGCCGATGACGACGACGCGGACGCCTCGATCGACGCCATGGACGTGGCCAACCTGATCCAGCTGGCCTTGGACAACAGTGACTCCTGACCCAGCACGAGACGCAGTACGACGCGCTGTGTGCCACGCGGCGCGAGGCGCGGCACGACACACGGCGCAGGACGCGGCACGAGCCGCCGAACGACACACAGTGCGAGCCGCGGCGCGAGCCCACGCAGCACGAATGGACGCAGCACGGATGTGGAGCCGGACATGACGAGGCCTTCGGACACGGTCGTTGAAGCGCTGCGCGCGTCTCTGAAGGAGACCGAGCGGCTGCGACGGCAGAACCAGCAGCTCGCGGCGGCCGCCAGGGAGCCCATCGCGATCGTCGGCATGAGCTGCCGCTTCCCCGGCGGTGTCGCGAGCCCCGAGGACCTGTGGCGGCTCGTCGCCGACGGCGCCGACGCCATCGGCGAACTCCCCGAAGGCCGCGGCTGGGACGTCGAGTCCCTCTACGACCCCGACCCCGACAAGCAGGGCACCTTCTACGCCCGCCACGGCGGCTTCCTGCACGACGCGGGCCGGTTCGACGCCTCCTTCTTCGGTATCTCGCCCCGCGAGGCCCTCGCCATGGACCCGCAGCAGCGGCTCCTCCTGGAGACCGCGTGGGAGGCCTTCGAGCGCGCCGGGATCGACCCGGCGACCCTGCGCGGCAGCCGCGCGGGCGTGTTCGTCGGCTCCGGCTACCAGGGGTACGGCGAAGGCGTCCGCCAGGCCCCCGAAGGCGTCGAGGGCCACCTCCTCACCGGCAACACCACCAGCGTCATGTCCGGCCGCCTCTCCTACGTCCTCGGCCTCCAGGGCCCGGCCGTCACTGTCGACACGGCCTGCTCGTCCTCGCTCGTCGCCCTGCACCTCGCCGCGCAGGCGCTGCGCCAGGGCGAGTGCACCATGGCACTCGCGGGCGGCGTGACCGTCATGTCGTCGCCCGAGACGTTCGTCGAGTTCAGCCGCCAGCGCGGCCTCGCGGCCGACGGCCGCTGCAAGGCGTTCGCCGACGCGGCGGACGGCACGGGCTGGGGCGAGGGCGTGGGCATGCTCCTCGTCGAGCGCCTCTCCGACGCCCGCCGCAACGGGCACAAGGTCCTCGCGGTCGTCCGTGGCTCGGCCGTCAACCAGGACGGCGCGTCCAACGGCCTGACCGCCCCCAACGGCCCCTCCCAGCGCCGCGTCATCCGCGCCGCCCTCGCGAACGCGGGCCTCGCGGCAGGCGACGTGGACGCCGTCGAGGCCCACGGCACGGGCACCACCCTCGGTGACCCCATCGAGGCCCAGGCGCTCCTCGCCACCTACGGCAAGGAGCACACCGAGGAACAGCCCCTGTGGCTCGGCTCGTTGAAGTCGAACATCGGGCACACCCAGGCCGCCGCCGGTGTCGCCGGTGTCATCAAGATGGTCATGGCGCTGCGGGCAGGCGTACTGCCCCAGACCCTGCACGTGGACGCCCCGACCTCCGAGGTCGACTGGTCCGCGGGGACCGTCGAGCTGCTGACCGAGGCGCGCGAATGGCCCGAGCGGGAGCCCGGGCTGCCCAGGCGCGCGGGCGTCTCGTCCTTCGGCATGAGCGGTACGAACGCGCACGTGATCGTGGAGCAGGCCCCGGTGGTGGAGCCTGCGGCGGAGGTGGAGTCCGCGTCGGGTGAGCCTGAGGGTGCTGCTGCGTCTTCGTCGTCGGCGGTGGTGTCGGGTGTGGTGCCGTTGGCGCTTTCGGGTAAGACCGAGGGGGCTTTGCGGGAGCAGGCCGCGCGGGTGCGGGAGTTGCTGCTTGCCGATGGTGGTCTTGAGCTGGGTGATGTGGCCTGGTCGTTGGCGGTGGCGCGGTCGCGGTTCGACCAGCGGGGCGTCGTCCTCGGCGGGGACCGGGACGAGGTCCTCGCCGGGCTTGAGGCGCTGGCCCAGGGCGACAGCACGAGCGGTGCCGTGGTGACCGGGCGAGCGCTGGGCGCCAAGGGCAAGGTCCGTCCGGTGTTCGTGTTCCCGGGGCAGGGGTCGCAGTGGGCCGGGATGGCCCGTGAACTCCTCGACTCCAGTCCGGTGTTCGCCGAGCGGATGCGGGAGTGCGGTGACGCGCTCTCCGAGTTCGTCGAGTGGGATCTGCTCGATGAGCTGAGCGGGGACAACTTCGATCAGGTGGACGTGGTCCAGCCGGTGTTGTTCGCCGTGATGGTGTCGCTGGCCGCGACCTGGCAGGCGGCTGGTGTGCAGCCTGCTGCTGTCGTCGGGCACAGTCAGGGCGAGATTGCGTCCGCGTGCGTCGCGGGTGCGCTCAGCCTGCGGGACGCCGCGCGTGTGGTGGCTCTGCGCAGCCTCGCCATCCGGGAGTTGTCGGGCAAGGGCGGGATGGTGTCCGTGCCGTTGCCCGAGGCCGAGGTGCGGGAGCTGATCTCGGCTTGGGACGGTCGGATTGAGCTTGCCGCCGTGAACGGTCCCGCTCAGGTGGTGGTCTCCGGTGAGCCCGAGGCCCTGGAAGAGCTGGTTGCCCAGTGCGTGGCGCAGGACATTCGCGCCCGCACGATTCCGGTGGACTACGCCTCGCACTCCTCCTACGTGGAGCAGATCGAGGCCCAGATAGCCGAGGCCCTGGCGGACGTGTCTCCCCAGGCCGCCGAGGTGCCCCTGTTCTCGACGCTGACGGGGGAGTGGCTGGACGCCAACACCCCGATGGACGCGGGCTACTGGTACCGCAACCTCCGTCAGACGGTGCTGTTCGAGCACGCCACCCGCGGCCTCCTGGCCGAGGGCCACGGCCTGTTCCTGGAGATGAGCCCCCACCCGGTCCTGACCGTGCCGGTGCAGGCGACCATCGACGCCACCGACAGCCCGGCCGCCACCCTCGGCTCACTCCGGCGCGACGAGGGCGGTGCCGACCGCCTCGCCGCCTCCCTCGCCGAGGCCCACACCCACGGCGCGGAGCTGGACTGGCAGGCCCTCTTCCCGGGCGCCCGCACCACCGTCGACCTCCCCACCTACCCCTTCCAGCACCAGCACTACTGGCTGCACGCGGACCTCACGGCGGGCGATGTCAGCGCCGCGGGGCTCGGTGACACGCGGCACCCGTTGCTGGGCGCGGCGGTGCCGCTGGCGGGCGGGGACGGGCATCTGCTCACGGGGCGGCTCTCGCTGCGCACGCACCCGTGGCTGGCCGATCACGCCGTGGCGGGTGTCGTGCTGCTGCCCGCGACCGCGTTCGTGGAGCTGGCGACGCGCGCGGGCGACCAGGTGGGCTGCGACCTCGTCGAAGAGCTGACCATGGAGTCGCCGCTGGTCGTCCCGGAGACGGGCGGCGTGCAACTGCAGCTGACCGTGGGAGACGCCGACGCCGCCGGGCGGCGGTCGCTGAGCTTCCACTCCCGGCCGGAGACCGGCCCCGACGCGGACGGCGCCGAGCCCGAGCCGTGGACCCGGCACGCCACCGGCGTTCTCGCCCTCAGCACCGAGGCCGCCGAGTTCGACCTCGCGCAGTGGCCGCCGCACGGCGCCGACGCGGTCGCGATCGACGGCCTGTACGAGGAGTTCGCCGCGGCGGACGTCCAGTACGGCCCCGCGTTCCAGGGCCTGCGTGGCGTCTGGCGGCTCGGTGACGAGGTGTTCGCCGAGGTGAGCGTCCCCGAGGACCGGCGGGACGAGGCCGGACGGTTCGGCCTGCACCCCGTGCTCCTCGACGCCGCCCTCCAGGCCGCACACCTCGCGCATGACCCCTCCGACGAGGACGAGGGTGGCGCGCCCCGGCTGCCGTTCTCGTGGAGCGACGTGGCGCTGTACGCCGACGGGGCGAAGTCCCTGCGCGTACGGCTGACCCGCTCGGGCAGCGGCGGCGACACCGTCTCCGTGCTGCTCGCCGACGACTCGGGCGCCCCGGTCGCCCGCATCGGCTCGCTGGTGTCCCGCACCGTCGACGTCCGCCAGGGCCTCGCCGCCCGCCGGACCCGGGTGGCACACCTGTACCGCGTCAACTGGGTGCGGCCGGCAGCCGTCGACCCGACCCCGGCGGACGCCGCCACGGCCACCCCCTGGGCCGTGCTCGGCGCCGACGGCACCGACGCCGGTGAGCTGTGCCGCCTCTTGGACGCGGACGGCGTCGACGTCGCCTCGTACCCGACGCTCGCCGACCTCACCGCGGCGGTGGACGCGGGCACCGCGCCCGTACCCGGCGTCGTCGTGGCGGCCGGAGCCACCACCGCCACCGCGGCCGACGCCGACACGGACGCCGACTCCGTGCACGCCGCCACCCGCGACGCCCTCGCCCTCGTCCAGGAGTGGCTGACCGCGGCCGACGGCGACACCTTCGCCGACGCGCGCCTCGTCGTCCTGACCCGCGGCGCCGCCGCCGTCACCGCCGACGAGCCGCTGCCCGGCCTCGCGCACTCCGCCGTCCTCGGCCTGCTGCGTTCGGCGCAGTCCGAGGAGCCGGGCCGGTTCGTGCTCGCCGACGTGGACGGCGCCCCCGAGTCGCTGCGCGCGCTGCCCGCCGCGTACGCGCACGGCGAGCCCGAGTGCGCGATCCGCGCCGGGGCCGTACTCGTCCCCCGCCTCACCCGTGACCTCGGCGAGCGGACCTCCGATCCGACGGACCCGCAGACCCGGACCGAATCTGTCCTGGACCCGCACGGCACCGCTCTGGTCACCGGCGCCCCCGGCGGCCTCGGCGGCCTCGTCGCCCGGCACCTCGTCACCACGCACGGCATCCGGCACCTGCTGTTCCTCGGCCGCCGCGGCCCCGACGCGCCGGGCGCGGCCGAACTCGCCGCGCACATCGAGGAGTCCGGCGCCACCATCGACGTCGTCGCCTGCGACGCCGCCGACCGGGACGCCCTCGCCGATGCGCTCGCCCGGGTCCCCGCGGACCGCCCCCTCACCGCGGTCGTGCACACCGCGGGCGTCTTCGACGACGGCATCACCTCGTCGCTCACCGCCGGCCAACTGGGCCGGGTCCTGCGGCCCAAGGCCGACGCGGCCCTCAACCTGCGCGCCCTCACCCGGGACGCCGACCTCGCCGCCCTCGTCCTGTTCTCCTCCGTCGCGGGCGTACTCGGCGGCGCCGGACAGGGCAACTACGCGGCGGGCAACACCTTCCTCGACGCCTACGCGCAGCACCTGCGCGGCCAGGGCGTGCCCGCCACCTCCCTCGCCTGGGGCCTGTGGGCCGAACGCGGCGGCATGGCCGGGCAGATCACCGCCGACGACCTCGACCGGATGACCCGCTCCGGCGTCGCCCCCCTCACCACCGAGCAGGGCCTCGGCCTGCTCGACACCGCACTCGGCCTGGGCGCCGCCGCCCTCGTCCCCGTGCGCCTCGACACCACGGCCCTGCGCACCACGCACGGCCGGAACCTGCCGCCGCTGCTCAGCGGCCTCGTCCAGGGCCCGGCCCGGCGCGCCGCCGCGGGCCAGGACACGTCCGGCGGCGACGCCCCGGCGCTCGTGCGGCGCCTGCGCGGGCTGCCCGACGCCGAGCGGGAGCGGGCGCTCCTCGACCACGTGCGCGGCCAGGCCGCCGCCGTGCTCGGCTACGCCTCCGGCGACCAGGTCGACACCGAACGGGCCTTCCGCGACCTGGGCTTCGACTCCCTGACCGCCGTGGAACTGCGCAACCGCCTCAACGAGGCGACCGGCCTGCGCCTGCCCGCGACCCTCGTCTTCGACTACGCGAGCCCGCTCGCCCTCGCCCGCCACCTCAAGTCCGAACTGACCGGCGCCGACACGGGCACCGTCGCGGCTCCGGCCGCCCCGGTCGCGGCCGTCACCGACGAGCCCATCGCCATCGTCGCGATGAGCTGCCGCTTCCCCGGCGGCGTCGCCAGCCCCGAGGACCTGTGGCGGCTCGTCGGCGAGGGCGCCGACGCCACCTCCGGGCTGCCCGAGGGCCGAGGCTGGGACACCGCGTCCCTCTACGACCCCGACCCCGACCACCAGGGCACCACGTACTCGCGCGGCGGCGGCTTCCTGCACGACGCCGGAGAGTTCGACGCCGTGTTCTTCGGCATCTCTCCGCGTGAGGCCCTGGCCATGGACCCGCAGCAGCGGCTCCTCCTGGAGACCTCCTGGGAGGCGTTCGAGCGCGCCGGGATCGACCCGGCCACGCTGCGCGGCAGCGCGGGCGGCGTCTTCGTCGGCGCCTCGTCCCAGGGCTACGGCGAGAGCGTGCGCGTCATCCCCGACGGCCTCGAAGGCCACCTGATGACCGGCAACTCCACCAGCGTCATCTCCGGCCGCATCTCGTACTCCTTCGGCCTGGAGGGCCCCGCCGTCACCGTCGACACGGCCTGCTCGTCCTCCCTCGTGGCCCTGCACCTGGCCGCGCAGTCCCTGCGCCAGGGCGAGTGCGACCTCGCCCTCGCGGGCGGCGCCACCGTCATGGCCAACGCCGACACGCTCGTCGCCTTCAGCCGCCAGCGCGGGCTCGCCGCCGACGGCCGCTGCAAGCCCTTCGCCGAGGGCGCCGACGGCTTCGGCGTCGGCGAGGGCGTCGGCATGCTGGTCCTGGAGCGCCTGTCCGACGCGCGCCGCAACGGCCACAAGGTCCTCGCGGTCGTCCGCGGCTCGGCGATCAACCAGGACGGCGCCTCCAACGGCCTCACGGCCCCCAACGGCCCGTCGCAGCAGCGCGTCATCCGTGCCGCGCTCACCGGCGCCGGACTCACCGGTGCCGACGTCGACGCCGTCGAGGCCCACGGCACCGGCACCTCACTCGGCGACCCCATCGAGGCGCAGGCCCTCATCGCCACGTACGGCAAGGACCGCCCCGGCGACCAGGAGCCGCTGTGGCTCGGCTCCGTCAAGTCGAACATCGGGCACGCCCAGGCGGCCGCGGGTGTCGCGGGCGTCATGAAGATGGTCATGGCGATGCGGCACGGCATCCTGCCCAGGACGCTGCACGCCGAGGCGCCGACGACCGAGGTCGACTGGTCCGCGGGGACCGTCGAGCTGTTGACCGAGGCGCGCGAATGGACCGCGCGGGAGGTGGGACGGCCGCGGCGCGCGGGCGTCTCCTCCTTCGGCATGAGCGGCACCAACGCGCACGTGATCGTGGAGCAGGCACCGGTGGAGGAACGACTGCCCGCCGACCCCGCCGACGGCCCCGCCCCGACCGGCACGCCGTCGGTCGTCCCGGGCGTGGTCCCGCTGGCCCTGTCGGCGAAGAGCGAAGGCGCCCTGCGGGCGCAGGCGGAACGGCTGCGTGGGCGACTCCTCGCCGACGACGGCATCGGCCTGACCGACCTCGGCTGGTCGCTGACCGTCGCGCGATCGCGGTTCGAGCACCGGGGCGTCGCCCTCGGCCGGGACCGGGACGAGCTGCTCGCCGGGCTCGCCGAGCTGGCCCAGGGCGACGCGGCCACCACGCATGTCGTGGCGGGGCGCGCGCAGGGCGGCGCGGAGCGTGCCGTGTTCGTGTTCCCGGGGCAGGGGTCGCAGTGGGCGGGCATGGCTCGTGAACTGCTCGACTCCAGTCCGGTGTTCGCGGAGCGGATGCGGGAGTGCGGTGACGCGCTTGCGGAGTTCGTCGAGTGGGAGCTGTTCGATGAGCTGAGCGGGGACAACTTCGACCGGGTGGATGTGGTCCAGCCGGTCCTGTTCGCCGTGATGGTGTCGCTGGCCGCGACGTGGCAGGCGGCTGGTGTGCGGCCTGCGGCCGTCGTCGGGCACAGCCAGGGCGAGATCGCCGCGGCCTGCGTCGCGGGCGCGCTCAGCCTGCGGGACGCGGCTCGGGTCGTGGCCCTGCGCAGCCTGGCGATCCGGGAGTTGTCGGGCAAGGGCGGGATGGTGTCCGTGCCGCTGCCCGAGGCGGAGGTGCGGGAGCTGATCGTGGCCTGGGATGGCCGGATCGAGCTTGCCGCCGTGAATGGTCCCGCTCAGGTGGTCGTCTCCGGTGAGCCGGAGGCTCTCGAAGAGCTGGTCGCCCAGTGCGTCGCGCAGGACATCCGCGCCCGCACCATCCCCGTCGACTACGCCTCGCACTCCTCCTACGTGGAGCAGATCGAGACCCAGATAGCCGAGGCGTTGGCCGGGGTTGCCCCGCAGGCGGCCGAGGTGCCGCTGTTCTCGACGCTGACGGGGGAGTGGCTGGACGCCAACACCCCCATGGACGCGGGCTACTGGTACCGCAATCTCCGCCAGACGGTGCTGTTCGAGCACGCCACCCGCGGTCTCCTCGCCGAAGGCCACGGCCTGTTCCTGGAGATGAGCCCCCACCCGGTCCTCACCGTCCCCGTCCAGGCCACCATCGAGGCCGCCGGACGCGAGGAGACCGCCGCGGCCCTGGGCTCCCTGCGCCGCGACGAGGGCGGCGCCGACCGCCTCGCCGCCTCTCTCGCCGAAGCGCACGTGCGCGGCGCGGAGTTGGACTGGAAGGCACTCTTCCCCGGCGCCGGAACCGTCGTCGACCTGCCCACCTATGCCTTCCAGCGGCAGCACTACTGGCTGACGGACGACGGGGTGCCCGACGGCACGCCGCTGTCCGCCGTGGCCGACGTGGAGGCGAAGTTCTGGGAGGCCGTGGAGCGCGAGGACCTGGAGGAGCTGGCGGCCGAGCTGGAGATGGCGGACGAGAATGCCGCCGAGCTGGGCGCGATCCTGCCCGTACTGTCGTCCTGGCGGCGGCAGCGGCGCGAGCGGTCCACCCTCGACGGATGGCGCTACCACGTCACCTGGAAGCCCCTGGCGGCCGGTGCCCTGTCGGCCTCCGGGCTCTCCGGACGCTGGCTCGTCGTACGGTCGCAGAGCGGTGAGCGGCACCCGTGGGCGGAAGGTGTGCGCGAGGCGCTGGCGCTTGCCGGTGCCGAGGTCGTGGAACTCGACCTGGACGCACAGGAGTTGACACGGGAGGCGCTGGCCGGGCGGCTGCGGGACGCCGCCGGGGCGGACCTGGCCGGTGTGGTGTCGCTGCTCGGGCTCGACGAGTCCCCGCAGGACGGCCACGAGGCCGTGTCCGTCGGCCTCGCGGGCACCGTCGCCCTGGCGCAGGCCCTCGGCGACGCCGGGATCGGCGCGCGGATGTGGGCGGTGACCAGCGGAGCCGTCAGCACCGGCCGCGGGGACCGGGACGTACGCCCGGTCGCTGCGCAACTGTGGGGCCTCGGCCGGGTCGTGGCCCTGGAGCACCCGGACCGCTGGGGCGGTCTGATCGACCTGCCGGGGACCTACGGCGCGCGTGCCGCCTCGCGGTTCGCCGCGATCGTGGCGGGCGCGGGCGACGAGGACCAGCTCGCGGTGCGGGACACGGGCGTCTTCGTACGCCGCTTCGCGCACGCGCCCCTGGAGACGGCCCCGGGCGCCGACGCGGACCCGGAGTGGTCGCCGCGCGGTACGGCGCTGGTCACCGGTGGTACGGGTGCGATCGGTGGGCATGTGGCGCGGTGGCTGGCCCGTGAGGGCGTCGAGCACCTGGTGCTCACCAGCCGTCGCGGCCCGGACGCGCCGGGCGCCGCCGAGCTGCAGGCGGAGCTGGAGGAGCTGGGCGCCGAAGTCACCGTGGTCGCCTGCGACATCGCCGACTGGGACGCCGTGTCGGGGCTCCTCGACGACCTGGCGGCCCAGGGACGCACCCTGCGCTCCGTGTTCCACGCGGCGGGCGTCGGCCAGGAGCAGCCGCTCGTGGAGATGACGGCCGCCGACATCGCCGACGTCCTGGAGGCGAAGGTCGCGGGCGCCGCCCACCTCGACGCGCTCCTCGACACCGGAGCCCTCGACGCGTTCGTGCTGTTCTCGTCCAACGCGGGCGTGTGGGGCAGCGGCAGCCAGGGCGCGTACGCCGCAGCCAACGCGCACCTCGACGCCCTGGCAGAGGCCCGGCGCGCCCGCGGCCTCACCGCCACCTCCGTGGCGTGGGGCCTGTGGGGCGGCGGCAGCGGCATGGCCGGAGAGGACGCCGAGGAGGCGCTGCGCCGCCTCGGCGTGACGGCGATGGCACCCGAGCGCGCGGTCGCGGCACTCGCCGAGGCCGTGGCGTACGACGAGACGTTCGTCGCCGTCGCCGACGTGGACTGGGAGCGGTTCGCGCCCGCCTTCACGTCGGTGCGTCCGAACCCCTTCATCGGGGACCTGCCGGAGGCGCGGCGCGCCCTCACCGGACCCGAGACGGCCACCACGCCCGCCGCGGGGACCCCCGCGACCGGCTCCGAGTGGGCCCAGCGGCTGGCCGCCCTGCCCGCGGCCGAGCAGGAGCGGTCGGTCCTCGACCTGGTCCGCGCGCAGGCCGCCGCCGTCCTCGGCTACGCGGGCGCGGAGGCCGTCGAACCCGGCCGCGCCTTCCGCGAGTTGGGCTTCGACTCGCTCACGGCCGTCGAGGTGCGCAACCGCCTCGCCGCCGCGACCGGCCTGAAGCTCCCCACCACCCTCGTCTTCGACTACCCCAACGCCCACATCCTCGCCGCCCACCTGCGCCGCGAGGTCCTCGGCGACGGCGATCCCGCCGGTACCGCGACCACGGCGGCAGCGCCCGTGCCCGCCGACGACCCCATCGCCATCGTGTCGATGAGCTGCCGCTACCCCGGCGGCGCCACCAGCCCCGACGCCCTGTGGCGTCTGGTCTCCGACGGCACCGACGCCATCTCCGTCTTCCCCGCCGACCGCGGCTGGGAGAACTCCGGCGCGGCCGCGTACAAGGCCGAGGGCGGCTTCCTCTACGACGCCGCCGAGTTCGACGCCTCGTTCTTCGGGATCTCGCCGCGCGAGGCCCTGTCGATCGACCCCCAGCAGCGGCTCCTCCTGGAGACGTCCTGGGAACTGTTCGAGCGCGCGGGCATCGCACCCACCTCCGTCCGGGGCGACCAGACCGGCGTCTTCATCGGCTCCGGCTACCAGGGGTACGGCGACGGCGTCCAGGAGCCCCCGGAGGGCGTCGAGGGCTACCTCCTCACCGGCAACGCCGGAGCCGTCGTCTCCGGCCGCCTCTCGTACGCCTTCGGCCTCGAAGGCCCCGCCGTCACCGTCGACACGGCCTGCTCGTCCTCGCTCGTCGCCCTGCACCTGGCCGCCCAGGCCCTGCGCCAGGGCGAGTGCGACATGGCGCTCGCGGGCGGCGTGACCGTCATGTCGACGCCCACCGCCTTCGACGAGTTCAGCAAGCAGCAGGGCCTCGCCGCCGACGGCCGCTGCAAGCCGTTCGCCGAGGCCGCGGACGGCACCGGCTGGGGCGAGGGCGTCGGCCTGCTCCTCCTGGAGCGCCTGTCCGACGCCCGCCGCAACGGCCACGAAGTCCTCGCCGTCATGAAGGGCTCGGCCGTCAACCAGGACGGCGCGAGCAACGGCCTCACGGCCCCCAACGGTCCCTCCCAGCAGCGCGTCATCCGTGCGGCCCTCGCCAGCGCGGGCCTCACGACCACGGACGTGGACGCCGTCGAGGCCCACGGCACCGGCACCACGCTGGGCGACCCGATCGAGGCCCAGGCGCTCCTCGCCACCTACGGCCAGGACCGCCCCGCCGAGCAGCCGCTGTGGCTCGGCTCCATCAAGTCCAACATCGGCCACACCCAGGCAGCTTCGGGCGTCGCCGGTGTCATCAAGATGGTCATGGCGATGCGCGAGGGCGTCCTGCCCCGCACCCTGCACGTGGACGAGCCCAGCTCCCACGTGGACTGGGAGGCCGGGTCGGTCGAGCTGTTGACGGAGGCCCGGGAGTGGGCCGAGCGGGACGGTGGTGTGCCGCGTCGTGCGGGTGTGTCGTCGTTCGGTGTGAGCGGCACCAACGCCCACGTGATCGTGGAGCAGGCGCCGTTGGCGGAGTCCGTCGAGGTGGTCGAGCCGGTGCTGGACGCGCCGGTGACGGCGGTCGTGCCGTGGGTGGTGTCGGCGCGCAGCGCGGACGCCTTGCGGGCGCAGGCCGAGCGGCTGCGGGAGCACGTTGACGGGCACGAGAGCCTTGAGCCGGTTGGTGTGGGCTGGTCCCTGCTGTCCGGGCGGGCGGCACTCGACCATCGGGCGGTTGTGCTCGGTGAGGCGCGTGGGGAGTTCCTGGAGGGGCTGGGGGCGATTGCTGCTGGTGGTCCGGGCGTTGTGACTGGTTCGGTGGTCGAGGGCCGTCTCGGGGTCCTCTTCACCGGGCAGGGCAGCCAGCGCGTGGGTATGGGGCGTGAGCTGTACGAGGCGTTCCCCGTGTTCGCCGACGCGTTGGACGAGGTGTGTGCGCATCTGGACGGGCTGTTGGAGCGTCCGTTGAAGGACGTCATGTTCGGTACCGACGCTGAGGCGCTCGCCCAGACCGGTTTCGCGCAGCCCGCGCTGTTCGCGGTGGAAGTCGCCTCGTACCGGCTTGCCGAGTCCTTCGGGGTGCGGCCGGAGATTGTCGGTGGGCACTCCATCGGCGAGCTGACGGCCGCCTATGTGGCCGGGCTGTGGTCGCTGGAGGACGCGGCTCAACTGGTTGCCGCGCGCGGCCGGTTGATGCAGTCCCTGCCCGAGGGTGGCGCGATGCTGGCCGTGCAGGCCACCGAGGCGGACGTACTGCCGCTGCTGGAAGGCCTCTCGGAGAGCGTGGGTGTGGCGGCCGTCAACGGGCCGACGCAGGTGGTGCTCTCCGGCGAGCGGGCCGTCCTGGAGGGTCTGGAGGAGAAGCTTCGCGGCGAGGGCCGTAAGGTCCGCTGGCTGAAGGTCTCCCACGCTTTCCACTCGCCGTTGATGGACCCGGCGCTGGACGACTTCCGGAAGGTCGCGGAGGGGCTGACGTACCAGGACCCGAAGCTGCCCGTCGTCTCCAACGTCACGGGTGAGCTGGCGGAAACGGAGCAGCTCACGGACCCGGAGTACTGGGTCCGCCACATCCGCGAGGCCGTCCGCTTCCACGACGGACTCGGCGCCCTCACCGGCTTCGGTGTCTCGACGCTGCTTGAGCTGGGCCCGGACTCGGTGCTCACCGCCATGGCGCACGACACCCTCACCGACCCGGCCGCCCAGGCGGGCCTCGTCGCGGCGGTGCGCAAGGACCGCCCGGAGCCGGACACGTTCCTCGCCGCCCTCGCGCAGCTGCACGTGCGGGGCGCCGAGGTCGACTGGACGCCGCTGTACGCGCGGGCCGAGGCACGCCACCGCGTCGACCTGCCCACGTATGCCTTCCAGCGCGAGCGCTACTGGCTGGAGGCGGCCCCGGCGACCGGCGCCCGTGGCACCGGATCCGGTGTCGACGAGGTCGAGGCGCGCTTCTGGGAAGCCGTGGAGCGGGAGGACCTGGAGTCGCTGAGCGCCGAACTGGGCGCGGAGGGCGAGACCAGTGGCGTGGCCGCGCTGGGGGAGGTGCTCCCGGTCCTCTCGTCGTGGCGGAAGCAGCGGCGCGAGACCTCCGCGCTCGACTCCTGGCGCTACCGCGTCTCGTGGAAGCCGCTCGGACAGGCCTCCGCGCCGAGGCTGGACGGCGCGTGGCTGCTCGTCGTGCCGGACCGAGGGGCGGACGCCGCCTGGACGGCGGCCGTCGAGGACACGCTCGCCGGGCACGGGGGCGACGTGCGGACCGTCGCCGTCGACACCGAAGGGGCCGCCGACCGCGAGGAGTTCGCCGAGCGGCTCCGCAAGGAAGCGGACGCCGCGGGCGGTCGACTCGCCGGTGTCCTCTCCCTGTTGGCCGTCGACGAGTCGGAGCACGCCGTGAGCGGCGGGGTGAGCCGCGGCCTGGCCGCGACCCTCACCCTGGTGCAGGCCCTGCACGCCGCCGACCTGGGCGCGCCGCTGTGGCTCGGCAGCCGGGCCGCGCTCGGCGTGAGCGGAGCCGACCCGGCGTCCGGCCACGCGCAGGCCTCGCTGTGGGGTCTCGGGCGTGTGGTGGCCGTGGAGTACCCGAAGCTGTGGGGCGGTCTGGTCGACCTGCCCGAGGCGGCCGACGCGCGGGAGCTCGCCGGGCTCGCCGGTGTGCTCGGCGGCGCGTGGGCCGATGAGGACCAGCTGGCCGTACGCGGGACCGGGGTGTTCGCACGCCGTCTCGTACGCGGTCAGCAGGCCGGGGACGCCCCCGACGGGCGGCCCGCGTGGACGCCGCACGGCACCGCGCTGGTCACCGGCGGCACCGGCGCCGTCGGCGGCCACGTCGCACGCTGGCTCGCCGCCCACGGCGCCCGGCACCTCGTCCTCACGAGCAGGCGCGGCCCGGACGCGCCCGGAGCCACCGAACTCCGCGCCGAACTGGAGGAACTGGGCGCCGAGGTCACCATCGCCGCCTGCGACGCCGCCGACCGGGACGCCCTCACGCGCGTCCTGGCCGACATCCCCGCGGACGCGCCGCTCACCGCGGTGTTCCACACGGCGGGCGTCCTCGACGACGGCGTCCTCGACGGGATGGACGCACGGCGCCTCGCCACCGTCTTCCGGGCGAAGGTGCGGTCCGCGCGGCACCTGCACGAGCTGACGGCCGGTCTCGACCTGTCGGCGTTCGTGCTCTTCTCCTCCTTCGCCGCCCTCTCCGGCGGCACCGGACAGGGCGGGTACGCCGCGGCCAACGCCGCCCTCGACGCGCTCGCCGAGCACCGCAGGGCGCAGGGCCTCACCGCGACCTCCATCGCCTGGGGCGCCTGGGCCGGCGGCGGCATGGCCACCGACGCGGTGGCCGCCGAACGGCTGCGGGGCGGCGCCGTGCCGCCCATGGAGCCCCGGCTCGCCGTCGCCGCGCTGCGCCAGGCCCTCGGCCACGAGGTGACCGCCGCGGTGATCGCCGACATCGACTGGGACCAGTACCTCGCGGGCGGCCCCGGACTCACCCCCAACCCGCTCTTCGCCGACCTGCCCGAGGCCCGCGCCCTGCGGGAGCGCACGGCCGGATCCGGCGGCGACGGGGCCGACGGCACCGGAACGGACCTCGCCCGGCAGCTCGCCGCGCTGTCCGAGCCGGAGCGGGACCGGTTCCTGGAGGACCTGGTACGCACCCACGCGGCGGCCGTCCTCGGCTACCGGGGCCCCGAGCAGGTCGAACCCGCCCGCGCCTTCCGCGAGTTGGGCTTCGACTCCCTCACCGCCGTCGAACTGCGCAACGCGCTCGGCACGGCCACCGGCCTGCCGCTGCCCACCACCCTCGTCTTCGACCACCCCACCCCCGTCGCGCTCGCCGGCTACCTGAAGGCCGAACTGCGCACCGACGGGGCCGACCCGGCGGCTCTCCTGTCCCAGCTCGACACCCTGGAGCTCGGCCTCGCCGAGAGCACGCCGTCGGACACCGACCTCGCCACCATCGCCGAACGCCTTCGGGTGCTGCTCGACCGGTGCACGCGGGGCCAGGACGGCGAGGAGGACGCCGAGGTCGCGAGCGAGCTGGAGTCCGCGACGGACGACGAGATGTTCGACTTCATCAGCAAGGAGTTCGGGATCTCATGACGTGCCGCCCGCGCCGGGGCTCGTAGGGGCGCCGCCCCCTCGCCCCCGGGGCTCCACTCCGCCCCTCTCCTCACCCCACGACTTCTCCCCTCTCCGAACTGTCTCTAGGAGCTAGGCCAGATGGTGAACGACGACAAAATCCGCCGCCTTCTCAAGCAGGTGACGGCGGATCTGCACACGACTCGTCGGAGAGTGCGCGAACTCGAGTCCAAGGACGCGGAGCCGGTCGCGATCATCGCGATGAGCTGCCGCTTCCCCGGCGGCGCGAGCACCCCCGAGGAGCTGTGGCGGCTCGTCAGGGACGGCGTGGACACGGTGTCCGCGTTCCCCGCGAACCGCGGCTGGGACGTGGCCGGGCTCTACCACCCCGACCCCGACCACCAGGGCACCACCTACGCCCGCGAGGGCGGCTTCGTGTACGCCGCCGACGAGTTCGACGCGGGCTTCTTCGGCATCTCGCCGCGCGAGGCCCGCGCCATGGACCCCCAGCAGCGCCTCCTGTTGGAGACCGCCTGGGAGGCCGTCGAGCGGGCGGGCATCGACCCGCTGAGCCTGCGCGGCAGCCGCACCGGCGTGTTCACCGGCACCAACGGCCAGGACTACACGGCCGTCGTCGCCGAGGCCGCCGACAGCACCGAGGGCTACTCGGGCACCGGCAACACCGCCGCCGTCGTCTCCGGCCGGCTCTCCTACAGCCTGGGCCTGGAGGGCCCCGCCGTCACCGTCGACACGGCCTGCTCGTCGTCCCTGGTCGCCCTGCACCTCGCGGCCCAGGCACTGCGGCAGGGCGAGTGCGGGCTCGCCCTCGCGGGCGGCGTGTCCCTGATGTCGACGCCCACCGCCTTCGTGGAGTTCAGCCGCCAGCGCGGCATGGCGGCGGACGGGCGCTGCAAGGCGTTCGCCGAGGCCGCCGACGGCACCGGCTGGGGTGAGGGCGTCGGCCTGCTGCTCCTGGAGCGCCTGTCCGACGCCCGCCGCAACGGCCACGAGGTCCTCGCGGTCGTCCGCGGTTCCGCCGTCAACC
Organism: Streptomyces sp. NPDC127108; assembly: GCF_042677545.1. Taxonomy (NCBI): domain Bacteria; kingdom Bacillati; phylum Actinomycetota; class Actinomycetes; order Kitasatosporales; family Streptomycetaceae; genus Streptomyces; species Streptomyces sp. NPDC127108. The sequence goes on along the minus strand of NZ_JBHXTE010000030.1, from coordinate 77,701 downwards.
AGGACGGCGCGAGCAACGGCCTGACCGCGCCCAACGGCCCCGCCCAGCAGCGCGTGATCCGCGCCGCGCTCGCCAACGCGGGCCTCACGGCCGGTGACGTCGACGCCGTCGAGGCCCACGGCACCGGCACCACCCTCGGCGACCCCATCGAGGCCCAGGCGCTGCTCGCCACCTACGGCCAGGGACGGCCGCGCACCCGGCCGCTGTGGCTCGGCTCCGTCAAGTCCAACGTCGGGCACACACAGGCCGCCGCGGGCGCCGCCGGTGTCATCAAGATGGTCATGGCCATGCGCCACGACCTCCTTCCGCAGACCCTCCACGTCGACCAGCCGTCGTCACACGTCGACTGGTCCGCCGGTGCGGTCGAACTCCTCACCGAGCCCCGCGACTGGCCCGGCCGCGAGGAAGCGCCGCGCCGCGCGGGCGTCTCCTCGTTCGGCGTCAGCGGCACCAACGCCCACGTGATCGTCGAGGAAGCCCCCGCCGACGTACCGCAGGACGCTCCCGACCAGCCCCAGGGCACCCCCGCCGATGCGGGCACTGCTCCGGACTCCGGCACCGAACCCCGGTCCGCCGTCGGCCCCACGCCCTGGCCTCTGTCCGGCCGCACCGCGAAGGCCCTGCGCGCCCAGGCCGCCCGGCTGCGCGAACGACTCCTCGACCGCACCGACCTGGCCGACGACCGCGCCGCGCGTGCCGACATCGGCTGGACCCTCGCCACCGGCCGCTCCGCCTTCGAACACCGGGCCGTGCTCCTCGGCGACGACCGCGACCAGCTGCTGCGCGCCCTGGAGTCCCTCGCCTCCGAAGGCCCCGCCGCCCCCGGCACCGTGACCGGCGCGGTCGCCGAGGGCAGGCTCGGCGTCGTCTTCACCGGCCAGGGCAGCCAGCGCGTCGGCATGGGGCGTGAGCTGTACGAGACGTTCCCCGCGTTCGCCACGGCCCTGGACGAGGTGTGCGCGCACCTCGACCCGCTCCTCGACCGGCCCCTGAAGGACGTCATGTTCGGCGCCGACGCCGAGCTTCTGGACCAGACGGGCTACACGCAGCCCGCGCTGTTCGCCGTCGAGGTCGCCCTGTTCCGCCTCGCCGAGTCCTTCGGCGTCCGCCCCGAGATCCTGGGCGGCCACTCCATCGGTGAACTCGCCGCCGCGCACGCCGCCGGGCTCTGGTCCCTGGAGGACGCCGCCCGACTCGTCGCCGCGCGCGGCCGGTTGATGCAGGCCCTGCCCCGGGGCGGCGCCATGCTCGCCGTGCAGGCCGCCGAGGCCGACGTCGCCCCGCTGCTCGCCGAGGTCGCCGAGTGGGTGGGCCTCGCCGCCGTCAACGGCCCCACCCAGGTGGTGCTGTCCGGAGACCGCGGCGTCCTGGAGGACCTCGCGGGACAACTGCGCGCCGAGGGCCGCAAGACCCGCTGGCTCAAGGTCAGCCACGCCTTCCACTCGCCGCTGATGGCACCGATGCTCGACGAGTTCCGGCAGATCGCCCGGTCACTCGCCTACCAGGACCCGACGCTCCCGGTCGTGTCGAACGTGACCGGCCGCCTCGCCACCGCCGACGAGCTGAAGGACCCCGAGTACTGGGTGCGGCACGTCCGGGAGGCCGTCCGCTTCCACGACGGGCTCGGCGCCCTCACCGACTTCGGCGTCACCACCCTGCTCGAACTCGGCCCCGACGCCGTCCTCACGGCGATGGCCCACGACACCCTCACCGGCCCCGACGCCCAGGCCGGGCTCGTGGCCGCGCTGCGCCGCGACCGGCCCGAGCCCGACACGTTCCTGACCGCCCTCGCCCGGCTGCACGTGCGCGGCGCCACCGTCGACTGGACCCCGCAGTACGCCCCGACGCGCGCCCGGCGCCGCGTCGACCTGCCCACGTACGCCTTCCAGCACCAGCGGTACTGGCTGGACACCACCGCACCCGCCGCCGCGGCCCCCACCCCGGGGACCGCCAAGGCCGACGACGCCGACGCCCGCTTCTGGGCGGCCGTCGAGCACGAGGACATCGCGGAGCTCACCGGCGCCCTCGACGTGCCCGACGACGCCCCGCTGACCGCGGTCCTGCCCGCCCTCACGGCCTGGCGCCGCCGCCAGCAGGCCACCTCCACGCTGGACAGCTGGCGCTACCGCGTGACCTGGAACCCGCTGCCGCCCCGGCAGCCGGTCGACACCCCCGCCCTCACCGGCACCTGGGCCCTGCTCGTCCCCGACGAGCACGCCGACCACCCCTGGAGCGGCGCCGCCGAGCGGGCCCTCGCCGCGGGCGGCGCCCGCGTCACGGTCGTGCGCGTCCCCGCCGAGGCCGCCACCGACCGGACGGCCCTCACCGCACTCCTCGGCCGGCACGAGGCCGGCGCGTGGGACGGCGCCCTGTCGCTCCTCGCCCTCACCGCCGAGCCCGGCTCCGGCACGGCATCGGCAACCGACCCGGCGCCGGCCCTCGACGCGGACGCGGCGCCGACCGCCGCCCTGCGCACGGCCGTTCTGCTCCAGGCGCTCGGCGACACCGGCAGCACCGCCACCGTCTGGGCCGCGACCCGCGGCGCGGTGGCGACGACGCCGTCCGAACCCGCCGCCGACCCGGCACAGGCGACCGTCTGGGGCCTCGGCCGCGTCGCCGCCCTGGAGTACCCGCAGTCCTGGGGCGGCCTCATCGACCTGCCCGAGACCGCCGACACCACGGCGGTCGGCCACCTCACCCAGACCCTCGCCTCGGCGTCGTCGGACTGGTCCGGCGAGGACCAGATCGCGGTGCGCGCCACCGGCGTCCTCGCACGACGGCTGGTCCGCGCGCCCCTCGGCGACGCGACGCCGGGCGCGGCCTCCTCCGGCGAGGCGCCGGAGGCGGAGTGGTCAGCCGACGGCGGCACGGTCCTCGTCACCGGCGGCACGGGCGCCCTGGGCGGCCACGTGGCGCGCTGGCTGGCCCGTGCGGGCGCCGGTCACGTGCTCCTGACGAGCCGTCGCGGCCTCGACGCGCCGGGTGCGCCGGAACTCCGCAGCGAACTGGAGGAGTCGGGCGTACGCGTGACGGTCGCGGCGTGCGATGCCACCGACCGCGCGGCACTCGAATCCCTACTCGCCGACATACCCGACGACGCGCCGCTGACCGGCGTGTTCCACACGGCGGGCATCCTGGACGACGGCGTCCTCGAAGGCCTCACCGAGGAGCGGATGGCCTCGGTGTTCCGCGCGAAGGTGGCGTCGGCCCGGCACCTGGACGAGCTGACCCGCGACGCGGACCTGTCGGCGTTCGTCCTCTTCTCCTCGCTCGCCGGTGTCGTCGGCGGCGCGGGCCAGGGCAGCTACGCCGCCGCCAACGCGGCCCTCGACGCCCTCGCCGAGGCCCGGCGGGCCGCCGGACACGCGGCGACCTCCGTCGCCTGGGGACCCTGGGACGGCAGCGGCATGGCGGCCGAGGGAGCCGCCGCGGAGCGGCTGCGGCACGGCGTGATGCCCCCCATGGACCCCGGCCTCGCCATCACCGCCCTGCACCAGGCGCTCGGCGGCCACCAGGTGCTCGCCGTCGTCGCGGACGTCGACTGGGCCCAGTACGCGCCCGGCATCACCGCCGCCCGCCCCAGCCGCCTCTTCGCGGACATCCCCGAGGCCCACGCGGCCCTCACGGACCGCACCGACGCCACCGGCACGGCGACCGGCGCCGCCCCCGCGAACGCCCTCGCCGACCGCCTCGCCGCCCTGGCCCCCGCGGACCGCGAGACCGCCCTCCTGGACCTGGTGCGCCAGCAGGCCGCCGACGTCCTCGGCCACGCGAGCGCGGACGACGTGCACGTCACCCGCGCCTTCCGGGAGCTCGGCTTCGACTCGCTCACGGCCGTCGAGCTGCGCAACCTCATCGGCGCCGCCACCGGCCTGCGGCTGCCCACGACGCTGGTGTTCGACTACCCGACGGCGACCGCCCTCGCCGCCCATCTGCACACCGAGCTCTTCGGCGACCAGAGCGCGACCACGCTGCCCGCCACCACCAGCGCGGCCGCGGACGACGAACCCCTCGCCATCATCGGCATGAGCTGCCGCTTCCCGGGCGGTGTCCGCAGCCCCGAGGACCTGTGGCGGCTGGTCGCCGACGGCGTCGACGCCATCGCCGACTTCCCCGCCGACCGCGGCTGGGACACCGAGGGGCTCTTCCACTCCGACGCCGAGCGCACCGGCACCTCGTACGTCCGCGAAGGCGGATTCCTCTACGACGCCGGGCAGTTCGACGCCAAGTTCTTCGGCATCAACCCGCGCGAGGCCCTGGCCATGGACCCCCAGCAGCGGCTCCTCCTGGAGACCTCCTGGGAGGCCTTCGAGCGCGCGGGCATCGACCCGGCGACGCTCGGCGGCAGCCAGATCGGCGTGTTCGCGGGCACCAACGGCCAGGACTACACCGCCGGGGTCGATCACGTCCCCGACGAGGTCGAGGGCTACCTCGGCATCGGCAACGCCGCGAGCGTCGCCTCCGGCCGCATCTCGTACACCTTCGGCCTCGAAGGCCCCGCGGTGACCGTGGACACGGCCTGCTCGTCGTCCCTGGTCGCCCTGCACCTCGCGGCCCAGGCGCTGCGCCAGGGCGAGTGCACCATGGCCCTCGCGGGCGGCGTGTCGGTGATGTCGACCCCGGCCACCTTCGTGGAGTTCAGCCGTCAGCGCGGCCTCGCCACGGACGGCCGCTGCAAGGCGTTCGCCGACGCGGCGGACGGCACGGGCTGGGGCGAGGGCGTGGGCATGCTCCTCGTCGAGCGCCTCTCCGACGCGCGCCGCAACGGCCACCGTGTCCTTGCCGTGGTCCGTGGCTCCGCCGTGAACCAGGACGGCGCGTCCAACGGCCTGACCGCCCCCAACGGCCCCTCCCAGCGCCGCGTCATCCACGCCGCCCTGACGAACGCGGGGCTCACGCCCGGCGACGTGGACGCCGTCGAGGCGCACGGCACGGGCACGACGCTCGGCGACCCCATCGAGGCGCAGGCCCTCCTCGCCACCTACGGCAAGGAGCGCCCGGCCGACCGGCCGCTGTGGCTCGGCTCCATCAAGTCCAACATCGGGCACACGCAGGCCGCCGCCGGTGTCGCCGGTGTCATGAAGATGGTCATGGCGATGCGGCACGGCGTGCTGCCCAAGACCCTGCACGTGGACGCCCCCTCCGCCGAGGTGGACTGGTCGGCGGGCGCCGTCGAGCTCCTGACGGGAGCACGCGACTGGCCGCGGAACGCCGACAGCGCGCCCCGGCGCGCGGGCGTCTCGGCCTTCGGCGTCAGCGGCACCAACGCCCACGTGATCGTGGAGCAGGCACCGGCGGACACCCCGGCCGAGCCGTCCGACCATGCCGGACCGCCCACCTGTGTGACCCCCTTCGCCCTCTCCGCGAAGACCCCGGAGGCACTGCGGGACCAGGCCGGACGGCTCCGCGAACACCTGCTGGCCCAGGCCGAGCCGGGTGACGGCGAGACCGGTGGGATCGCTGAGATCGGCTGGTCCCTGGCCGTGGCGCGGTCGCGGTTCGAGCACCGGGGCGTCGTCCTCGGGCGGGACCGGGACGAGCTGCTCGCCGGGCTCGAGCGGCTGGCGCGCGGCGACCGGACGACCCTGCGGGCCGACGGCACGGCCGTCGGCGTGGGCGCCGGGCACGTCGTGGTCGGACAGGCGCAGGGCGGCACGGTCCGTCCGGTGTTCGTGTTCCCGGGACAGGGCGCCGAGTGGGCCGGAATGGCACGCCAACTCCTCGACGAGTCCCCGGTGTTCGCGGAGCGGATGCGGGAGTGCGGCGACGCGCTCGCGGAGTTCGTCGACTGGGATCTCTTCGACGAGCTGAGCGGTGAGCGGTTCGACCGGGTGGACGTGGCCCAGCCCGTGCTGTTCGCCGTGATGGTGTCCCTCGCGGCGACCTGGCAGGCGTCCGGCGTCGAGCCCGCCGCCGTCGTCGGCCACGGTCCGGGCGAGATCGCCGCCGCCTGCGTCGCGGGTGTGCTCTCGCTGACGGACGCGGCGCGCGTGGTGGCGCTGCGGAGCCTGGCGATCCGTGAACTGTCGGGCCAGAGCGGGACGGTGTCCCTGCCGCTGCCCGAGGAGGAAGCACGGGAGCTGATCGCGGCCTGGGACGGCCGCATCGAGCTCGCCGCCGTGAACGGCCCCGCCGAGGTCGTCGTCTCGGGCACGACCGAGGCCCTGGACGAGCTGGTGGCCCGGTGCGCCGACCAGGGCGTCCAGGCCGACGTCGTCGCGGCGGGCCACGGCGCGCACACCGCGCAGGTCGAGGCCGTCGAGGCGCACCTGGCGCAGGTGCTCGGCCCGGTGGTGTCCCGCCCGGCCGACGTGCCGGTGTTCTCCTCCCTGACGGGGGAGAGGCTGGCCGCGGGCACGCCCATGGACGCGGGGTACTGGTACCGCAACCTGCGGCACACCGTCCGGTTCGAGCAGGCCGTCCGCGCGCTGCTCGCCGAGGGCCACGGTCTGTTCGCGGAGATGAGCCCGCACCCGGTGCTCACCACCGCGGTCCGGGCCGCCGTCGACGCCACCGGCACCCCGGCCGTCGCGCTCGGCTCCCTGCACCGTGACGAGGGCGGCGCCCACCGCCTCATGACCGCCGTCGCCGAGGCCCACACGCACGGCGCGGAGCTGGACTGGAAGGCGCTCTTCCCGAGCGCCCGCACCACCGTCGACCTGCCCACGTACGCCTTCCAGCACGAGCACTTCTGGCTCGTCGACGCGCGCACGCCGAGCGGAGCGCCGGGCATCGCGACCGACGAGGTGGAGGCGCGGTTCTGGGAGGCCGTGGAGCGTGAGGACCTGGAGGGTCTCGCGGCCGAGTTGGAGGTGGCGGAGGGTTCCGCTGCTGAGCTGGGTGCTGTGCTGCCGGTTCTGTCGTCGTGGCGGCGGCAGCGGCGTGAGCGGTCCACCGTGGACAGCTGGCGCTACCGGGTGACGTGGAAGCCGCTGGCGAGCGGGGCCCTTCCGGGGGCCGCCCTCACCGGCCGGTGGCTGGTCGTCGTACCGGAGGAGGCTGCCGCGCACCCGTGGACCGCGGGTGTCACCGACGCGCTGGCGCAGGCCGGTGCGGAGGTCGCCGAAGTCCGCGTCGGCAGTGCGGAGTTGACGCGGGAGGCACTGACCGCGCGCCTGCGGGAGCACGTGCCCGGCACCTCCGAGGCACCCGACGCGTCCGGTATCTCTGACGCGGCCGCCCGACCCGCCGGTGTCGTCTCCCTGCTTGCCCTCGTCGAGGACCCGCACCCGGCGCACCCCGAGCTGCCCCTCGGCCTCGCGGGCACCCTGGCGCTCGTCCAGGCCCTCGGTGACGCCGAGGTCGACGCGAAGCTGTGGGCGCTCTCCAGCGGCGCCGTCTCCACCGGCCGCAGCGACCGGCTCACCGGTGCGACGCAGGCCCAACTGTGGGGCCTGGGACGGGTCGTGGCCCTGGAGCACCCGGAGCGCTGGGGCGGTCTCGTCGACCTGCCCCAGACCCCGGACGGCCGTACCGGAACGCGGCTCGCCACCGCCCTGGCGGGCATCCCCGCCGAGGGGGCGGCGGACGGCGGCGGCAGCGGCTTCGAGGACCAGGTCGCCGTGCGCGGCTCCGGCATCTTCGTACGCCGTCTCGCGCACGCCCCGCTGGCGGCCCGCCCGGCACGGGACTGGACGCCGCGCGGCACCACGCTGATCACGGGCGGTACGGGCGCGCTCGGCGCGCACGTCGCCCGCTGGCTCGCCCACGAGGGCGCCGAACACCTCGTCCTGACGAGCAGGCGCGGCCTCGACGCGCCCGGCGCCGCCGAACTCAAGGCCGAGCTGGAGGAGTTGGGCACCGACGTCACCGTCGCCGCCTGCGACGTCGCCGAGCGCGACGCCGTCGTCCGGCTCCTCGGTGAACTGGCGGCGGCCGGGCGCAGCCCGCGTGCCGTCTTCCACGCCGCCGGGGTGAGCCCCGCCGTTGCCCTCGCCGACACCGAGCCCGCGGACCTCGCCCACGCGCTGGCCGCCAAGGCCGCGGGTGCGGCCCACCTCGACGAGCTCCTCGCCGACGCGGACCTCGACGCCTTCGTCCTGTTCTCGTCCATCGCCGCCGTCTGGGGCAGCGGCGGCCAGGCCGGATACGCCGCCGCCAACGCCTTCCTCGACGCGGTCGCCGAGCGCCGCCGCGCCCGTGGCCTGAGCGCGACCTCCGTCGCCTGGGGCGCCTGGGGCGGCAGCGGCATGGCGGCCTCCGCCGAGGCCGAGGAGCACCTGCGCCGCCGCGGCGTCGCGCTGCTCGCACCCGACCTGGCCGTCGGCGCGCTCGCCCAGGCACTCGCGTCCGACGAGACGTGCCTGACCGTGGCGGACGTCGACTGGGAGCGGTTCGCGCCCACCTTCACCGCGGCCCGCCCGAGCGCCTTCTTCGGCGGCCTGCCCGCACTGCGCCCCAAGCCGCAGCGCGCGACGGCCGACCCGGCGGGCGACAGCGGCCCGGTCTCGGAGTGGGCGGCCCGCCTCACCGGACTCCCCGAGCCCGAGCGGCAGCGCCTGGTCCTCGACCTGGTGCGCGCCGAGGCGGCCGCCGCCCTCGGCTATGGCGGCGCCGAAGCCGTCGAACCCACCCGCGCCTTCCGCGAACTGGGCTTCGACTCCCTCACCGCCGTCGAACTGCGCAACCGCCTGACCGCCGCCACCGACATCCAGCTGCCCGCGACGGCCGTCTTCGACCACCCGTCGCCGGAGGTCCTGGCACGCCACCTGCTGGCGGAGCTGTCCGGCGGAGCCACCGCCGCGACGACGGCCCCTGTCCCGGCGGCGGTGCCCGCCGACGTGGCCGACGACCCGATCGCCATCGTGTCCATGAGCTGCCGCTTCCCCGGCGGCGCCACCACCCCCGAGGGGCTGTGGCAGCTGCTCGTCGACGGCACCGACGCCATCTCCGTCTTCCCCGCCGACCGCGGCTGGGACCTCGACGGCGGCGCGCGGTACAAGCCCGAGGGCGGCTTCGTCTACGACGCCTCCGAGTTCGACGCCGGACTCTTCGGCATCTCCCCGCGCGAGGCCCTCGCCATGGACCCGCAGCAGCGGCTCCTCCTGGAGACCAGCTGGGAACTCTTCGAACGCATCGGCATCGCGCCCAAGTCCCTGCGCTCCACCTCGACCGGTGTCTTCGTCGGCTCCGGCTTCCAGGGGTACGCGACCGGACTCGACAGCGTCCCCGAGGGCGTCGAGGGTCACCTCATGACCGGTACGTCCGGCAGCGTCATCTCCGGTCGCCTGTCCTACGCGTTCGGCCTTGAGGGTCCGGCGGTGACTGTGGACACGGCCTGCTCGTCGTCCCTCGTCGCCCTGCACCTCGCGGCGCAGGCGCTGCGCCAGGGAGAGTGTGACCTCGCCCTCGCGGGCGGCGTCACCGTCATGGCGACAGCGGGCGCCTTCGACGAGTTCAGCCGCCAGGGCGGCCTCGCCACCGACGGCCGCTGCAAGCCCTACGCGGAAGCGGCGGACGGCACCGGCTGGGGCGAGGGCGCGGGCCTGCTCCTCCTGGAGCGCCTGTCCGACGCCCGCCGCAACGGCCACGAAGTCCTCGCGGTCGTCCGCGGCTCGGCCGTCAACCAGGACGGCGCGTCCAACGGCCTGACCGCCCCCAATGGCCCCTCCCAGCAGCGCGTCATCACCCAGGCACTCGCCAATGCCCGCCTCGCGCCCGAGCAGATCGACGCCGTCGAGGGCCACGGCACCGGCACGACGCTGGGTGACCCGATCGAGGCCCAGGCCCTGATCGCCACGTACGGTCAGGACCGGCCCGCCGACCGGCCGCTGCTCCTCGGCTCCGTGAAGTCCAACATCGGGCACACGCAGGCCGCCGCCGGTGTCGCGGGCGTCATCAAGATGGTCATGGCGATGCGCCACGGCATGCTCCCGCAGACTCTGCACGTCGACCGGCCGAGCACCCACGTCGACTGGTCCGCCGGGACCGTGGAACTGCTCGACCGCGCCCGCGAGTGGCCCGACCGGGACGGCGCCCCGCGCCGCGCCGGCGTCTCCTCGTTCGGCGTCAGCGGCACGAACGCCCATGTCGTCGTGGAACAGGCCCCCCGACGCAGGCCCACCACCCCCCAGGGCCCCGGCGAGGTGAGCGCCACGAGCACCGCCGTCCCCTGGCAGCTCTCGGCCCGCACCGCCGACGCCCTGCGCGCCCAGGCCGCCCGCCTGCGGGAACGGCTCGTCTCCGCCCCGGACCTGGGTGCCGACCGCGCCGCACTCGCCGACGCGGGCTGGTCCCTGGCCACGGGCCGCTCGCCCCTCGAACACCGCGCCGTGGTCTTCGGCCGCGAGCGGAACGACTTCCTGTCCGGCCTGGACGCACTGTCCTCCGGCGGCCACGCGCCGAGCGTGGTGTCGGGCTCGGTGGTCGAGGGCCGTCTCGGGGTCGTCTTCACCGGGCAGGGCAGTCAGCGGATCGGTATGGGGCGTGAGTTGTACGAGACGTTCCCCGTGTTCGCCGACGCGCTGGACGAGGTGTGTGCGCACCTGGACGGACTATTGGACCAGCCGTTGAAGGACGTCATGTTTGGCACGGACGCCGAGCTCCTTGAGCGGACGGGGTACGCGCAGCCCGCGCTGTTCGCGGTCGAGGTGGCGTTGTTCCGGCTGGCTGAGTCCTTCGGGGTGCGGCCGGAGGTCGTCGGTGGGCACTCCATCGGCGAGCTGACGGCCGCGTACATCGCTGGCCTATGGTCGCTGGAGGATGCGGCTCAACTCGTGGCCGCGCGTGGCCGGTTGATGCAGTCCCTGCCTGAGGGCGGGGCGATGCTGGCCGTGCAGGCCGCCGAGGCTGAGGTGCTGCCGCTGCTGGAGGGCCTGGAGGACCGGGCCGGACTGGCCGCCGTCAACGGCCCGTCGCAGGTCGTGCTCTCCGGTGAGCGGGTCGCACTGGAAGCCCTGGAGGAGAAGCTGCGGGGCGAGGGTCGCAAGGTGCGGTGGCTGAAGGTGTCGCACGCCTTCCACTCGCCGTTGATGGACCCGGTCCTGGAGGACTTCCGGGCGGTCGCCGAGAAGCTGACGTATCAAGAGACCACCCTGCCGGTGGTGTCGAACCTGACCGGCCAGCTCGCCACCCCGGAGGAGCTGAAGGACCCCGGCTACTGGGTCCACCACATCCGCGAGGCCGTCCGCTTCCACGACGGACTCGCCACCCTCACCGGCCAGGGCGTCTCCACGCTCCTCGAGCTGGGACCCGACTCCGTGCTCACGGCGATGGCCCACGACACCCTCACCGACCCGGCCGCCCAGGCAGGCCTCATCGGCGGCCTGCGCAAGGACCGCCCTGAGCCGGACACGTTCCTGGCCGCGCTCGCCAAGGTCCAGGTGCGCGGCGCGGAGGCCGACTGGGCTCCGCTGTACGCACCGGCCGAGGCACGGCGGCGCGTCGACCTGCCCACGTACGCGTTCCAGCACGAGCACTACTGGCTGGAGGCGGCGTCGGACACGGTGGGTGCGGCCGGTTCCGGTGCGGTGGACGAGGTGGAGTCGCGGTTCTGGGAGACCGTGGAGAGCGCGGACCTGGCCGAGCTGGCCAAGACCCTCGAAGTGCCGGACGACGCCCCGCTCACCGAGGTCCTGCCCGCGCTGACCGCCTGGCGCAAGCAGCGGCGCGAGACCTTCACCCTCGACAAGTGGAACTACCGCGAGTCCTGGACGCCGCTCACCGAGTCGGCGGCGGGGAAGCTGACGGGCAGCTGGCTCGTCGTCGTACCGGAAGGCCGGACGGATGGCGCGACGGACGGCCCGACGGACGGTCAGGCCGACGGCTCGGCCGACGCGTCGTGGCGCGCGGCCGTGGCCGCCCTCATGGCCGAGCACGAGGTGCGGCTCGTGACGGTGGAGGTGCCCGCGCACGCCACCGCCCGGGACGCGCTCGCCGGACCCCTGCGCGCCGCGCTCGACGAGGCGGCCGACGGGACGGCCTTCGACGGCGTGCTCTCGCTGCTCGCGGTCGATGAACCGGCGGCCGCCGCGGAAACCGACGTGGACGCGCCCGGTGACGGCGGCGCCGTCCCGGTCGAGGTCGCGCGCACGCTGGCACTGATCCAGGCACTCGGCGACACCGGCGTCGACGCACCCCTGTGGTGCGCCACCCGCGACGCCGTCGCCGTCGGCCACGCCGACGCGCGGACCGCGCCCGGCCTGACCGCCCTGTGGGGCCTCGGCCGCGTCGCCGCCCTGGAGTACCCGGAGCGCTGGGGCGGTCTGGTCGACCTGCCCGACACCGCCGACACGGCCGCCCTGTCCCGGCTCGGCCGGGTCCTCGGCGGCGCCTGGGCCGGTGAGGACCAGGTGGCGGTCCGTGGCTCCGGAGCGTTCGGGCGCCGTGTGGTGCGGGCCCCGTACGACGGCGAACCGGCCGCCGCGTGGGCGCCGCACGGCACCGTGCTCGTCACCGGCGGCACCGGTGCCCTGGGCGGCCACGTGGCCCGCTGGCTCGCCCGCGAGGGCGCCGACCACCTCGTCCTGACCAGCAGGCGGGGCCTGGAAGCGCCGGGTGCCGCCGAACTCCGCGGTGAACTGGAGGAGTCGGGTGTCCGCGTGACCGTCGCGGCCTGCGACGCCGCCGACCGGGACGCCCTTGCGAGCCTCCTCGCGGAGATCCCCGCCGACGCGCCGCTGACCGGCGTGTTCCACGCGGCCGGTGTCCTCGACGACGGCGTGCTCGACGCGATGACACCGGAGCGGCTCGCGACCGTCTTCCGCGCGAAGACGGCGTCCGCCCGCAACCTGGACGAGCTGACGGCCGGTCTGGACCTGTCGGCGTTCGTCCTGTTCTCCTCCTTCGCCGGTGTGGCCGGCGGCGCGGGCCAGGGCAGCTACGCCGCCGCCAACGCCTACCTCGACGGGCTCGCCCACGACCGCAGGGCCCGCGGCCTGACCGCCACTTCGGTGGCCTGGGGCCCGTGGGCGGGCAGCGGCATGGCCGCCGAGGGAGTGGCCGCGGAACGGCTGCGCGGCGGAGCGCTCCCGCCCCTGGAGCCGGAGCGCGCCGTCGTCGCCCTCCAGCGACTGCTCGCCCAGGACCGCACCGCCGTCCTCGTCGCCGACGTCGACTGGCAGCAGTACGCACCGGCGTTCACCGCCGTACGGCCCAGCAGGCTGTACGCCGAACTGCCGGAAGCGGAAGCGGCCCGCCTGTCCGGCACCGGCGACCACGGCACCGGCGTCGGCGGAACCGCCGCCGGGCAGGGCGGCCCGGACCTGGCGGCACGCCTCGCGTCGCTGCCGCGGCCCGAACAGGACCGGCTGCTCCTGGAGCTGGTCTGCGAACAGGTCGCCGCCGTCCTCGGCTACAGCGGCGCGGCAGCCGTCGAACCCACCCGCGCCTTCCGCGAGCTGGGCTTCGACTCCCTCACCGCCGTCGAACTCCGCAACCGCGTCAACGCCCTCACCGGCCTCGTCCTGCCCGCCACCGTGGTCTTCGACCACCCGACCCCCACGGCACTCGCCGACTGCCTGCGCACCGAACTCGCCCCGGACGCCGCCGATCCCGCCCTGCTGCTGCTCGGCGACCTCGACCGGCTCGAAGGCAGCCTCGCGGCCGCCGGAACCGCCGGAGCCGCCGACGAGATCACCCGCACCAAGGTCGCCGTGCGTCTCCAGGCGGCACTCGACCGCTGGAAGAACACCGCCACGGGCACGGGCGCGCAGGCGGGCGCAGGAGGAACGACCACCGCCACCGACGCCCCTGACGTCGGCGAACAACTCGCCGCCGCCAGCGACGACGAGATGCTCGAATTCATCAAGAAGCAACTCGGCAGGGGCTGACAACCCCCCAGAGATAAACCGCGTCTTCGTCGATGGATGGACAAGGAGCGCCCGTCAAGGTAATTAATTGAACCGACAGCCCCTACCCACCCCCTTTGCTCACGCACTCGCCCCCGGCCTCATTTCGAGGCAATCCCGTAGGGGCGAGTAGGGGGAGGGTAGGGGTTGTTGGTCGTATGGGGCCCCCATAGCGTCATCGAGAAAACGGCTGCGGACAGGTCCGTTGTATGCCAGAGGGTGCGGCACACGTCCTGAACAGGTGACATTTGATGGCGAATGAAGAGACGCTGCGCGACTATCTCAAGTGGGTTTCGGCGGACCTGCATCAGACGCAGCAACGTCTGAAGGACATCGAGGCCGCTGCTCAGGAGCCCATCGCGATCACAGCGATGAGCTGCCGCTTCCCCGGCGGTGTGGGCGGCCCCGAAGATCTGTGGCGACTCCTTTCCGAGGGTCGGGACGCCATTTCAGGGCTTCCCACGGACCGTAACTGGGATCTCGAATCCCTCTACGACCCGGATGCCGCCGGAAAGCAGGGAACGACTTCCACGGCGCACGGCGGCTTCCTGACCGGCGTCGCCGAATTCGACGCCGCTTTCTTCGGCATCTCCCCGCGCGAAGCCCTTGCGATGGACCCGCAGCAGCGGCTCCTCCTGGAAACCGCGTGGGAGGCCCTCGAACGCGCGGGGATCGACCCGGCGACGGTACGCGGCAGCCGCACCGGCGTATTCGTCGGCACCAACGGACAGGACTACGCCCCCCTCCTCTTCGAAGCCGAGGAGGACGTCGAGGGCTATGTGAGCACCGGCAACGCCGCCGCCGTCGAGTCCGGCCGCATCGCCTACACCCTCGGCCTCGAAGGCCCCGCCCTCACCGTCGACACGGCCTGCTCCTCGTCCCTGGTCGCCCTGCACCTCGCCGTGCAGGCGCTGCGCCAGGGCGAGTGCGGCATGGCCCTCGTCGCGGGCGTCACCGTCATCTCCACCCCCGGCGTCTTCACCGAGTTCAGCCGCCAGCAGGGCCTCGCGGCCGACGGCCGCTGCAAGGCGTTCGCCGACGCGGCGGACGGCACGGGCTGGGGCGAGGGCGTCGGCATGCTCCTCGTCGAGCGCCTCTCCGACGCCCGCCGCGCCGGCCGCCAGGTCCTCGCGGTCGTCCGCGGCTCCGCCGTCAACCAGGACGGCGCCAGCAACGGCCTGACCGCCCCGAACGGCCCGTCCCAGCAGCGCGTCATCATGCAGGCCCTCGCCAACGCCCGCCTCACCGCGGCCGACGTCGACGCCGTCGAGGCCCACGGCACCGGCACGACGCTGGGCGACCCCATCGAGGCGCAGGCCCTCATCGCGACCTACGGCCAGGAGCGCCCCGAGGCCCCCGCGGGCGGCCGCGAGCCGTTGTGGCTCGGGTCCATCAAGTCGAACATCGGCCACACCCAGGCCGCCGCCGGTGTCGCGGGCATCATCAAGATGGTCATGGCGATGCGGGCCGGAGTTCTCCCGCAGACCCTCCACGTCGACGAGCCCACGTCCCAGGTCAACTGGTCCTCCGGCGCCGTCGCCCTGCTCACCGAGGCCCGCGAGTGGGCCGAGCGTGAGGGCGGCGCGCCGCGCCGCGCGGGCGTCTCGTCCTTCGGCGTCAGCGGTACGAACGCGCACGTGATCGTGGAGCAGGCGCCGGTGGTGGACCCTGCGGCGGAGGTGGAGTCCGCGTCGGGGGAGCCCGAGGGGGCTGCTGCGCCTTCTTCTTCGGCGGCGGTTGTGTCGGGTGTGGTGCCGTTGGTGCTTTCGGGTAAGACCGAGGGTGCTTTGCGGGAGCAGGCGGCGCGGGTGCGGGAGTTGCTGCTTGCCGATGGTGGTCTTGAGCTGGGTGATGTGGCCTGGTCGTTGGCGGTGGCGCGGTCGCGGTTCGACCAGCGGGGCGTCGTCCTCGGCGGGGACCGGGACGAGGTCCTCGCCGGGCTCGAGGCCCTGGCGCTGGACGGCCCGGGCGCGCAGAACGTGGTCACGGGGCGCGCGCTGGGCGGGACCGTTCGTCCGGTGTTCGTGTTCCCGGGGCAGGGGTCGCAGTGGGCCGGGATGGCTCGGGAGCTGCTTGATTCCAGTCCGGTGTTCGCGGAGCGGATGCGGGAGTGCGGTGACGCGCTCTCCGAGTTCGTCGAGTGGGATCTGCTCGACGAGCTGAGCGGCGACAACTTCGACCGGGTGGATGTGGTCCAGCCGGTGCTGTTCGCCGTGATGGTGTCCCTGGCAGAGGTGTGGCGTGCGGCTGGTGTGCGGCCTGCGGCTGTCGTCGGTCACAGTCAGGGTGAGATCGCTGCGGCCTGTGTCGCGGGTGCGCTGTCGCTGCGGGACGCCGCGCGTGTGGTGGCGCTGCGCAGCCTCGCCATCCGTGAGCTGTCGGGTAAGGGCGGGATGGTGTCCGTGCCGCTGCCCGAGGCCGACGTGCGGGAGCTGATCGTGGCCTGGGACGGCCGGATTGAGCTTGCCGCCGTGAACGGTCCCGCTCAGGTGGTCGTCTCCGGTGAGCCCGAGGCCCTCGAAGAGCTGGTCGCTCAGTGCGTCGCGCGGGACATCCGCGCCCGCACCATCCCTGTCGATTACGCCTCGCACTCCTCCTACGTCGAGCAGATCGAGACCCAGATAGCCGAGGCCCTGGCCGGGGTTGCCCCGCAGGCCGCCGAGGTGCCCCTGTTCTCGACGCTCACGGGGGAGTGGCTGGACACCAACACCCCGATGGACGCGGGCTACTGGTACCGCAACCTCCGCCAGACCGTTCTCTTCGAGCACGCCACCCGGGGCCTCCTGGCCGAGGGCCACGGCCTGTTCCTGGAGATGAGCCCCCATCCGGTTCTGACCGTGCCGGTGCAGGCCACGATCGACGCCACCGACAGCCAGGCCGTCACCCTGGGCTCCCTGCGCCGCGACGAGGGCGGCGCCGACCGCTTCGCCGCCTCCCTGGCCCAAGCACACACGCACGGCGTGGAGTTGGACTGGGAAGCCCTCTTCCCCGGCGTCCGCGCCACCGTCGACCTCCCCACCTACCCCTTCCAGCGCGAGCGCTACTGGCCGAAGGCCGCGCCCGCCGGAGCCGGTGACGTGGTGTTCGCGGGGCTGCGTGCCGCCGGGCACCCGCTGCTCGGGGCGGCCGTGGCGCTCGCGGACGCGGACGGGTACCTGTTCACCGGGCGCCTCTCGACGCAGACGCACCCGTGGCTCGCCGACCATGCGGTCGACGGCGCGATCCTGCTGCCCGGCACGGCCTACGTCGAACTCGCCCTGCGCGCGGGCGACGAGGTCGGCTGCGGCCACCTCGAAGAGCTGACCCTGGAAGCGCCCCTCGTCGTCCCCGCGCAGGGCGGCATCCAGCTGCAGATCTCCGTGGGCGGCCCGGACGGCACAGGGCGGCGTGAGCTGAGCCTGTTCGCGCGCCCGCAGGACGACGCCGACGACACCCCCTGGACGCGCCACTTCACCGGCAGCCTGCTCCCGGCCGCCCCCGCGGCCGGGGTCGCCGAGGCCGCCGACCTGTCCGTGTGGCCGCCCGCCGGTGCCGAGCGCGTCGACGTGTCCGACCTGTACGAGCGCCTGACCGCCAACGGGCACGGCTACGGCCCGCTCTTCCAGGGCCTGCGCGCCGCCTGGCGACAGGGCGACGACGTGTACGCGGAGATCGACCTGCCGCAGGAGGCGCACGCCGACACGGAGTCCTTCGGGCTGCACCCGGCGCTCTTCGACGCCGCCCTGCACGCCATCGGGCTCGGTGACTTCATCGCCCGCACCGACCGCGCGCACCTGCCGTTCGTCTGGTCCGGCGTCACCCTGCACGCCACCGGAGCCACCACGCTCCGCGTGCGCGTCGCCGCCGCCGGGGCGGACACCGTCACCCTGCTGGCCGCCGACGCCACCGGGCAGCCGGTCGTCTCCGTCGGGTCGCTCGCGCTGCGCGCGCTGTCCGAGGAGCAGCTGACCGGTTCGGCGCGGCGTGACGCGCTGTTCCAGGTGGAGTGGACGGCCCTCGACGCCCCCGCGGACGCGGCCGGGCGGCTCGCCCCGGCGGCGCTCCTCGGCGACGGCTCCCCGGAGGCGGGCGGCGCCCTGCCCTTCGTACGCCACACCTACGCGGACCTGGAGGCCCTGACCGCCGCGCTCGACGACGGCACCGAGCCGCCCGCGACGCTGTTCCTGCCGCTCCTGACGACGGCCGGAGCCTCCGGGACCGCAGGGGCTGCCGCCGAGGGTGGCGGGCAGGTCGAACTCAGCTCCGTGCGACCCCAGTTGGAGCTGGCCCTTGAAGTCGTGCAGGGCTGGCTCGGCGAGGAGCGGTTCGAGGAGTCCCGGCTCGTCGTGGTGACGCGCGGCGCTGTCGCCGCCGCCGACCCGGACCCCGTGGCCGCCGCCGTGTGGGGACTGCTGCGTTCGGCGCAGTCCGAGCACCCGGGCCGCTTCGTCCTCCTGGACCTCGACCCGGACGCCGCCGACGGCGCGGACGAGACCGTGGAGGCGCTGGTCGCCGCCGCCCTCGCGACGGACGAGCCCGAGGTGGCGGTCCGTGACGGCGCCCTGCGCGCGCCGCGCCTGATCCGCGTGCCGCTCGCCGAGGCCGACTCCGCGCCCACCGCCGAGATCGCCCCCTGGGGCGCGGGCACCGTCCTGGTCACCGGCGGCACCGGCACCCTGGGCGGCCTCGTGGCCCGCCACCTGGTGGCCCGCCACGGCGTCCGCGACCTGCTCCTCGTCTCCCGCAGGGGCGACGCCGCGCCCGGCGCCGCCGAACTCCGCGGGGACCTGGAGGAGTCGGGTGCCCGCGTGCGCCTCGCCGCCTGCGACACGGCCGACCGCACCGCCCTCGCCGCCCTCCTGGACGAGGCCGGCGCCGAACTGTCCGCCGTCGTGCACGTCGCCGGAGCCCTCGACGACGGCGTCGTCACCGCCCTGACGCCCGAGCGCCTGGACACCGTCCTGCGCCCCAAGGCCGACGCGGCCCTGAACCTGCACGAGCTGACGGCCGGCCTCGACCTGTCCGCGTTCGTCCTGTTCTCCTCCGCCGCCGGAATCTTCGGCACCCCCGGCCAGGCCAACTACGCGGCCGCCAACGCCTACCTCGACGCGCTCGCGCAGCACCGCCGGGCCCAGGGCCTCCCCGCGACCTCCCTCGCCTGGGGCCTGTGGGCCCAGGCCAGCGAGATGACCGCCCACCTCGGCGCGGGCGAACTCGACCGCAGGACGCGCGCCGGAGCGGCCCCCCTCACCTCCGAGGAGGGCCTGGACCTCTTCGACGCCGCGCACGCGGCGGGCCACCCCCTGACCGTGCCGGTCCGCCTCGACCTCGCGGGCCTGCGCGCCCAGGCCGCCGCCGGAGACGGCGTCCCGCCGCTCCTGCGCACCCTGGTCCGCGCACCCCAGCGGCGCACCGCCGCCGGCGCGGACCGACAGGAGGGCTCCGCCCTCGCCCAGCGCCTGGCCGCCCTCGCGGAGGCGGACCGCGAGCAGGAAGTCCTCACGCTCGTACGCGGTCACGCCGCCGCCGTCCTCGGCTACCCGTCGGCCGACGCCATCGCGCCCGACCGTGCCTTCCGCGAGGTCGGCTTCGACTCGCTGACCGCCGTCGAACTGCGCAACCGCCTCACCGCGGCGACCGGCCTGCGCCTGCCCGCCACCCTCGCCTTCGACTACCCGGCCGCCACCGTCCTGGCCCGCCACATCCTCGAAGAGGTCCTCGGCACCGACGCCACGGCGCTCACCCAGGGCGCGGCCCGGCCGACGGCGGCCCCGACCCCGGCGGACGACGACCCGATCGTCATCGTGTCGATGAGCTGCCGCTACCCCGGCGGCGTCAGCACCCCCGAGGACCTGTGGCGCCTCACCGCCGACGGCGTCGACGCCATCGGCGACCTGCCCGGCGACCGGGGCTGGGACGTCGACGCGCTCTACGACCCCGACCCGGACCGCGCCGGTTCCTTCTACACGCGCGAAGGCGGCTTCCTCTACGACGCCGCCGACTTCGACCCGGCCTTCTTCGGCATCTCCCCGCGCGAGGGCCTGTCCATCGACCCGCAGCAGCGGCTCCTCCTGGAGACCACCTGGGAGGCGTTCGAGCGCGCGGGCATCGACCCGACCACCGCACGCGGCAGCTCGACCGGTGTCTTCGTCGGCGTCATGTACAACGACTACGCCACCCACCTCCTGAGCGCCCCCGGCGGCCTCGACGACCTGGAGGGATACGTCGGCAACGGCAGCGCCGCGAGCGTCGCCTCGGGCCGCATCTCGTACTCCTTCGGCCTGGAGGGTCCGGCGGTCACCGTCGACACGGCCTGCTCGTCGTCCCTGGTCGCCCTGCACCTCGCGGCGCAGGCGCTGCGTCAGGGCGAGTGCGACATGGCCCTCGCGGGCGGCGTCGCCGTCATGTCGACGCCCGGCACGTTCATCGAGTTCAGCCGCCAGCGCGGCCTCGCCGCCGACGGCCGCTGCAAGTCCTTCGCCGCCGCCGCCGACGGCACCGGCTGGGGCGAGGGCGTCGGCGTGCTCCTCCTGGAGCGCCTGTCCGACGCCCGCCGCAAGGGCCACCGTGTGCTCGCGGTCGTCCGTGGCTCGGCCGTCAACCAGGACGGCGCGAGCAACGGCCTGACCGCGCCCAACGGCCCCGCCCAGCAGCGCGTCATTCGTGCCGCGCTCGCCAACGCGGGCCTCACGACCACGGACGTGGACGCCGTCGAGGCCCACGGCACGGGCACGACCCTCGGCGACCCGATCGAGGCGCAGGCCCTCCTCGCCACGTATGGCAAGGAGCGCCCGGCCGACCGGCCGCTGTGGCTCGGCTCGCTGAAGTCGAACATCGGCCACACGCAGGCCGCCGCCGGTGTCGCCGGTGTCATCAAGATGGTCATGGCGATGCGCGCGGGCGTGCTGCCGCAGACCCTGCACGTGGACGAGCCGACACCCGAGGTGGACTGGTCGGCGGGCGCCGTCGAGCTCCTCACCGAGGCCCGCGAGTGGGCCGAGCGGGACGGCGGCGCGCCGCGCCGCGCCGGTGTCTCCTCCTTCGGCGTCAGCGGGACGAACGCGCACGTCATCGTGGAGCAGGCCCCGACGGCCGACGAGCCGGTCCGCCCGGACGAGGCGCCCGACGCCACCGAGCCGCTCCTTGCCGCCGTACCGCTGGCCCTGTCGGCGAAGACCCCCGAGGCGCTGCGCGCGCAGGCCGCCCGACTGCGGGAGCGGCTCCTCGCCGACACCGGCCTCCGACTGGGCGACGTCGTCTGGTCGTTGGCGGTGGCGCGGTCCCGGTTCGAGCACCGGGGTGCCGTCGTCGGACGCGACCGGCAGGACATCCTCACGGGCCTCGAGCGACTCGCCGAAGGCGACCTCACGGCTGCCGGTGTCGTCACCGGGCGAGCCGAGAGCGCCGGACGTCCGGTGTTCGTGTTCCCGGGGCAGGGTTCGCAGTGGGCCGGAATGGCTCGGGAGCTGCTGGACGAGTCGCCGGTGTTCACGGAGCGGATGCGGGAGTGCGGTGACGCGCTCTCCGAGTTCGTCGAGTGGGATCTGCTCGAGGAGCTGAGCGGCGACAACTTCGATCAGGTGGACGTGGTCCAGCCGGTGTTGTTCGCCGTGATGGTGTCGCTGGCCGCGACGTGGCAGGCGGCCGGTGTGCAGCCTGCGGCTGTCGTCGGGCACAGCCAGGGTGAGATCGCCGCCGCGTGCGTCGCGGGTGCGCTCAGCCTGCGCGATGCCGCGCGTGTGGTGGCGCTGCGCAGCCTCGCCATCCGTGAGCTGTCGGGCAAGGGCGGGATGGTGTCCGTGCCGCTGCCCGAGGCCGAGGTGCGGGAGCTGATCACTGCCTGGGACGACCGCATCTCGGTCGCGGCCGTCAACGGCCCCGCCCAGGTGGTCGTCTCCGGCGAGCCCGACGCCCTGGAGGAACTGGTCGCCCAGTGCGTCGCGCAGGACGTCCGTGCCCGCACCATCCCCGTCGACTACGCCTCGCACTCCGCGTACGTCGAGCAGATCCAGGAGCGGATCGCCGAGGCCCTGGCGGACGTGTCGCCGCAGGCCGCCGAGGTCCCGCTGTTCTCGACGCTCACGGGCGCCTGGCTGGACGCCGACACGCCGATGGACGCCGGGTACTGGTACCGCAACCTGCGCCGGACCGTGCTGTTCGAGCACGCGACGCGCGGCCTGCTCGCCGAGGGCTACGGCCTGTTCGTCGAGATGAGCCCGCACCCCGTCCTCACCGTCCCGGTGCAGGCCACGATCGACGCCGCCGACAGCCCCGCGGTCACCCTGGGCTCCCTGCGCCGCGACGAAGGCGGCGCCGACCGCCTCGCGGCCTCGATCGCCGAGGCGCACGTGCACGGCGCGCAGCTCGACTGGAAGGCCCTCGTCCCCGGCGCCCGCGTCATCGCGGACCTGCCCACGTACGCCTTCCAGCGCCAGCACTACTGGCCCGACTTCGCCGCTCCCGAGGACACGGCGGCGCCGACCGTCGACGAGGTGGAGTCCCGGTTCTGGGACGCGGTGGAACGCGAGGACCTGGAGCAGCTCGCCGCCGAGCTTGAGGTGACGGACGACTCCGCCGCCGGGCTCGGCGAGATGCTGCCCGTCCTCTCGTCCTGGCGACGGCAGCGCCGCGAGCGCTCCACCGTCGACGGCTGGCGCTACCAGGTCACCTGGAAGCCGCTGACCGGCAGCGCCCTGCCGACGTCCGGGCTCTCCGGGCGCTGGCTCGTCGTGCTGCCGGAGGGCGCCGCCGAGCAGCCGTGGGCCGCGGGCACCGTCGAGGCGCTGGCGCGTGCCGGTGCCGAAGCGGTCGAACTGCGGGTGGCCGCAGCCGAGTTGACGCGCGACGCTTTGGCGGCGCGGTTCACGGAGGCCGTCGCCGGTGAGCTGTCCGGCGTGGTGTCGCTCCTCGGCCTCGACGAGACCGCGCACGCCGGGCACTCCGATGTGCCGGTCGCCCTGACCGGGACCGTGGCGCTGGTGCAGGCCCTCGGTGACGCGGGGATAGACGCGCGGCTCTGGGCGGTCACCCGGGGCGCGGTGTCGACCGGACGCAGCGACCGGGTCGAGAACCCGACGCAGGCTCAACTGTGGGGCCTGGGCCGGGTCGTGGCCCTGGAGTACCCGGACCGCTGGGGCGGTCTGATCGACGTCCCGTCGGCGTACGACACCCGCGCGGGCGCCCGCTTCACGGCGGCCCTCGCAGGGCAGGACGAGGACCAGCTCGCGGTGCGCGGCTCCGGTGTCCTCGTACGCCGCCTGGTACGGGCCGATTCGGCCGAGGCGCCGAAGAAGTGGACGGCGCGCGGTACGGCGCTGGTCACCGGTGGTACGGGTGCGATCGGCGGGCATGTGGCGCGCTGGCTGGCCCGCGAGGGCGTCGAGCACGTCGTGCTCACGAGCCGTCGCGGCCCGGACGCGCCCGGCGCTGCTGAACTCCGCGCCGAGCTGGAGGAGTTGGGCGCCGAAGTCACCGTCGCGGCCTGCGACATCGCCGACCGTGACGCGGTCGCCGGACTCCTGGAGGGCCTGGCGGCCGAGGGTCGCACCCTGCGCTCGGTCTTCCACGCGGCGGGTGTCGGTCAGACGCAGCCCCTGGACGGGATGACCGCGACGGACATCGCGGAGGTGTTCGGCGCGAAGACGGCCGGTGCCACGCACCTGGACGAACTCCTCGACGGCGACTCGCTGGACGCGTTCGTGCTGTTCTCGTCCAACTCCGGTGTGTGGGGCGGTGGCGGTCAGGGCGCTTACGCGGCGGCCAACGCCTACCTCGACGCGCTCGCCGAGGCCCGCCGCGCACGCGGCCTGACCGCGACCAGTGTCGCCTGGGGCCTGTGGGCCGGTGGCGGCATGGCCGGGGACGACGGCGCGGAGCACCTGCGGCGCCGCGGCCTGGCGGCGATGACGCCGGAGCGCGCGGTGGCGGCACTCGCGCAGGCGGTCGCGTACGACGAGACGTTCCTTGCCGTCGCCGACATGGACTGGGAGCGGTTCGCGCCGTCGTTCACGTCGGTGCGGCCGAGCCCCTTCATCGGGGACCTGCCCGAGGTCCGGCGCGCACTCGCCGAACCCGAAGCCACGTCGGCCGACAAGAAGGGCGCCTCCGGCTCCGAGTGGGCCGACCGGCTCGCCGACCTGTCCACTCCGGAGCAGGAGCGGCTGCTGCTCGACCTGGTCCGCGCGCAGGCCGCGTCGGTGCTCGGCTACGCGGGTGCGGAAGCCGTCGAACCGACCCGCGCCTTCCGCGAGTTGGGCTTCGACTCGCTCACGGCCGTCGAGGTGCGCAACCGCCTCGCCGCCGCGACCGGCCTGAAGCTCCCCACCACCCTCGTCTTCGACTACCCGACGTCGGCCGTCCTCGCGGGCCACCTGCGGACGCAGCTCGTCGGCGAGCAGGACGCCGGACGTAACGCCACCGGCGCGGCCATGACCCCGGCCGGAGCAACGGGAGCCGAGGACGACCCGATCGTCATCGTGTCGATGAGCTGCCGCTACCCCGGCGGCGCCACCAGCCCCGACGCCCTCTGGAGCCTCCTCGCCGAGGGTGCGGACGCGATGTCCGACTTCCCGGGCGGCCGCGGCTGGGACCTGGACGCCCTCTACGACGCCGACCCCGAGCAGCGCGGCACCAGCTACGCCCGCCAGGGCGGTTTCCTCTACGAGGCCGACCAGTTCGACCCGGTCTTCTTCGGGATCTCCCCGCGCGAGGCCCTCGCCATGGACCCGCAGCAGCGGCTCCTCCTGGAGACCTCCTGGGAACTGTTCGAGCGCGCGGGCATCAACCCGGCGACGCTGCACGGCAGCCAGGCCGGTGTGTTCGTCGGCGCGTCCTCGCAGGGCTACGGCTCGGGCCTGGCCCAGGCCCCCGAAGGCGTCGAGGGCTACCTCCTCGCGGGCGGCGCGACCAGCGTCATCTCGGGCCGCCTGTCGTACGCGTTCGGCCTTGAGGGTCCGGCGGTGACTGTGGACACGGCCTGCTCGTCGTCCCTGGTCGCCCTGCACCTGGCCGCGCAGGCGCTGCGTCAGGGCGAGTGCGACCTCGCCCTCGCGGGCGGCGTCACGGTCATGTCCAACCCTGGCGCCTTCATCGAGTTCAGCCGCCAGCGCGGCCTCGCTGCGGACGGCCGCTGCAAGGCCTTCGCGGAGGCGGCGGACGGCACCGGCTGGGGTGAGGGCGTCGGCCTGCTCCTCCTGGAGCGCCTGTCGGACGCCAAGCGCCATGGTCATGAAGTGCTGGCTGTCGTCCGTGGCTCGGCCGTCAACCAGGACGGCGCGAGCAACGGCCTGACCGCCCCCAACGGTCCGTCGCAGCAGCGCGTCATCCGCGCCGCGCTGGCCAACGCAGGTCTGTCCGCCGGTGAGGTGGACGCCGTCGAGGCGCACGGCACCGGCACGACGCTGGGCGACCCCATCGAGGCCCAGGCCCTCCTCGCCACCTACGGCCAGGACCGCTCCGCCGAGCAGCCGCTGTGGCTGGGCTCGGTGAAGTCCAACATCGGCCACACCCAGTCCGCCGCCGGTGCCGCGGGCATCATCAAGATGGTCATGGCCATGCGCCACGGGGTACTTCCCCAGACCCTCCACGTGGACGAGCCCAGCTCCCATGTCGACTGGTCGGCAGGGGCTGTTGAGCTCCTGACGGAGGCCCGCGAGTGGGCCGAGCGGGATGGTGGTGTGCCGCGTCGTGCGGGTGTGTCGTCGTTCGGTGTGAGCGGGACGAACGCGCATGTGATCGTGGAGCAGGCGCCGTTGGCCCAGGCCGTCGAGGTGGTCGAGCCGGTGCTGGACGCGCCGGTGACGGCGGTCGTGCCGTGGGTGGTGTCGGCGCGCAGCGCGGACGCGCTGCGGGCGCAGGCGGAGCGGCTGCGGGAGCACGTTGACGGGCACGAGGGCCTTGAGCCGGTCGGCGTGGGCTGGTCCCTGCTTTCGGGCCGTGCACTGCACGAGCACCGGGCGGTCGTGCTCGGTGAGGCGCGTGCGGAGTTCCTGTCCGGGCTGGAGGCGATTGCCGCTGGTGGTCCGGGCGTGGTGACTGGTTCGGTGGTGGAGGGTCGTCTCGGGGTTGTCTTCACCGGGCAGGGCAGTCAGCGCATCGGCATGGGACGGGAGTTGTACGACACGTTCCCCGTGTTCGCCGACGCGCTGGACGAGGTGTGTGCGCATCTGGACGGGCTGTTGGAGCGTCCGTTGAAGGACGTCATGTTCGGCACGGACGCCGAGCTTCTTGAGCAGACGGGGTACGCGCAGCCCGCGTTGTTCGCGGTCGAGGTGGCGTTGTTCCGGCTGGCTGAGTCCTTCGGGGTGCGGCCGGAGATCGTGGGCGGGCACTCGATCGGCGAGCTGACGGCCGCGTATATGGCTGGGCTGTGGTCGCTGGAGGATGCTGCTCAACTGGTTGCCGCGCGTGGCCGGTTGATGCAGTCCCTGCCGGAGGGCGGGGCGATGCTGGCCGTGCAGGCCGCCGAGGCCGAGGTGCTGCCGCTCCTGGAGGGATCGGAGGACCGTGCCGGTCTGGCCGCCGTCAACGGTCCGACGCAGGTGGTGCTCTCCGGTGACCGCACCGTCCTGGCGGGTCTGGAGGAGAAGCTGCGGGGCGAGGGCCGCAAGGTCCGCTGGCTGAAGGTCTCGCACGCCTTCCACTCGCCCCTCATGGATCCCGTCCTGGACGACTTCCGGAAGGTCGCCGAGAGCCTGACGTACGAGGACACCACCCTGCCGGTGGTGTCGAACCTGACCGGCCAGCTCGCCACCCCGGAGGAGCTGAAGGACCCCGACTACTGGGTCCGTCACATCCGCGAGGCCGTCCGCTTCCACGACGGCCTGGGCACCTTCACCGCGCAGGGCGTCGCGACCCTGCTGGAGCTGGGCCCCGACTCCGTGCTCACCGCGATGGCACACGACACGATCACGGACCCGGCCGCCCAGGCAGGCCTCATCGCGGCCCTGCGCAAGGACCGCCCCGAGCCGGACACGTTCCTCACCGCCCTCGCCAAGGCGCACGTGCGCGGAGCCGACGTCGACTGGGCGCCGCTGTACGCGCGGGCCGAGGCACGCCACCGCGTCGACCTGCCCACGTACGCCTTCCAGCACCAGGGCTACTGGCTCCGGCAGACCGCCGGGGCGGCCGACGTCGAGTCGGCGGGGCTCGTCTCGGCGGAGCACCCGCTCCTCGGGGCCGGGATGCCGCTGGCCGACACCGACGGCTATGTCTTCACCGGGCGTCTGTCCCTGGCCACGCACCCGTGGCTGGCGGACCACGCCGTCGCGGGACGCGTGCTGCTGCCGGGTACCGCGTTCGTCGAGCTGGCCGTGTACGCGGGCGGGCAGGTCGGCTGCGGCACGCTCGACGAGCTGACGCTCGGCGCGCCGCTGGTGCTGCCCGAACAGGGCAGCGTCCAGGTGCAGTTGCGCGTCGATGCCCCGGACGCCACCGGGCGCAGGCAGCTGAGCCTGCACTCCCGTCCGGAGCCGGGCGCCGCCGCCGAGGGACTCGCGGCCGACACCTGGACCAAGAACGCCACCGGCACCCTGACCGAGTCCGCGCCGGACGCCGCCGTGACCGCGGCGTCCGCCGACCTGGCCACCTGGCCGCCGCGCGACGCGGAGCCCCTGGCCGTCGACGGGCTCTACGGAGACCTGGCCGAGGCGGGCTTCGACTACGGGCCCGTGTTCCAGGGGCTGCGCGGAGCCTGGCGGCGCGGCGACGAGGTGTTCGCCGAAGTCGCGCTGCCGCAGGACGAGCACACGACGGCCGGTGCCTTCGGCCTCCACCCGGCGATCCTCGACGCCGCCCTGCACGCCCGTGCCGTGAGCGCGGCCACGCACGGCGAGACCGACCCGCAGCCCACGGCGGGCGGCCTGCCCTTCACCTGGACCGGCGTCACCCTGCACGCCGCCGGGGCCGACACCGTCCGCGTACGGCTGCTGCCGAACGGCACGGACGGGGTCGCCCTGGAGGTCGCGGACACCACCGGCACCCCGGTCGCCTCGGTGGACGCCCTCCTCTTCCGCGCCATGTCGAAGGAGCTCATCGAGCGGATGAGCGGGGCCGACCCGCACGCGGACTCGGTGTTCCGGGTCGAGTGGAAGCGACAGCCCGTCGCCGCCGCCGAGCCGGTGTCCCTGGCGCTGCTCGGCGACACCGGAACGGCGCGGACGGCGACGTCGTACGCAGATCTGGCGGCGCTGGGCGCGGCCGTCGACGCGGGCGAGGAGCTGCCGGCGGCCGTGGTGTGGTCGCCCGGCGCCTCGCGGACCACCGGCCGTGACGGCCTGGCCCGCCCCGAGGACGTCTCCGGGACACTGGCCGACGCCCTGGGCGTCGTCCAGGCATGGCTGGCCGACGAGCGGTTCGAGACATCCCGCCTCGTCGTCCTCACACGGGGTGCGGCGATCGTCGACACCGCTGACACCGCTGACGGTGCCGAGCGTGTCGCCGACGGCGCGCCGGATCCGGTCGCCGCCGCGGTGGCGGGCCTGGTGCGCTCGGCGCAGTCCGAGCACCCGGGCCGGTTCGTCCTGGCCGACGCCGACGCCGACACGGATGCGTACGCGTACGTGGACGCGGGCGCCGACTCCGCGGCGGGCCCGGCCTCCGTGTCCCCGCTGGCCGCGGCCCTGACCTCCGGCGAGCCGGAAGTCGCGCTGCGCGACGGCGAGGTGTGGGTCCCGCGCCTCGCCCGGGCCACCCTGGCCCCGGCCGGGGCCGCCCCCGCACCCTGGTCCACGGGCACGGTCCTGGTCACCGGCGCCTTCGGTGGCCTGGGTCGGGTGGTCGTGCGGCATCTCGCCGAACGGCACGGCGCCCAGGACCTGCTCCTGGTGTCGCGCCGCGGCCTCGACGCCGCCGGAGCCGTGGAACTCCAGGCCGAGCTCGGCGCGCTGGGCACGAGCGTCACCGTC
The DNA here is from genome assembly GCF_042677545.1 of Streptomyces sp. NPDC127108. Lineage (NCBI taxonomy): Bacteria > Bacillati > Actinomycetota > Actinomycetes > Kitasatosporales > Streptomycetaceae > Streptomyces > Streptomyces sp. NPDC127108. Next base: position 49,032 of record NZ_JBHXTE010000030.1, on the reverse strand, counting down.
GCCGCGTGCGACGTCGCCGACCGCGACGCGCTGGCCGCCCTCATCGAGGAGCGGGGCGCGGACCTTTCGGCGGTGGTGCACGTGGCCGGAGTCCTGGACGACGGCGTCGTGACGTCCCTGACGCCCGACCGCCTTGCCACGGTCCTTCGCCCCAAGGTGGACGCGGCCCTGAACCTGCACGAGCTGACGGCCGACCTCGACCTGTCCGCGTTCGTCCTGTTCTCCTCGGCCTCCGGAGTCTTCGGCGGCCCGGGGCAGGCCAACTACGCGGCCGCCAACGCCTACCTCGACGCGCTCGCCCGGCACCGCGGCGCCCACGGACTCCCGGCGACCTCGCTCGCCTGGGGCCTGTGGGCCCAGGACAGCGCAATGACCGGCGCCCTGGCCGACACGGACATCAAGCGCATGGCACGCGGAGGCGTCCTCGCGCTCGACACCGAACAGGCCCTGTCGCTGCTCGACCTCGCCCCGGCGAGCGAGCACCCGGCTCTCGTACCGATGCGCATCGACACCGCCGCGCTGCGCACCCAGCCGCCGGAGGCCGTGCCCGCCCTGCTGAGCGGCCTCGTCCGCCCCGCGGTCCGGCGCGCACGGTCCGGCACCGACACCACGCCCGCGGCCGTCCGCACCGAGACCCTCGCGGACCGCCTCGCGGGCCGCCCGGGAGCCGAGCGCGACCGGATCCTGCTCGACCTGGTCCGCACGCACGTGGCGGGAGTGCTCGGCTACGCGTCCCCGAACGCCGTCGAGCTCGGCCGGGGCTTCCTGGAGCTCGGCTTCGACTCCCTCACGGCCGTCGAACTGCGCAACCGCCTCACCGCGGAGACCGAACTCCGGCTGCCCAGCACGCTGATCTTCGACTACCCGAACCCGGCGGCCCTCGCCGAGCACCTGTCGGAGGAACTCCCCACCACCCTCGGCACGCCAGCCGCGGGACCCGTCGACCCGGGCGACCTCGACGGCGAGCTGGACCGCCTGGAGAGCGTCCTCAAGGCCGTCGGCGACAGCGCGGGCGGCACCGAGAGGGACCGCGTCGCCGACCGGCTCCGCTCCCTCCTCACGGCCTGGGACAGCTCCCGCCCCACCGCCCACGGCACCGCCGCGGACGACGACCGGGAGCGCGAAGAACTCGAAGGCGCCACCGCCGACGAACTCTTCGACCTGCTCGACAACGAACTTCAGACCCCTTCGGAATCACATCCGAACAGCTCAGACACCGGCTCGGACACCGACCGTCCCGGCCGCTTCGAGGAGGCCCTGTAAATGGCGGACGAGGAGAAGTACCTCGATTACCTGAAGCGGGCGACGGCTGATCTGCGCGACGCCCGCCGCCGGGTGCGCGAACTGGAGGACAACCGCCAGGAGCCCGTGGCGATCGTCGGCATGAGCTGCCGCTACCCGGGTGGCGTGACCACGCCGGAAGACCTGTGGCGCCTCGTGGCCGACGGCACCGACGCCATCTCCCCGTTCCCCACCGACCGTGGCTGGGACACGGATGAGCTGTTCGACCCGGACCCCGACAACCAGGGCACGAGCACCACCGCCGAGGGCGGCTTCCTCTACGACGCCCCCAAGTTCGACGCCTCGTTCTTCGGCGTCTCACCGCGCGAGGCCCTCGCGATGGACCCCCAGCAGCGCCTCCTCCTGGAGACCGCCTGGGAGGCCATCGAGCGCGCGGGCATCGACCCGGTCTCGCTGCGCCGCAGCCGCACCGGTGTCTTCGCCGGTGTCATGTACTACGACTACGCGACGCGCCTGCACGCCCTGCCGGAAGGCGTCGAGGGCTACATCGGCACCGGCAACGCGGGCTCCGTCGTCTCCGGCCGCGTCGCCTACACCCTCGGCCTCGAAGGCCCCGCGGTGACCGTCGACACGGCCTGCTCGTCGTCCCTGGTCGCCCTGCACCTGGCCGCGCAGGCCCTGCGCCAGGGCGAGTGCACCCTCGCCCTCGCGGGCGGCGTCACCGTCATGCCCACCGCGGGCACCTTCGTCGACTTCAGCCGCCAGCGCGGCCTGTCGACGGACGGCCGCTGCAAGTCCTTCGCCGCCTCCGCCGACGGCACCGGCTGGGGCGAGGGCGCGGGCCTCCTGCTCCTCGAACGCCTCTCGGACGCGCGCCGCAACGGCCACAAGGTCCTCGCCGTCGTGCGCGGCTCGGCCGTCAACCAGGACGGCGCCAGCAGCGGCCTCACCGCCCCCAACGGCCCGTCCCAGCAGCGCGTCATCCGCGACGCCCTCACCAGCGCCGGCCTGAAGCCGGGCGACATCGACGCCGTCGAGGCCCACGGCACCGGCACGACCCTCGGCGACCCCATCGAGGCCCAGGCCCTCATCGCCACGTACGGCAAGGAGCGCTCCGAGCAACAGCCGCTGTGGCTCGGCTCGCTGAAGTCGAACATCGGCCACACGCAGGCCGCCGCCGGAGTCGGCGGCGTCATCAAAATGGTCATGGCGATGCGGCAGGGCGTCCTGCCCAAGACCCTGCACGTGGACGAGCCGACTCCCCAGGTGGACTGGGAGGCCGGAGCCGTCGAGCTGCTCACCGAGTCCCGCGCGTGGCCGGGCCGCGAGGGCAGCGCCCCGCGCCGCGCGGGCGTGTCGTCCTTCGGCGTGAGCGGTACGAACGCGCACGTGATCGTGGAGCAGGCGCCGGGGGAGGAGCCGGAGTCCGCCAAGGCCGAGGCGACTGCCGCGCCGTCCGCCTCCTCGGTGGTCTCGGGCGTGGTGCCGGTGGCGCTGTCGGCGAAGTCGCCGGAGGCGTTGCGGGAGCAGGCCGCGCGGGTGCGGGAGCTGCTGCTCGCCGACGGTGGTCTCGAACTGGACGATGTGGCCTGGTCATTGGCGGTCGCGCGGTCGCGGTTCGAGCACCGGGGCGTCGTCCTCGGCCGGGACAGGGACGAGGCCCTCGTAGGGCTCGCCGAGCTGGCCGAGGGTGACGCGACTCTCCAGAGCGTGGTCACCGGGCGGGCGCTGGGCGGCACGGTCCGTCCGGTGTTCGTGTTCCCGGGGCAGGGGTCGCAGTGGGCCGGGATGGCTCGTGAACTCCTGGACGATTCGCCGGTGTTCGCGGGCCGGATGCGGGAGTGCGGTGACGCTCTCGCGGAGTTCGTCGAGTGGAATCTCTTCGATGAGCTGAGCGGCGACAACTTCGACCAGGTCGATGTGGTCCAGCCGGTGCTGTTCGCCGTGATGGTGTCCCTGGCAGAGGTGTGGCGTGCGGCGGGTGTGGAGCCTGCGGCTGTCGTCGGGCACAGCCAGGGTGAGATCGCCGCGGCCTGTGTCGCGGGCGCGCTGTCGCTGCGGGATGCCGCTCGTGTGGTGGCGCTGCGCAGCCAGGCGATTCGCGAGCTGTCGGGCAAGGGCGGGATGGTGTCCGTACCGCTGCCCGAGGCGGAGGTGCGTGAGCTGATCTCGGCTTGGGATGGCCGGATTGAGCTTGCCGCCGTGAACGGTCCCGCCCAGGTCGTCGTCTCCGGTGAGCCCGAGGCCCTCGAAGAGCTGGTCGCTCAGTGCGTCGCGCAGGACATCCGCGCGCGGACGATTCCGGTGGACTACGCCTCGCACTCCTCGTACGTGGAGCAGATCGAGCCCCAGATAGCCGAGGCGCTGGCTTCGGTCACCCCGCAGGCGGCGCGGATTCCGCTGTTCTCGACGCTCACGGGGGAGTGGCTGGACGCCAACACCCCCATGGATGCCGGGTATTGGTACCGCAACCTCCGCCAGACGGTGTTGTTCGAGCACGCCACCCGCGGCCTCCTTGCCGAGGGTCATGGCCTGTTCCTGGAGATGAGCCCCCACCCCGTCCTCACGGTCCCGGTGCAGGCGACCATCGACGCCACCGACAGCTCTGCTGTCACCCTGGGCTCGCTCCGGCGTGACGAGGGCGGCGCCGACCGCCTCGCCGCCTCTCTCGCCGAGGCCCACACGCACGGCGCGGAGCTGGACTGGGAAGCCCTCTTCCCCGGCGCCCGCACCACCGTCGATCTCCCCACCTACCCCTTCCAGCGCGACCACTACTGGATGGTGGCCCCGGACGACGACGCGGACGACGAGGCCGCCGCGCTGAGCGTGGACGAGGTCGAGTCCCGGTTCTGGGAGGCCGTGGAGCGGGAGGACCTGGAGCAGCTGACGTCCACGCTCGTCGATGTGGACGAGCGTTCGCTGAGCGAGGTCCTGCCGGGGCTCGCGTCCTGGCGGCGGCAGCGGCGCGAGCGGTCCACCCTCGACGGATGGCGCTACCGGGTCACCTGGAAGCCGCTGTCGAGCGGACTTCCGGCCGCCGCGCTCTCGGGCCGCTGGCTCGTCGTCGTACCGGAGAGCGCCGCGGAGCAGGAGTGGACGACAGGTGTCGTCGACGCTCTGACGCGTGCCGGTGCGCAGGTCGCGGAACTGGCCGTGTCCGTGGACGAGTTGACGCGTGAGGCGCTGGCCGAGCGGCTGCGCCAGGCCGTGGCGGCGGACGGTACGGAAGCCGCCGGTGTCGTGTCCCTCCTGGGGCTCGACTCGTCCGCCCACGCGGAGCACGCGGGCGTGCCCGTCGGTCTCGCGGGCACCGTCGCCCTTGTGCAGGCCCTCGGTGACGCCGGGGTCGCGGCACGCGTGTGGGCGGTGACCTCCGGCGCGGTGTCGACCGGACGCAGTGACCGCCTTGAGTGCCCCGCGCAGGCGCAGTTGTGGGGGCTCGGCCGGGTCGTGGCCCTGGAGCACCCGGACCGCTGGGGCGGTCTGATCGACCTGCCGCAGACGTACGGCGAGCGTGCCGCGACGCGGTTCGCGGCGGTCCTGGCGGGTGCGGGTGCGGGTGCGGGCTCGGAAACGGGTGCGGGCTCGGGTTCCGGCTCCGGCTCTGGCGACGAGGACCAGCTCGCGGTGCGGGGCACGGGCGTCTTCGTACGCCGCTTCGTGCGCGCGCCTCTGGAGAACGCCACGGGTACGGAACCGCAGTGGACGGCGCGCGGCACGGCGCTGGTCACCGGCGGTACGGGTGCGATCGGCGGGCACGTGGCGCGCTGGCTGGCCCGCGAGGGCGTCGAGCACCTGGTGCTCACCAGCCGTCGCGGCCCGGACGCGCCGGGCGCCGCCGAGCTGAAGGCCGAACTGGAGGAGCTGGGCGCCGAAGTCACCGTCGCGGCCTGCGACATCGCCGACCGTGACGCGGTCGCCGGACTCCTAGAGGGCCTGGCCGCCGAGGGCCGCACCCTGCGCTCCGTCTTCCACGCGGCGGGCGTGAGCCCGGCGCACACCGTCGCGGACATGACGCCCGCCGACATCGCGGAGGTGTTCGGCGCGAAGACGGCCGGTGCCACGCATCTGGACGAACTCCTCGACGGCGACTCGCTGGACGCGTTCGTGCTGTTCTCGTCCAACTCCGGCGTGTGGGGCGGTGGCGGCCAGGGCGCTTACGCGGCGGCCAACGCCTACCTCGACGCGCTCGCCGAGGCCCGCCGCGCACGCGGCCTGAGTGCCACCTCCGTCGCCTGGGGCGCCTGGGGCGGCAGCGGAATGGCTGCGGCCGAGGAGGCCGAGGAGCACCTGCGGCGCCGGGGCGTGACGGCGATGGCGCCGGAGCGCGCGGTGGCGGCGCTCGCGCAGGCGATCGCGTACGACGAGACGTTCCTCGCCGTGGCGGACGTGGACTGGGAGCGGTTCGTGCCCTCGTTCACGTCGGTGCGGCCGAGCCCGTTCCTCGGGGACCTGCCGGAGGTGCGGCGGGCCCTCGCCGGACCCGAGACGGCTGTCGCGTCGGGCACGCGGGGCTCGGGCACGGGCTCGGAGTGGGCCGACCGGCTCACGGGCCTCGCGGAGCGCGAGCAGGAGCGGCTGCTGCTCGACCTGGTCCGCGCACAGGCGGCCTCGGTGCTGGGCTACGCGGGTGCGGAGGCCGTCGAACCCGGCCGCGCCTTCCGCGAGTTGGGCTTCGACTCCCTGACCGCCGTCGAGGTGCGCAACCGCCTCGCGTCCGCGACCGGCCTGAAGCTGCCCACCACCCTCGTCTTCGACTACCCGACGTCGGCCGTCCTCGCGGCTTACCTGCGGGCACAGTTGACGGGTGACGGCAAGCCGGGCGCGGCCCCCGCCGGGACCGTCGTCCCGGCAGGACCGGGTGCCGGGGCCGAGGACGACCCGATCGTCATCGTGTCGATGAGCTGCCGCTACCCCGGCGGCGCCACCAGCCCCGACGCCCTGTGGCGTCTGGTCTCCGACGGCACCGACGCCATCTCCGTCTTCCCCGCCGACCGCGGCTGGGGCCCCGACGGACTCTTCGAGCCGGGGGAGGGCCGCGCCGCCGACACGAGCTTCGCCGCGCAGGGCGGATTCCTCTACGACGTCTCCGAGTTCGACGCCGGACTCTTCGGCATCTCGCCCCGCGAGGCTCTCGCCATGGACCCGCAGCAGCGGCTCCTCCTGGAGACCTCCTGGGAACTCTTCGAGCGCGCGGGCATCGCCCCGTCGGCGCTGCACGGCAGCAGCACCGGCGTCTTCGTCGGCGCCTGCGCCCAGGGCTGGTCCGCGGGCCTGGCCAACGCTCCCGAAGGCGTCGAGGGCTACCTCATGACGGGTGACGCCACCAGCGTCATCTCCGGCCGCCTCTCGTACTCCTTCGGCCTCGAAGGCCCCGCCGTCACCGTCGACACGGCCTGCTCGTCGTCGCTCGTCGCCCTGCACCTGGCCGCTCAGGCGCTGCGTCAGGGCGAGTGCGACATGGCGCTCGCGGGCGGCGTGACCGTCATGGTGAGCCCGGCGGCCTTCCACGAGTTCAGCCGCCAGCGCGGCCTCGCCGCCGACGGCCGCTGCAAGCCGTTCGCCGAGGCCGCGGACGGCACCGGCTGGGGCGAGGGCGTCGGCCTGCTCCTCTTGGAGCGCTTGTCCGATGCCCGCCGCAACGGCCACGAAGTCCTCGCGGTCGTCCGTGGCTCGGCCATCAACCAGGACGGCGCCTCCAACGGCCTCACGGCCCCCAACGGCCCGTCCCAGCAGCGGGTCATCCGTGCCGCGCTCACCGGCGCCGGACTCACCGGTGCCGACGTCGACGCCGTCGAGGCCCACGGCACCGGCACCACCCTCGGCGACCCCATCGAGGCCCAGGCCCTGCTCGCCACCTACGGCCAGGAGCGCCCGGAGCACGCCGACCCCCTGTGGCTCGGCTCCATCAAGTCCAACATCGGCCACACCCAGTCCGCCGCGGGCGTCGCCGGCATCATCAAGATGGTCATGGCGATGCGCGAAGGCGTACTGCCGCAGTCCCTGCACGTGGACGAGCCGAGCACGCACGTCGACTGGTCGACCGGTGCCGTGGCACTGCTCGCCGAGTCGCGTGCCTGGCCGGAGGCCGGGCGCCCCCGCCGCGCGGGCGTGTCCTCGTTCGGCGTGAGCGGCACCAACGCCCACGTGATCGTCGAGCAGGCACCGGCGGCCGAGCCCGCCACCGCGGCCGAGCCGGTCACCGGTACGCCCGCGACCGCCCTGCCCTGGCTGGTGTCGGCCCGCAACGCCGAGGCGCTGCGCGCCCAGGCCGACCGCCTCCGCGAACACGTGGTGACGCACACCGACACCGACCCGGTCGCCGTCGGCTGGTCCCTCCTCTCCGGCCGCTCCCCCCTCGAACACCGCGCCGTCGTCCTCGGCCGGAGCCGCGAGCAGTACCTGATGGGCCTGGAGGCACTGGCCTCCGGCGGACCGGGCGTGGTGTCGGGCTCGGTGGTCGAGGGCCGTCTCGGCGTCGTCTTCACGGGCCAGGGCAGTCAGCGGATCGGCATGGGGCGTGAACTGTACGAGACGTTCCCTGTCTTCGCGGACGCGCTGGACGAGGTGTGCGCGCATCTGGACGGGTTGCTGGAGCGTCCGCTGAAGGACGTCATGTTCGGCACGGACGCTGAGGCGCTCGCCCAGACCGGCTTCGCGCAGCCCGCGCTGTTCGCCGTCGAGGTGGCGCTGTTCCGTCTGGCCGAGTCCTTCGGGGTGCGGCCCGAGATCGTCGGCGGGCACTCCATCGGTGAGCTGACCGCCGCGTACGTAGCGGGGCTGTGGTCCCTGGAGGACGCGGCTCAACTGGTCGCCGCGCGCGGCCGGTTGATGCAGTCCCTGCCCGAGGGTGGCGCGATGCTGGCCGTGCAGGCCGCTGAGGCCGAGGTGCTGCCGCTGCTTGAGGGCCTCTCGGCGAGCGTGGGCGTGGCCGCGGTGAACGGGCCGTCGCAGGTGGTGCTCTCCGGTGAGCGGGCCGCTCTGGAGGGTCTGGAGGAGAAGCTTCGCGGTGAGGGTCGCAAGGTGCGGTGGCTGAAGGTGTCGCACGCCTTCCACTCGCCGTTGATGGACCCGGTCCTGGAGGACTTCCGGGCGGTCGCCGAGAAGCTGACGTACCAGGACACCACCCTGCCGGTCGTGTCGAACCTGACCGGACTGCTCGCCACCCCGGAGGAGCTGAAGGACCCCGGCTACTGGGTCCGTCACATCCGAGAGGCCGTCCGCTTCCACGACGGCCTGGGCACCTTCGCCGCGCAGGGTGTGTCCAGCTTCTTCGAGCTGGGCCCGGACTCGGTCCTCACCGCGATGGCGCACGACACGATCACGGACCCGGACGCGCAGGCCGGTCTGGTCGCGGCGGTCCGCAAGGACCGGCCCGAGCCCGACACGTTCCTGGCCGCGCTGGCCCAGCTGTACGTGCGCGGAGCCGAGGTCGACTGGGCGCCGCTGTACGCCCCCGCCGAGGTCCGTCGGCGCGTGGACCTGCCCACGTACGCCTTCCAGCGGCGCCGCTACTGGCCGAGCGCGGCCGTCGGCGCGGTCGGCGACGTGTCGGGCACGGGGCTCGCGTCGGCCGGGCACCCGCTGCTCGGGGCGGCCGTGCCGCTGGCGGGCACGGACGGGTACCTGTTCACGGGCCGCCTGTCGGTGGCCACGCACCCGTGGCTCGCCGATCACGCCGTCGCCGGACGCGTGCTGCTGCCCGGGACCGCGTTCGTCGAGCTGGCCGTGCGGGCCGGTGACGAAGTCGGCTGCGGGGTCCTTGAGGAGCTGACGCTGGCGGCTCCGCTGGTGCTGCCCGAGCGTGGCGCCGTGCAGTTGCAGGTCAGCGTCGGCGCCGCGGACGACGACGGGCGGCGGAGCGTCGCCCTGCACTCCCGCGAAGAGCGCGACGACCACGCCGACGACGGCGGATGGACCGCCCACGCCACCGGTGTCGTCTCCGACGGCGAGCAGCCGCAGGCCGAGTTCCGGCTCGCCGAATGGCCGCCGCGCGACGCCGCCGAAGTCGACGTCGAGGACCTGTACCGGCACTTGACGGAGCTGGGCTTCGCCTACGGCGACGCCTTCCAGGGGCTGCGCGCGGCCTGGCGGCGCGGCGACGAGGTCTTCGCCGAGGTCGCCCTGCCCGAGGAGCAGCAGCAGAACGCGGAGTCCTTCCGCCTGCACCCCGCCCTCCTGGACGCGGCCCTGCACGTGCTCGGCCTCGGCGTGCTCCGCGACGACACGGACACCGACGGCGCGGGCGGCGCACGGCTGCCGTTCGCCTGGACCGGCGTCTCCCTGCACGCGACCGGCGCCTCCGCCCTGCGCGTCCGGCTGACCCCGGCGGGCAACGGCGGCGTGGCGCTCGCCGTCGCCGACGGGCTCGGCGACCCGGTCGCCACCGTGGACTCCCTGGTGTTCCGGCCGGTCGAGGTGGACCGGCTCGACGGTGGCGCGGTCGACGACTCGATGTTCCACGTCGCCTGGCAGCGGCACACTGTGGCGCCCGCCGAGCAGGTGCCGACGGCACAGCTCGGCACGGGTGGGACGGTGGCCGGGACACCGGTCTTCGCGGACCTCGCGGCGCTGGGTGCCGCGGTGGACGCGGGGGAGCAGGTGCTGGCGGCGGTGGTGTGGTCGGCCGGGGCCGTGCGGGTCTCCGCGGCCGAGGGCCTCGACGGCTCTGCTGCCCCCACCGGCGCCGACGCCCACATCGGTCACGACGGTCTCGTGCGGCCGGAGTCCGTCTCCTCCGCGCTGGCCGAAGCCCTCGCCGTGGTGCAGGGCTGGCTCGCCGACGAGCGGTTCGCCGACGCGCGGCTCGCCGTGGTGACGCGGGGCGCGGTGGCGGCTGGGGACACGGTGGCCGACCCTCTGGGCGCCGCGGTGTGGGGCCTGGTGCGGTCGGCGCAGTCCGAGCACCCGGGGCGGTTCGTCCTCGTGGACACGGACACGGACTCGGACACCGACTCGGACACGGGCACGGCTGCGGAAGCGGGCGTGGGCCCGGACGGGGGCGTCGTCGCCGAGTCGACGCTGGCCGCCGTCCTGGCCTCGGGCGAGCCCGAAGTGGCGCTGCGGGACGGCGAGGTGTGGGTGCCGCGACTGTCGCGCGTCGCCGTCGCCGCCCCGGCCGAGGACGTGGCCGCCCCGTTCGGCGCGGGCACCGTCCTCGTCACGGGCGCCTTCGGCGGCCTGGGACGCGTCGTGACCCGGCACCTGGCCGAGCGGCACGGCGTACGCGACCTCCTCCTGGTCTCGCGGCGCGGCAGCGACGCGAACGGAGCGGCGGAACTCACCGCCGAACTGGCCGAGTTGGGCGCCGAAGCCACCGTGGCCGCATGCGACACCGCCGACCGCGAGGCGCTGCGCGCCCTGCTGGAGCGGACCGGCGGCGAACTGTCGGCGGTCGTGCACGTCGCGGGCGTACTCGACGACGGTGTGATCACGTCGCTGACGCCGGAGCGCCTGGACACGGTGCTCCGACCGAAGGTGGACGCGGCCCTGAACCTGCACGAGCTGACGGCCGACCTCGACCTGTCCGCGTTCGTCCTGTTCTCCTCCGCCGCCGGGGTCTTCGGCGGCGCCGGGCAGGCGAACTACGCGGCGGCGAACGCCTTCCTGGACGCGCTCGCGGCCGCCCGCCGGGCCCAGGGCCTGCCCGCGACCTCCCTCGCCTGGGGCCTGTGGGCGCAGGGCAGCGACATGACCGACGGCCTGGGCGGCGCGGACCTGGAGCGCATGGCGCGCGGCGGCGTCGCCGCACTGTCCACGAAGGAGGGCCTGACCCTCCTGGACACCGCGGTGACCCTGACCTCGCCCCTGCGCACGGCGGCCCCGGCCGCCCCCGCCGCTCTCGTCCCGCTCCGCCTGGACACCGCGTCCCTGCGGGCCACCGCGGGCACGGACGCCGAGGCGATCCCGGCGCTGCTGCGCGGCCTGGTCCGCGCCCCGCGGCGGCGGTCCGCCGCAGCCGGTGCGGCGACGAGCGCGCCCACCGGCCAGGCCACGCTGCTCGCCCAGCTCGCCGGCCTGGACGCGGCGGAGCGCGACAAGGTGCTCACCGAACTGGTCTGCACCCACGTCGCGGCGGTCCTCGGCTACGAGTCCGCGGCCGCCGTGGAGGCCCACCGCGCCTTCCGCGAGCTCGGCTTCGACTCCCTCACCGCCGTCGAACTGCGCAACGCCGTGAACGGGGCCACCGGCCTGCGCCTGCCCGCCACCCTGATCTTCGACTACCCGAACCCGGCCGCCCTCGCGGCCCACCTGGCCACCGCCCTCCCCCTGGGCGAGGGACCGGGCGGCGGCGGACCCTCGGTGCTCGACGAACTGGACCGCCTGGAGTCGTCGCTCCTTGCGATGGAGGCGGACGGCGGCATCGTCCACTCGAAGATCACCATCCGGCTCCAGACCCTCCTGGCGCGGTGGAGCGCACCCCAGGGCCAGGGCCCCGCGGGCGCGCAGGACGACGACCTGGACCTGGACGCCGTATCGGACGAGGACCTCTTCAGCGCGCTCGACGACGAACTCGGAATCGACTGACGTGCCGGAAGCCCTCGAACGAGCCGAAGAAGCCGAAGTGCCCGAAGCCCCCGAAGTGCCTGCAGCACCTGAAGCAATCGACCGCACGACCAGCGCCACCAGCGCGGCCTTTATCAACACCACGAGGAGCTGACGACCAGATGTCGAACGAGGAGAAGCTTCGGGATTACCTCAAGCGGACGACATCCGACTTGCGTCAAGCTCGTCGCCGTCTGCGCGAGGTGGAGGAGCGGGACCAGGAGCCCATCGCCATCGTCGCGATGAGCTGCCGCTACCCCGGCGGCGTCCGCACCCCGGAAGAGCTGTGGCAGCTCGTCTCCGAGGGCACCGACGCCCTGACCCCCTTCCCCACCGACCGCGGCTGGAACGCGGACGCGCTGGACGACCCGGACCCGGACGACGAGGACGGCGGCTACGCCCGCGTGGGCGGATTCCTGCACGACGCCGACCGGTTCGACGCCCCGTTCTTCGGCATCTCGCCGCGCGAGGCGCTGGCCACCGACCCGCAGCAGCGGCTGCTCCTGGAGACCTCCTGGGAGCTGTTCGAGCGCGCGGGCATCGACCCGGCCTCGCTGCGCGGCAGCCACACCGGCGTCTTCGCCGGTGTCATGTACCACGACTACGCGTCGCGGCTGCACTCCGTGCCGGAGGACGTCGAGGGCTACCTCGGCACCGGCGCGTCCAGCAGCATCGTGTCCGGCCGCGTCGCCTACACCTTCGGCCTGGAGGGCCCGGCCGTCACCATCGACACGGCCTGCTCGTCGTCCCTGGTCGCCCTGCACCTGGCCATGCAGGCGCTGCGCCAGGGCGAGTGCTCCCTCGCCCTCGCGGGCGGCGTCACCGTGATGTTCACGCCCGGCACGTTCGTCGACTTCAGCAAGCAGCGCGGCCTCGCCTCCGACGGCCGCTGCAAGCCGTACGCCGACGCGGCGGACGGCACCGGCTGGGGCGAGGGCGCGGGCCTGCTCCTCCTGGAGCGCCTCTCGGACGCGCGCCGCAACGGCCACCAGGTCCTCGCCGTCGTCCGCGGTTCCGCCGTGAACCAGGACGGCGCGTCCAACGGCCTGACCGCCCCCAACGGTCCTTCCCAGCAGCGCGTCATCCTCCAGGCCCTCGCCAACGCCCACCTGGCCCCCGAGCAGATCGACGCCGTCGAGGGCCACGGCACCGGCACGACGCTGGGCGACCCGATCGAGGCCCAGGCCCTGATCGCCACGTACGGCCAGGACCGGCCCGCCGACCGCCCGCTGTGGCTGGGCTCCGTGAAGTCCAACCTCGGCCACACACAGGCCGCCGCCGGTGTCGCGGGCGTCATGAAGATGGTCATGGCGATGCGGGCGGGCGTCCTGCCCCAGACCCTGCACGTCGACGAGCCGAGCACCCACGTCGACTGGTCCGTCGGCGCCGTGGAACTCCTGACCGAGGCCCGCGCGTGGTCGGAGCGCGAGGACGGCGTGCCGCGCCGCGCCGGTGTCTCCTCCTTCGGCGTGAGCGGCACCAACGCCCACGTCATCGTGGAGCAGGCCCCGGTGGAGGAGCCCGCCGAAGCCCCCGAGAGCCCCGCAGCCCCCGCCCCGGCCGCCCCGGCGACCGCCCTGCCGTGGCTCGTGTCCGCCCGCACCGCCGAGGCCCTGGGCGCGCAGGCCGCGAAGCTCCGCGAGCACGTGTCGGCCCGCACCGACCTCGACCCCGTCGACGTCGGCTGGACCCTCCTGTCGGCCCGCGCCCTGCACGAGCACCGCGCCGTGATCCTCGGCCAGGACCGGGAGCAGTTCCTCACCGGCCTTCAGGCACTGGAGTCCGACGGCCCCGCGGTCGTCTCGGGCGCGGTCGCCGAGGGCCGCCTCGGCGTCGTCTTCACCGGCCAGGGCAGCCAGCGCGTCGGCATGGGGCGTGAGCTGTACGAGACGTTCCCCGCGTTCGCCACGGCCCTGGACGAGGTGTGCGCGCACCTGGACGGGCACCTCGAACGCCCTCTCAAGGACGTCATGTTCGGCACCGACGCCGAGCTCCTCGAGCAGACGGGGTACACGCAGCCCGCGCTGTTCGCGGTGGAAGTCGCCCTGTACCGGCTGGCCGAGTCCTTCGGCGTGCGGCCGGAGATCGTCGGCGGGCACTCCATCGGCGAGCTGACGGCCGCGTACATCGCGGGCCTGTGGTCCCTGGAGGACGCGGCCCGACTCGTCGCCGCCCGTGGTCGGTTGATGCAGTCCCTCCCGGAGGGCGGGGCGATGCTGGCCGTGCAGGCCGCCGAGGCCGACGTGCTGCCGCTGCTCGAGGGCGTGTCGGACCGCGTCGGTCTGGCCGCCGTCAACGGCCCGTCGCAGGTCGTGCTCTCCGGTGACCGCACGGTCCTGGAGGGCCTGGAGGAGAAGCTGCGCGGCGAGGGCCGCAAGGTCCGCTGGCTGAAGGTGTCGCACGCCTTCCACTCACCCCTCATGGACCCGATCCTGGACGAGTTCCGCGCCGTCGCGCAGGGCCTCGCCTACCAGGACCCGAAGCTGCCCGTCGTCTCCAACGTCACGGGCGCCCTCGCGGAGTCCGCCGACCTGAAGGATCCCGGCTACTGGGTCCGTCACATCCGCGAGGCCGTCCGCTTCCACGACGGACTCGTCACCCTCACCGGCTTCGAGGCGTCCACGCTCCTCGAACTCGGCCCGGACGCCGTCCTCACCGCGATGGCCCACGACACCCTCACCGACCCGGCCGCCCAGGCCGGTCTCGTCGCCGCCGCCCGCAAGGACCGCCCCGAGCCCGACACGTTCCTCACCGCGCTCGCGCAGCTGCACGTACGCGGCATCACGGTCGACTGGACGCCGCTCTACGCCCCCGTCGAGTCCCACGACCGCGTCGACCTGCCCACGTACGCCTTCCAGCACCAGAGCTACTGGCTGCACGCCCCGGCCCTCACCGGCGACGTCACCTCGGCCGGACTCACCGACGCCGACCACCCGCTGCTCGGCGCGGCCGTCCAGGTCGCCGGGAGCGACGCCCGGCTCTTCACGAGCCTCCTCTCGGTCGACGCGCACCCCTGGCTCGCCGACCACGTCGTCGCCGACCGGACGCTCCTGCCCGGCACGGCCTTCGTCGAGCTGGCCGTGCGCGCCGGTGACGAGGTCGGCTGCGACCTGCTCGAGGAGCTGATCCTCGAAGCCCCGCTGGTCCTGCCCGACGACGGCACCGGCGTCCAGCTCCAACTGTGGGTCGAGGAGCCCGACGACACCGGACGGCGCCCCTTCACCCTGCACTCGCGGCGCCAGAACGACGTCCCCGACGAGCCGTGGACCCGGCACGCGGCCGGTGTGCTCGCCGCCGCCCCGGCGGACGCGCGTCCCGCGGGCGCCGCCACCGGCCTCGCCCAGTGGCCCCCGGCCGGCGCCGTCGCCGTGGACACCACCGAGCTGTACGCGGGCTTCGCCGCCGCGGGCCTCGGCTACGGCCCGGCCTTCCAGGGCGTACAGGCCGCCTGGCGCCTCGGCGACGAGGTGTTCGCCGAGGTCGCCCTCGCGGACGCGGAGCGCGACGACGCGACCGCGTACGCGCTGCACCCCGCGCTCCTCGACGCGAGCCTGCACGGGCTCGCCCTGACCACCGTCGGCGACGACGGGACGGCGGGCGCCCGACTGCCGTTCTCCTGGACCGGCGTGACCCTGTACGCGACCGGCGCGTCGACGCTGCGCGTCCGCCTCACGCCCGCCGCGTCCGGCGCCGTGTCCCTCACCCTCGCCGACACCTCCGGCGAACCCGTCGCCACCGTCGACTCCCTCGTCCTGCGCGCCCTCGCCGCCGGGGACCTCGACGCCGCGTCCGGCACCGGCGACGACGACTCGCTGTTCCGCGTGGACTGGACCGTGGTGTCCGCACCCGCGCCCACCACGAGCGGCCCGTACGCCGTCCTCGGCGCCGACGAGCTGGGGCTGCGCGCCGCGCTCGCCGCCACCGGCGCGACCGTCACCGCGTACGCCGACGTGGCCGCCCTGGCCACCGCCGTGCGCGACGGCGCCACGCTGCCCGAGTCCGTCTTCGTGACCCGCGTCGACGGCACCCAGGGCGGCGACACCGCCGGATCCGTGCGAGCCTCCCTGTACGGCACGTTGGACGTCGTGGGGGAGTGGCTGGCGTTCGAGGACGGCGCCGACGCGCGCCTCGTCGTCGTGACCTCCGGCGCTGTCGGCGTCGGCTCCGGCGACGTGGTGTCGGGCGCGGGCGTGGTCGACGCGCCCGTGTGGGGCCTGGTGCGGTCCGCCCAGTCGGAGAACCCGGGCCGACTGGCCCTGGTGGACGTCGACGGCGCCGAGCAGGCGCTCGCACTTCTTCCGGGGGCTCTCGGCCTCGACGAGCCGCAGGTGGCGGTGCGCGGGGACGTGGTGTGGGTGCCGCGCCTCGCACGGGCCGTCGGCGGTGCCCTCGAGGTTCCCGCCGGTGAGTCCTGGCAGTTGGGCGTCACCGGCCGGGGCACGCTGGAGAACCTGGCACTGCTTCCCGTGGCCGCCGACGACGCCGAGTTCGGCGGCAGGACCCTCGCGGCGGGCGAGGTGCGTGTCTCCGTGCGCGCCGCCGGTGTGAACTTCCGCGACGCCCTCATCGCGCTCGGCATCTACCCCGGCGCGGCCCAGATGGGCACCGAAGGCGCGGGCGTGGTCGTCGAGGTCGGCCCTGGCGTGACGGACCTGACCGTCGGTGACCGCGTCCTCGGCCTCATCGACGGCGGTTTCGGGCCGCTGGCCGTCGCCGACGCGCGGATGCTGGCGCCGATGCCGGAAGGCTGGACCTTCGCGCAGGCCGCCTCGGTGCCGACGGTGTTCCTCACGGCGTACTACGCGCTGCGGGACCTCGCCGGGCTCGAAGCGGGCGAGTCGATCCTCGTGCACGCGGCCGCCGGTGGTGTCGGCATGGCCGCGGTGCAGCTCGCCCGGCACTTCGGCGCCGAGGTCTACGGGACGGCGAGCACCGGCAAGTGGGACGTGCTCCGCGAGTCCGGCATCGAGGACGCGCGGATCGCTTCCTCGCGCACCCTCGACTTCGAGGCGTCCGTCCTCGCGGCCAGCGACGGCCAGGGTGTGGACGTGGTCCTGAATTCCCTCGCGCGGGAGTTCGTGGACGCGTCGCTGCGGTTGCTGCCGCGTGGTGGCCGGTTCGTGGAGATGGGCAAGACCGACCTCCGCGACCCCCGCACCGTCGCCGACGCCCACCCGGGCGTCGAGTACCGGAACTTCGACCTCGCCGAACTGTCCCCCGACCGCGTTCGGGAGATGCTGGCGGAGGTTCTGGCGCTGTTCGAGCGGGGTGTGTTGTCGCCGTTGCCGGTGATGGCGTGGGATGTGCGGCGGGCGCCGGAGGCGTTCCGTTATCTGTCCCAGGCGCGGCATGTGGGCAAGGTTGTGCTGACGTTGCCGCCTGTTTTTGAGGCGCGGGGCACGGTGTTGGTGACTGGTGCGCTGGGTGGTCTGGGGCGGGTTGTGGCCCGGCATCTGGCGGAGCGGCACGGGGTGCGGGACCTGTTGCTGGTGTCGCGTCGGGGTGAGGACGCTCCGGGTGCGGGTGAAGTGCGCGCCGAGCTGGAGGAGTTGGGCGCTTCGGTCACCATCGCGGCGTGTGATGTCGCGGACCGCACGGCACTTCAGACGCTTCTTGAGTCCGTACGTTATGACCTGAGCGCGGTCGTGCATGTGGCGGGCGTGGTCGACGACGGTGTGCTCACCTCTCTGACGGCGGAGCGGTTGGACACGGTGCTGCGTCCGAAGGTGGACGCGGCGGTGAACCTGCATGAGTTGACGGCGGGTCTGGACCTGTCGGCGTTCGTGCTGTTCTCGTCGGCCGCGGGTGTGCTGGGCAGTGCCGGGCAGGCCAATTACGCGGCCGCGAATGCGTTCCTGGACGCGCTGGCTCAGTACCGGCGTGCTCAGGGTCTGCCCGCGACGTCTCTGGCGTGGGGTCTGTGGGCGGACCAGGGTGGCATGGCGGGTGCGTTGGCGGACGAGGACATCGACCGGATGAACCGGGCCGGGGTCGCCGCCCTGTCGGCCGAGGAGGGCCTGGCTCTCCTCGACGCCTCTCTCGCGCAGCCCGACGGCGCCCTCGTCCCGATGAAGCTCGACACCGACGTCCTGCGCCGCCAGTTCGGCGCGGACGTGCCCCCGCTGTTCCGGGGCCTCATCCGCGGCGGCGGCCGTACCCGCCGCGTGGTCGAGTCCGGACCCGCGGCGGCCGGGACCTCGCTCGCCGACCAACTGGCCGCCCTGGCCCCCGAGAACCGCGAGCGCGCCCTCCTCGACCTCGTCCGCGCCCAGGTGGCCGCCGTGCTCGGCTACGCCTCCGGCGACGACGTGGCGCCCACCAAGGCGTTCAAGGAGCTCGGCTTCGACTCGCTGACCTCCGTCGAACTCCGCAACCGCCTCAACGCGGCCACCGAGCTGCGGCTGCCCGCCAGCCTCGTCTTCGACTACCCGACGCCCAAGGTCCTCGCCCAGTACCTCGGCACCGAGATCCTCGGCGACCTCGCGGACACCCCGGGCACGGCCGCGGGCCGGAGCGCGCAAGTGGCGGTCGCGGCCCAGGACGAGCCCATCGCCATCGTCGCGATGAGCTGCCGCTTCCCCGGCGGCGTCCACACCCCCGAAGACCTGTGGCGGCTGCTCACCGACGGCGAAGAGGCCATCACCGAGTTCCCGGAGGGCCGCGGCTGGGACACGGCGTCCCTCTACGACCCCGACCCCGAGCGCGTCGGCACCAGCTACGCCCGCGAGGGCGGCTTCCTGCACGACGCGGGCGAGTTCGACGCCGCGTTCTTCGGCATCTCGCCCCGCGAGGCCCTCGCGATGGACCCGCAGCAGCGGCTCCTCCTTGAGACCTCCTGGGAGGCCATCGAGCGCGCCGGAATCGACCCGGCCGCCCTGCACGGCAGCCCCACGGGCGTCTTCGCCGGACTCATCTACCACGAGTACGGCTCCCAGCTCGCGAGCGTCCCCGAGGACCTCGGCGGCTACCTCGGCACCGGCAGCTCCGGCGCCATCGCCTCGGGCCGCATCTCGTACTCCTTCGGCCTCGAAGGCCCGGCGGTCACCGTCGACACGGCCTGCTCGTCGTCGCTCGTGGCCCTGCACCTCGCCGCGCAGGCGCTGCGCCAGGGCGAGTGCTCCCTGGCCCTCGCGGGCGGTGTGACGGTCATGCCCACGGCGGGCACCTTCCTGGAGTTCAGCCGCCAGCGCGGCCTGGCCCCCGACGGCCGCTGCAAGCCGTTCGCGGCCGCCGCCGACGGCACCAGCTGGGGCGAGGGCGTCGGCATGCTCGTCCTCGAGCGCCTGTCCGACGCCCAGCGCAACGGCCACCAGGTCCTCGCCGTCGTCCGCGGCTCCGCGATCAACCAGGATGGAGCCAGCAACGGCCTGACCGCCCCCAACGGCCCGTCCCAGCAGCGCGTCATCACCCAGGCCCTCGCCAACGCCCGCCTCACGACCACGGACGTGGACGCGGTCGAGGCCCACGGCACCGGCACGCCCCTCGGCGACCCCATCGAGGCCCAGGCACTCATCGCCACCTACGGCAAGGAGCGCCCCGCCGACCGGCCGCTGCTCCTCGGCTCCGTGAAGTCCAACATCGGCCACACGCAGGCCGCCGCCGGTGTCGCCGGTGTCATCAAGATGGTCATGGCGATGCGCCACGGCGTCCTGCCGCGCACGCTGAACATGGACGCTCCGACCCCCGAGGTCGACTGGTCGGCGGGCACCGTGGAACTCCTCGGGGAGTCCCGCGCCTGGCCCGAGCGGGACGGCGGCGCGCCGCGCCGCGCGGGTGTGTCATCGTTCGGCGTCAGCGGGACGAACGCGCACGTGATCCTGGAGCAGGGCCCGGCGGCCGAGGAGCCGGAGGCCGACGCGAGCGGTGACGCGCCGTCGCCGGTGCTCGCGGGCGTCGTACCGCTGGCGCTCTCGGCGAAGAACGAGGGCGCGCTGCGCGACCAGGCCGCCCGGCTGCGGGAGCACCTCCTGGCCCACGCCGGTCTCGAACTGGGCGATGTCGCCTGGTCGTTGGCGACGGCACGGTCCCGGTTCGAGTACCGGGGCGTCGTCCTCGGCGGCGACCGGGACGAGCTGCTCGCCGGGCTCGAGAGGCTGGCCCAGGACGACGCGAGCGCCCAGAACGTGGTCGCGGGGCGCGCACAGGGCGGCACGGCCCGTCCGGTGTTCGTGTTCCCGGGGCAGGGGTCCCAGTGGGCCGGGATGGCCCGTGAACTCCTCGACTCCAGCACGGTGTTCGCCGAGCGGATGCGGGAGTGCGGTGACGCGCTCTCCGAGTTCGTCGACTGGGATCTGCTCGATGAGCTGAGCGGCGACAACTTCGACCACGTCGACGTGGTCCAGCCGGTCCTGTTCGCCGTGATGGTGTCCCTTGCGGCCACTTGGCAGGCGGCCGGTGTGCAGCCTGCGGCCGTGGTGGGTCACAGCCAGGGCGAGATCGCCGCCGCGTGCGTCGCGGGTGCGCTGTCGCTGCGGGATGCGGCTCGCGTCGTGGCGCTGCGCAGCCTCGCCATCCGTGAGCTGTCGGGCAAGGGCGGGATGGTGTCCGTACCGCTGCCCGAGGCCGAGGTGCGGGAGCTGATCACCGCCTGGGACGACCGCATCTCGGTCGCGGCCGTCAACGGCCCCGCCCAGGTCGTCGTCTCCGGCGAGCCCGACGCCCTCGAAGAGCTGGTCGCCCAGTGCGTCGAGCGCGAGGTGCGGGCGCGGACGATCCCTGTGGACTACGCCTCGCACTCCGCGTACGTCGAGCAGATCGAGGAGCGGATCGCCGAGGCCCTGGCCGGGGTCGCCCCGCAGGACGCCGACATCCCGCTGTACTCGACCCTCACCGGGGCCTGGCTGGACGCAGACGCCCCGATGGACGCGGGCTACTGGTACCGCAACCTGCGCCAGACGGTCCTCTTCGAGCACGCCACCCGGGGCCTTCTGGCCGAGGGCCACGGCCTGTTCCTGGAGATGAGCCCGCACCCGGTCCTCACCGTGCCGGTGCAGGCCACCATCGAGGCCGCCGGACGCGAGGGCGCGGCAGTGGCCCTCGGCTCCCTGCGCCGCGACGAGGGCGGCGCCGACCGTCTCGCGGCGTCCTTCGCCGAGGCCCACGCGCACGGCGCGGAGCTGGACTGGAAGGCGCTCTTCCCGGGCGCCCGCACCACCGTCGACCTGCCCACGTACGCCTTCCAGCGCCAGCACTACTGGCTCCTGTCCGCGGAGCAGGAGGCGGGCGCCGAGCCCGCCCCGGCCGTGGACGAGGTGGAGGCGCGGTTCTGGGAGGCCGTGGAGCGTGAGGACCTGGAGGGTCTCGCGGCCGAGCTGGAGGTGGCGGAGGGTTCCGCCGCCGAGCTGGGTGCTGTGCTGCCGGTTCTGTCGTCGTGGCGGCGACAGCGGCGTGAGCGGTCCACCGTGGACAGCTGGCGCTACCGGGTGACGTGGAAGCCGCTGGCGAGCGGCGCGCTGCCCGGTCCGGTGCTGACGGGCCGGTGGCTGGTCGTCGTACCGGAGGAGGCTGCCGCGCACCCGTGGACCGCGGGTGTCACGGACGCGCTGGCGCAGGCCGGTGCGGACGTCGCCGAAGTCCGCGTCGGCGCCGATGAGTTGAACCGCGAGGCGCTGGCCGCGCGGCTGCGCGAGCAGATCGTCGGCGCCCCCGACGCCCCGGCCGTGTCCGAGCCGGTCGGTGTCGTGTCGCTGCTTGCCCTGGCCGAGGCACCCCACCCCGAGCACCCCGTGCTGCCCGCCGGTCTCGCGGGCTCCGTGGCGCTCGTCCAGGCCCTCGGCGACACCGGGACGGACGCGAAGCTGTGGGTGATCTCCAGCGGCGCCGTCTCCACCGGACGCAACGACCAGGTGGAGAGCCCCGCCCAGGCACAGACCTGGGGCCTCGGCCGTGTCGTGGCCCTGGAGCACCCCGAGCGCTGGGGCGGCCTCGTCGACCTGCCGGCCGTCCCCGAGAGCCGCGCCGCGGCCCGGCTCGCCGGGATCCTCGCGGGCGTCGGCGACGAGGACCAGCTCGCCGTGCGCGGCTCCGGAGTCCTCGTACGCCGCCTCGTCCGCGCCGAACCCGCAGCGTCCGCGAAGACGGCACCCGTGAAGGACGGCGCCACCGCGTCCCCGTGGACGCCCCGCGGTACTGTCCTGATCACCGGCGGCACCGGTGCCCTCGGCCCCCACATGGCGCGCTGGCTGGCCCGCGAGGGCGCCGAGCACCTCGTCCTGACCAGCCGTCGCGGCCCGGCCGCGCCCGGCGCCGACGAACTCCGCGCCGAACTGGAGGAGCTGGGCGTCCAGGTGACCATCGCGGCCTGCGACGTCGCCGACCGCGACGCCGTCGCCGCGCTGCTCGACCGGCTCGCCGCCGATGGGCACACGCTGCGCGCCGTGGTCCACGCCGCCGCGCTCATCGAGCTGGCGCCGATCGCCACCACCACGCTCGACGAGTTCGCCGAGATCGTCGCCGCGAAGGTCGCGGGCGCCGTCGTCCTCGACGAGCTCCTGGACGACACGGACCTCGACGCGTTCGTGCTGTTCTCGTCCATCGCGGGCGTGTGGGGAAGCGGCGACCACGCCGCGTACGCCGCCGCCAACGCGCACCTCGACGCCCTCGCCGAGCACCGCAGGGCACGCGGCCTGACCGCGACCTCCATCGCCTGGGGCGTGTGGAACGTCGTCAACCCGTACCTGAGCGGCAGCGCGCCGATCGACGTCGACCCGGAGCAACTGCGCCGCCAGGGACTGCCGTTCCTCGACCCGGACCTCGCGTTCGCGGGCATGCGGCAGACCCTCGACGACGACGAGACGTTCCTGGCCCTCGCCGACGTGGACTGGGACCAGTTCGTGCCCGTGTTCACCTCGCGGCGCGCCCGCCCGCTCCTCGCCGACCTGCCCGACGCCCAGCGCGTCCTCGCGGCCCAGGGCGGCACCGAGGGCGAGACGGACGGCGGCGACACGTCGTCCAAGGCGGCCGCGCTGCGCGAGCGCCTGACCGGCCTCGCCGGACCCGAGCAGAACCGGGTCCTGCTCGACCTCGTCCTCACCCACGCGGCCGCGGTGCTCGGCTACGAGTCCGCGCAGGCCCTCGACCCCGAGCGGGCCTTCCGCGAGTTCGGGTTCGACTCGCTCACCGCCGTCGACCTGCGCAACCGGCTCGGCGCCGGCACCGGTCTGAAGCTGCCCACCACGGTCGTCTTCGACCACCCCAACGGCACCGCCCTGGCCGCGTACCTGCGCACCCAGGTCCTCGGCGCCGACAAGGCCACCACCGCGACGCAGGTCGCACCCGTCGCCGCGGCCACCGACGAGCCCATCGCCATCGTCGCGATGAGCTGCCGCTACCCGGGCGGCATCAGCAGCCCCGAGCGGATGTGGGAGGTCCTGGAAGGGCGCGCCGACGTCGTCGGCGGCTACCCCGCCAACCGAGGCTGGGACATCGCCCACCTCTACGACCCGGACCCGGAGACCCCCGGCACCACCACGACCAGGGGCGGCGGCTTCCTGCACGACGCGGGCGCCTTCGACCCGGCCTTCTTCGGCATCTCGCCGCGCGAGGCCCTGGCCATGGACCCGCAGCAGCGCCTCCTCCTCGAAACCTCCTGGGAGGCCTTCGAGCGCGCCGGGGTCGACCCGCGCGCGGTCCGCGGCGAGGCCGCCGGAGTGTTCGTCGGCACCAACTACCAGGACTACGGCACCGGCCCCGGCCAGGTGTCCGCCGGATCCGAGGGGCACATCCTCACCGGCAGCGCGCCCAGCGTCATCTCCGGGCGCATCGCCTACACCTTCGGCCTCGAAGGCCCCGCGGTGACCGTCGACACGGCCTGCTCGTCGTCGCTCGTCGCCATGCACCTGGCGGCGCAGGCGCTGCGCCAGGGCGAGTGCTCCCTCGCGCTCGCCGGAGGCGTCGCCGTCATGTCGTCGCCCGGCGCGCTGATCGCGTTCAGCCAGCAGCGCGGCCTCGCCGACGACGGCCGCTGCAAGGCCTTCGCCGCCGCGGCCGACGGCATGGGCATGGCCGAGGGCGTCGGCATGGTGCTCCTTGAGCGCCTGTCCGACGCGCGCCGCAACGGCCACAAGGTCCTCGCGGTCGTTCGCGGCTCGGCGATCAACCAGGACGGCGCGTCCAACGGTCTGACCGCCCCCAACGGTCCGTCGCAGCAGCGCGTCATCCGCGCCGCCCTCGCCAACGCCCGCCTCACGCCCGCCGACGTCGACGCGGTCGAGGCCCACGGCACCGGCACCACCCTCGGCGACCCCATCGAGGCCCAGGCCCTCCTCGCCACCTACGGCCAGGAGCGCCCGGAGACCGGCGAACCCCTGTGGCTGGGCTCCATCAAGTCCAACATCGGGCACAGCCAGGCCGCGTCCGGCGTCGCGGGCGTCATGAAGATGGTCCTCGCCATGCACCACGGCGTACTGCCCCAGACGCTCCACATCGACGAGCCGACCCCCGAGGTCGACTGGACCGAAGGTGCCGTCGAGCTGCTGACCGAGGCCCGCGACTGGCCCGCCCGCCAGGGCGCGCCCCGCCGCGCGGGTGTCTCCTCCTTCGGCATGAGCGGTACGAACGCCCACGTCATCCTGGAACAGCTCCCGGCGGCCGAGCAGCCGCAGCCCACCGGGGCCGACACCGGGGACACCGATGAGGTGCCGTCGCCGGTGGTCGCGGGCGTCGTCCCGCTGGCCCTCTCGGCGAAGACCGAGGGCGCACTGCGGGACCAGGCCGCGCGCCTCCGCGAACACCTGATCGCGCGGGACGGCCTCGAACTGGGCGATGTGGCCTGGTCGTTGGCGGTCGCGCGGTCGCGGTTCGAGCACCGGGGCGTCGTCCTCGGGCGGGACAGGGACGAGCTCCTCGCCGGACTCGAGGCACTGGCCCAGGACGACGCGGCGGCCACGCAGGTGGTGTCCGGTCGTGCGCTCGGCGGCATCGTCCGCCCGGTGTTCGTGTTCCCGGGGCAGGGTTCGCAGTGGGCCGGGATGGCTCGGGAGCTGCTGGACGAGTCGCCGGTGTTCGCGGAGCGGATGCGGGAGTGCGGTGACGCGCTTGCGGAGTTCGTCGAGTGGGATCTGCTTGATGAGCTGAGTGGGGACAACTTCGATCAGGTCGATGTGGTCCAGCCGGTGCTGTTCGCGGTGATGGTGTCGCTGGCCGCGACGTGGCAGGCGGCTGGTGTGCGGCCTGCGGCTGTGGTGGGTCACAGCCAGGGCGAGATCGCCGCCGCGTGCGTCGCGGGGGCACTCAGCCTGCGGGACGCGGCTCGCGTCGTGGCCCTGCGCAGCCTGGCGATCCGTGAGTTGTCGGGTAAGGGCGGGATGGTGTCCGTGCCGCTGCCCGAGGCCGAGGTGCGGGAGCTGATCTCGGCCTGGGACGGTCGGATTGAGCTTGCCGCCGTGAACGGTCCTGCTCAGGTGGTGGTCTCCGGTGAGCCGGAGGCCCTCGAAGAGCTGGTCGCCCAGTGCGTGGCGCAGGACATCCGCGCCCGCACGATTCCCGTCGACTACGCCTCGCACTCCTCCTACGTGGAGCAGATCGAGGCCCAGATAGTCGAGGCCCTGGCGGACGTGTCTCCCCAGGCCGCCGAGGTACCCCTGTTCTCGACCCTGACGGGGGAGTGGCTGGACGCCAACACCCCCATGGACGCGGGCTACTGGTACCGCAACCTCCGCCAGACGGTTCTCTTCGAGCACGCCACCCGCGGCCTCCTCGCCGAAGGCCACGGCCTGTTCCTGGAGATGAGCCCGCACCCGGTCCTCACGGTCCCGGTGCAGGCCACGATCGACGCCACCGACAGCCAGGCCGTCACCCTGGGCTCCCTGCGCCGCGACGAGGGCGGCGCCGACCGCCTGGCGGCCTCGCTCGCCGAAGCGCATGCCCACGGCGCGGAGCTGGACTGGAAGGCCCTCTTCCCCGGCGCCCGCACCACCGTCGACCTCCCCACCTACGCCTTCCAGCGCGACCACTACTGGCTGCTCGCCCCGCAGGCGGAGGAGGAGCCCGAAGGCGCGCCGCTGGCCACGGACGAGGTCGAGTCGCGGTTCTGGGACGCCGTGGAGCGCGAGGACCTGGAGCAGTTGGCCAGTGAGCTGGACGTGGCGGACGGTTCCGCCGCCGAGCTGGGCGCGGTCCTTCCCGCTCTCTCGTCCTGGCGGCGGCAGCGGCGCGAGCGGTCCACCCTCGACAGCTGGCGTTACCAGGTCGCCTGGGAGCCCCTCGCGGGCGGACTTCCGGCCGCCGGTCCGACGGGTCGCTGGCTGGTCGTCGTACCGCAGGAGTCGTCGGAGCAGGGTGCCGACGGGCGGCCCGCGTGGGCTGAGGCCGTCACCGAGGCCCTGGCGCGGTCCGGAGCCCAGACGCACGAACTCCGTGTCGCCGCTGGCGAGATGACGCGTGAGGCGCTGGCTGAGCGGCTGCGCGAACTGGCCGCAGGGCCGGACGCGGAACTGTCCGGTGTGCTCAGCCTCCTCGCCCTCGACGGGGCCGCACCCGCCGACGGGATCGGTGTCTCCGCCGGTCTCGCCGGAACCGTCGCCCTCGTCCAGGCCCTCGGCGACGCCGGGATCGGCGCGCGCCTGTGGGCCGTCACCAGCGGCGCCGTCGCCACCGGACCCGCCGACCACGCCGCCCTGCCCCCGCAGGCGCAGGTGTGGGGCCTCGGCCGGGTCGCGGCCCTGGAGTGCCCCGACCGCTGGGGCGGCCTCGTCGACCTGCCGCAGGACCCCGACCAGCGGGCCGTGTCCCAGCTCGTCGGGATCCTCGCCGGTGCCGGGGACGAGGACCAGCTCGCGGTGCGGCAGGCGGGCGTGCTCGTCCGCCGGTTCGTGCGGGCGCCTATCGGCTCGGGCGTGACGCCGCAGTGGACGGCGCGCGGTACGGCGCTGGTCACCGGTGGTACGGGTGCGATCGGCGGGCATGTGGCGCGGTGGCTGGCCCGTGAGGGTGTCGAGCACCTGGTGCTCACCAGCCGTCGCGGCCCGGACGCCCCGGGCGCCGTCGAACTCCAGGAGGAACTGGAGGAGTTGGGCGCCAAGGTGACCGTCGCGGCCTGCGACGTGGCCGACCGCGACGCCGTCGCCGCGCTGCTCGGCCGCCTCGCCGAGGACGGGCACACGCTGCGCTCCGTGTTCCACGCGGCGGGCGTCGGCCAGGGCCAGCCGCTCGCGGAGACCACGGCCGCCGACATCGCCGGTGTCCTGGAGGCGAAGGTCGCGGGCGCCGCGCACCTGGACGCGCTCCTCGACACCGACGCGCTGGACGCGTTCGTGCTGTTCTCGTCCAACGCGGGCGTGTGGGGCAGCGGCAGTCAGGGCGCGTACGCCGCCGCCAACGCGCACCTCGACGCCCTCGCGGAGCGGCGCCGGGCGCGCGGCCTGACCGCCACCTCCGTGGCGTGGGGCCTGTGGGCCGGTGGCGGCATGGCCGGGGACGACGGCGAGGAGCAGTTCCGCCGTCGCGGCCTCAGGCCGATGGCACCGGACCTCGCGGTCGCCGCGCTCGCCCAGGCCGTGGCGCGCGACGAGACCTTCGTCGCCGTCGCCGACCTGGACTGGGAGCGGTTCGCGCCCGCCTTCACCTCGGCGCGGACGAGCCCGTTCATCGGTGACCTGCCCGAGGTGCGCAGGTACGCGCGGTCCCTGGCCGCCGAGCCCGAGGCCGACGCGGGCACCGGCGACGACGCGGCCGCCGGGCTGCGGCGCCGCCTGGCCCCGCTCACCGAGCCGGAGCGCGAGGTGATCCTGCTCGACATCGTGCGCACGCACGCGGCCGCCGTGCTCGGCTACACCGGAGCGGAGTCCGTCGACGCCCACCGCGCCTTCAGGGAGCTGGGCTTCGACTCCCTGACGGCCGTGGAGGTCCGCAACCGCCTCAACAAGGCCACGGGGCTCCGGCTGCCCGCCACCCTCGTGTTCGACTACCCGACGTCCGTCGTCCTGGCCCAGTACCTGCGTACGCAGCTGCTCCAGGACGACACCGCCGGGGTGGACTCCACCCTCCAGGAGCTGGACCGCCTGGAGGCGGGCCTCAGCTCCATCGCGCCCGACGACAGCGCCCGCATGCGCATCACGATGCGCCTGGAGGCACTGATGTCGAAGTGGAAGGGCGCGGACGCCGAGCCGCCGGCCGACGGCGAGGAAGTCTCCTCGCGACTCGAGTCGGCGTCCGCCGATGAGGTCTTCGACTTCATCGACAAAGAACTCGGCATTTCTTGAATCAGCACAGCCTGAATCAGTCCGACCGGGCCGGTCACCGGCCCGGTCGGCCCGACCGGTGCGGTTTTTCTTGTGACTACGCGAACAGGTGAGTTTCCGATGGCGGACCAGCAAAAGCTCCTCGACTACCTCAAGCGGGTGACCGCCGACCTCCACGAGACGCGCCAGCGGCTGCGCGACGCCGAGGCGGAGGAGCCCGAGCCCATCGCCATCGTCGGAATGAGCTGCCGCTACCCCGGCGACGTCAGCAGCCCGGAGGACCTGTGGCGGCTCGTGGCCGAGGGACGCGACGCGCTCTCCGCCTTCCCCACCGACCGGGGCTGGGACGTCGAAGCCCTCGGCGGCCGCACCGAGGAAGAGGCCACGGCCGACCCCGAACGCCCCGGGCGCGGCGGCGGCTTCGTCTACGACGCCGGTGACTTCGACGCCGCCTTCTTCGGGATCTCGCCCCGCGAGGCCATGGCCATGGACCCGCAGCAGCGCCTCCTCCTGGAGGCCGTGTGGGAGACCTTCGAGCGGGCCGCCATCCCGCCGACCTCGCTGCGCGGCAGCCGCACCGGCGTCTTCGTCGGCGCGACCGCGCAGGGCTACGGCCCCGCCCTCATGGCGTCGCCCGACAACGTCGACGGCTACCTGCTCACCGGTGACGTCTCCAGCGTCATCTCCGGCCGCGTGTCGTACGTCTTCGGCCTCGAAGGCCCGGCCGTCACCGTCGACACGGCCTGCTCGTCCTCGCTGGTCGCCCTGCACCTCGCGGCCCAGGCCCTGCGCCAGGGCGAGTGCGACCTCGCCGTCGCCGGTGGCGTCGCCGTCATGGTCACCTCCGGCGCGTTCGCGGAGTTCAGCCGCCAGGGCGGCCTCGCCTCCGACGGCCGCTGCAAGCCCTTCGCCGAGGCGGCCGACGGCACCGGCTGGGGCGAGGGCGTCGGCGTCCTCGCCCTGGAGCGCCTCTCCGACGCGCGCCGCAACGGCCACCAGGTGCTCGCCGTCGTGCGTGGTTCCGCCGTGAACCAGGACGGCGCGTCCAACGGCCTGACCGCCCCCAACGGCCCCTCCCAGCAGCGCGTCATCCGCCAGGCCCTCGCGGTCGCCCGCCTCGCCACCGACGACATCGACGCCGTCGAGGGCCACGGCACCGGCACGGTCCTCGGCGACCCGATCGAGGCCCAGGCCCTCCTCGCCACGTACGGCCAGGACCGGCCCGCCGACCGGCCGCTGCTCCTCGGCTCCGTGAAGTCCAACATCGGCCACACCCAGGCCGCTTCGGGCGTCGCCGGAGTCATCAAGATGGTCATGGCGATGCGCCACGGCGTCCTGCCCGAGAACCTGCACACGGACCGCCCCAGCACCCACGTCGACTGGACGGCGGGCGCCGTCGAACTCCTCGACCGGGCCCGCGACTGGCCCGAGGCCGGACGCCCGCGCCGCGCCGGCGTCTCGTCCTTCGGCGTGAGCGGCACGAACGCCCACGTCATCGTCGAGCAGGCCCCCACGGACGAAGCCGCGCCCACCGAGTCGGAGCCGACGGCCCCCGTGATGCCCCCGGCCGCCGCCCCGTGGCTGGTCTCGGGCCGCAGCGCCCAGGCCCTGCGCGCCCAGGCCGCCCGGATACGCGACCACGTCACCGCCGACGAGAACCTCCGGCCCGTCGACGTGGGCTGGTCCCTCCTGTCGGGCCGCTCCGCCCTCGAACACCGCGCCGTGCTCTTCGGCCAGGACCGGGACGCCTTCCTGTCCGGCCTGGACACGGTCGCCTCCGGCGACGACGGTCCGGGCGTGGTCTCGGGCTCGGTCGCCGAGGGCCGCCTCGGGGTCGTCTTCACCGGCCAGGGCAGCCAGCGCATCGGCATGGGACGGGAGTTGTACGACGCGTTCCCCGTGTTCGCCGACGCGCTGGACGAGGTCTGCGGCCACCTGGACGGGCTGCTGGAGCGTCCGCTGAAGGACGTCATGTTCGGCACGGACGCCGAGCTTCTTGAGCAGACCGGCTATGCGCAGCCCGCGCTGTTCGCGGTCGAGGTGGCGTTGTTCCGGCTGGCCGAGTCCTTCCGGGTGCGGCCGGAGATCGTGGGCGGGCACTCGATCGGTGAGCTGGCTGCCGCGTATGTGGCCGGGCTGTGGTCGCTGGAGGACGCGGCTCAACTGGTCGCCGCGCGTGGCCGGTTGATGCAGTCGCTGCCCGAGGGTGGCGCGATGCTGGCCGTGCAGGCCGCTGAGGCCGACGTGCTGCCGCTCCTGGAGGGATCGGAGGACCGTGCGGGTGTGGCGGCCGTGAACGGCCCCGCCCAGGTGGTGCTCTCCGGTGACCGCACGGTCCTGGAAGGTCTGGAGGAGAAGCTGCGGGGCGAGGGCCGCAAGGTCCGCTGGCTGAAGGTGTCGCATGCCTTCCACTCGCCCCTCATGGACCCCGTCCTGGACGACTTCCGCAAGGTCGCCGAGAAGCTGACGTACCAGGACACCACCCTGCCGGTCGTCTCCAACGTCACCGGGCGCCTCGCCACCGCGAGCGAGCTGAAGGACCCCGGCTACTGGGTCCGTCACATCCGCGAGGCCGTGCGCTTCCACGACGGAGTCGGCGCGCTCACCGGCTTCGGCGTGGCGACCCTCCTCGAGCTGGGCCCCGACTCGGTCCTGACGGCCATGGCGCACGACACCCTCGCCGAGACGGACGCCCAGGTCGGCCTGATCGGCGCCCTGCGCAAGGACCGCCCCGAGCCGGACACCTTCCTCACCGCCCTCGCCAAGGCGCACGTGCGCGGAGCCGACGTCGACTGGACGCCGCTGTACGCCCCCGTGGAGTCCCGCGACCGCGTCGACCTGCCCACGTACGCCTTCCAGCACGAGCGCTACTGGCCGCGTCCCGCCGTCGGCGGCCCCGGAGACGTGCACGCGACCGGACTGAGCCCGGCGGAGCACCCCCTGTTCGGCGCCGCCGTCGCGCTCGCCGACATGGACGGCTACCTCTTCACGGGCCGGCTCTCCCTGACGACCCACCCGTGGCTCGCGGGCCACGCCCTCGGCGGCACGGTCCTGCTGCCCGCCACGGCCTTCGTCGAACTCGCCCTGCACGCCGGGCAGCGCGTCGGCTGCGCGCACCTGGAGGAGCTGACCCTGCAGGCGCCCCTGGTCCTGCCCCAGCGGGGCGGAGTGCAGGTGCAGCTCGCCGTGGGCGCCGCCGACGCCTTCGGGCGCCGCCCCGTGAACCTCTACTCGCGCCCCCAGCAGGTCACCTCGGACGAGCTGTGGTCCGACGAGCCCTGGCAGCGCCACGCCACCGGCACGCTCACCCCCGCCCCGGCCACCCGACCCGCCGACGCCGACCTCACCCAGTGGCCCCCGGCCGACGCCGAACGGGCCGACACCGACGCCCTCTACGACAGCCTCGCCGCCGCCGGATTCAGCTACGGCTCGGCGTTCCAGGGGCTCAGGTCGGTGTGGAAGCGCGGCGACGAACTCTTCGCCGAGGTCGCGCTGCCCGAGGACGACCAGGACGAGGCCGCCGCGTACGGCCTGCACCCGGCGCTCCTCGACGCCGCCCTGCACCCGCTGGGCCTCGGCACCTTCGTGTCCGACACCGAGCAGGGCCGCATGCCCTTCTCCTGGACCGGTGTGACGCTGCACGCCACGGGCGCGTCCGCGCTGCGCGTACGCCTCACCGCCGCCGGGACCGACGGCGTGGCCCTCGTCGTCGCCGACGCCTCCGGCGAACCGGTGGCCGCCGTGGACTCCCTCGTCCTGCGGCCCCTCGCGGTGCCCGACGCGGGCACCGAACAGGGCGGCCGCCACGACTCGCTGTACCGCGTCGACTGGAGCGTGGCGCCCGCCCCGGCATCCGTGGCGGGCGGTACCTGTGCCGTCCTGGGCACGGACGAGCCGGGGCTGCGCGCGGCCCTGGAACGCGCCGGTGCGACCGTCACCGCGTACGCGGACGTGGCCGCGCTCGCGGCGGCCGTCGACAGCGGTGCCGCCGTCTCGGAGTCCGTCTTCGTCGCCTGCGTCACGGCCCCCGACCGCGCGCCGGGCGTCGCCGCGAACGTGCGTGCCTCCCTCAACGACGCCTTGCGCGCCGTGGGGGAGTGGCTGGCCTTCGAGCGCGGCGACGAGTCCCGTCTGGTCGTGGTGACCTCCGGCGCCGTGGGTGTGGGCTCCGGTGACGTCGTGGCCGCGGCGGGCCTGGCCGACGCCCCGGTATGGGGTCTGATGCGGTCGGCGCAGTCGGAGAACCCGGGGCGTCTCGTCCTGGTGGACGTCGACGGTGGTGAGCAGGCCCTTGAGCTGCTCCCGGGCGTGCTCGGTCTGGACGAGCCGCAGGTGGCGGTGCGCGGGAACGTGGTGTGGGTGCCGCGTCTCGTGCGGGCCGGTGGTGGCGCGCTGCCGGTTCCGGCGGGCGACGCCTGGCAGTTGGGCGTCACCGGCCGGGGCACGCTGGAGAACCTGGCGCTCCTTCCGGTGGCCGACGACGCCGAGGTGTCCGGCGGCCGGGCCCTGGAGGCCGGAGAGGTCCGGGTCGAGGTCCGTGCGGCGGGCGTCAACTTCCGTGACCCGCTGATCGCGTTGGGCATGTACCCGGGCGACGCGGTGATGGGCACCGAAGGCGCCGGAGTCGTCGTCGAGGTCGGCTCCGGCGTGACGGACCTGGCCGTCGGCGACCGCGTCCTGGGCCTGCTCGAGGGCGGCTTCGGGCCGCTGGCGGTCGCCGACGCGCGGATGCTGGCACGCATGCCGCAGGGCTGGTCGTTCGCGCAGGCCGCGTCGGTGCCGACGGTGTTCCTCACGGCGTACTACGCGCTGCGGGACCTCGCCGGGCTCGAAGCGGGCGAGTCGGTCCTCGTGCACGCGGCCGCCGGTGGTGTCGGCATGGCCGCGGTGCAGCTCGCCCGGCACTTCGGCGCCGAGGTGCACGCGACGGCGAGCACCGGCAAGTGGGACGTGCTGCGGGGTCTTGGCCTCGACGACTCCCGCATCGCCTCCTCCCGGACCCTCGACTTCGAGACGTCGGTCCTCGCGGAGACCGAGGGCCGGGGCGTGGACGTGGTCCTGAATTCCCTCGCGCGGGAGTTCGTGGACGCGTCGCTGCGGTTGCTGCCGCGTGGCGGCCGGTTCGTGGAGATGGGCAAGACCGATCTCCGCGACCCGCACACCGTCGCCGAGGACCACTCCGGAGTCACGTACCAGAGCTTCGACCTGATCGACGCGGGCCACGACCGCATCAAGGAGATGCTGGCGGAGGTTCTGGCGCTGTTCGAGCGGGGTGTGTTGTCGCCGTTGCCGGTGATGGCGTGGGATGTGCGGCGGGCGCCGGAGGCGTTCCGTTATCTGTCTCAGGCGCGGCATGTGGGCAAGGTTGTGCTGACGTTGCCGCCTGTTTTTGAGGCGCGGGGCACGGTGTTGGTGACTGGTGCGCTGGGTGGTCTGGGGCGGGTTGTGGCCCGGCATCTGGCGGAGCGGCACGGGGTGCGGGACCTGCTGTTGGTGTCGCGTCGGGGTGAGGATGCTCCGGGTGCGGGTGAAGTGCGTGCCGAGCTGGAGGAGTTGGGCGCTTCGGTCACGATCGCGGCGTGTGACGTCGCGGACCGTGCGGCGCTGGCCGGGCTGATCGACTCGGTACGTGACGAGCTCGGCGCGGTCGTGCATGTGGCGGGCGTGGTCGACGACGGTGTGCTCACCTCTCTGACGGCGGAGCGGTTGGACACGGTGCTGCGTCCGAAGGTGGACGCGGCGGTCAATCTGCATGAGTTGACGGCGGGTCTGGACCTGTCGGCGTTCGTGCTGTTCTCGTCGGCGGCCGGTGTGCTGGGCAGTGCCGGGCAGGCCAATTACGCGGCCGCGAATGCGTTCCTGGACGCGCTGGCTCAGTACCGGCGTGCTCAGGGTCTGCCCGCGACGTCTCTGGCGTGGGGTCTGTGGGCGGACCAGGGTGGCATGGCGGGTGCGTTGGCGGACGAGGACATCGACCGGATGAACCGGGCCGGGGTCGCCGCCCTGTCGGCCGAGGAGGGCCTGGCTCTCCTCGACGCTTCCCTCGCGCAGCCCGACGGCGCCCTCGTCCCGATGAAGCTCGACACCGACGTCCTGCGTCAGCAGTTCGGCGCGGACGTGCCCCCGCTGTTCCGGAGCCTCATCCGCGCCCAGGTCCGCAAGGCCGTCACCGCGCAAGCGGGCGGCCCGGCGGCCGACGGCCAGGAGTCCCTGGCCGAGCGCCTGGCCGGGATCGCCCCGGAGGACCGTGAACAGTTCCTCGTCGACGTCGTACGCGCCAACGTGGCCGCCGTCCTCGGCTACCCGTCGCCCGAGTCCGTCGACGCGGCCAAGGCGTTCAAGGAGCTCGGCTTCGACTCGCTGACGTCCGTCGAGCTCCGCAACCGCCTCGGCGGCGCCACCGCCCTGCGGCTGCCCGCCAGCCTCGTCTTCGACTACCCCACACCCGTCGCCCTCGCCGCCCACCTGCGCACGGAACTGCTCGGCTCGCTCCCCGAGTCCGCCGCCCCGGGCGCGGCCCCCGCGGGCCGACCGGAAGCCCCGCAGGACGCGGCCGACGAGCCCATCGCCATCGTCGCGATGAGCTGCCGCTACCCCGGCGGCGTACGCTCCCCCGAAGACCTGTGGCGGCTGGTCGCCGAGGGTGCGGACGGCCTGTCCGGGTTCCCCGTCAACCGCGGCTGGGACGTCGCCGCCCCCGCGGGCCTCGACGGCTCGGGCACGGACGGCGACGACGGCCTGACGTACGTCACGACCGGCGCCTTCCTGCACGACGCCGACGAGTTCGACCCGGACTTCTTCGGCATCAACCACCGCGAGGCCCTGGCCATGGACCCGCAGCAGCGGCTCCTCCTGGAGACCTCCTGGGAAGCCGTCGAACGCGCGGGCATCGTCCCGTCGTCGGTGCGCGCCAGCGACACCGGCGTCTTCGTCGGCCTGTCGACCCAGGGGTACTCGACCACCCTCAACGGCGCCGAAGGCGTCGAGGGCTACGTCATGACCGGCGACGCGGCGAGCGTCGCCTCCGGCCGCCTCTCGTACTCCTTCGGCTTCGAGGGCCCCGCCGTCACCGTCGACACGGCCTGCTCCTCCTCGCTCGTGGCGCTGCACCTCGCCGTGCAGGCGCTGCGCCAGGGCGAGTGCGCGATGGCGCTCGCGGGCGGCGCGGCGGTCATGCCGACGCCCACCTCGTTCGCGGAGTTCAGCCGCCAGCGCGGGCTGGCCCCCGACGGCCGCTGCAAGTCCTTCGCCGCGGGCGCGGACGGCACCGGCTGGGGCGAGGGCGTGGGCATGCTCGTCCTTGAACGCCTGTCCGACGCCCGCCGCAACGGCCACCAGGTCCTCGCGGTGGTACGTGGTTCGGCGATCAACCAGGACGGCGCGAGCAACGGCCTGACCGCTCCCAACGGTCCGTCGCAGCAGCGCGTCATCCGTGCCGCCCTCGCCAACGCCCGCCTCACGCCCGCCGACGTCGACGCCGTCGAGGCCCACGGCACCGGCACGACGCTGGGTGACCCCATCGAGGCCCAGGCCCTCATCGCCACCTACGGCAAGGACCACCCCGAGGACCGGCCGCTGTGGCTGGGCTCGCTGAAGTCCAACATCGCCCACACGCAGGCCGCCGCCGGTGTCGGCGGCGTCATCAAGACGGTCATGGCGATGCGCCACGGCACCCTGCCGAAGACGCTGTACGTGGACGCCCCGACCCCCGAGGTCGACTGGTCCGGCGCGGGCGTCGAGCTGCTGACCGAGGCCCGCGACTGGCCCGGACGGGAGGACGGCGCGCCCCGCCGCGCGGGCGTGTCCTCGTTCGGCATCAGCGGCACGAACGCCCACGTCATCCTGGAGCAGGCCCCCGAGGACCCCGAGGGCGCCGAGGAAACCGCCGCCGGGACCACGGGGACCGACGGCTCCACCGGCACCACAGGTTCCACCGGCACCCCCGAGCTGTCCCGGCCCGCCGTCATCCCCCTCGCCCTCTCCGCCAAGACCCCCGAGTCGCTCCCGGGCCAGGCCGCCCGGCTGCGGGAACACCTCCTCGCCCACGCCGACCTCGAACTCGCCGACGTGGCCTGGTCGCTGGCCACGGCGCGGTCCCGGTTCGACCACCGGGGCGTCGTCCTCGGCCAGAACCGCGACGAGCTGCTCGCCGGGCTGGAGGAGCTGGCGCAGGGCGACACCACCGCGCGGAACGTGGTCGCGGGCCGCGCGCAGGGCGGCACGGTCCGCCCCGTGTTCGTGTTCCCCGGCCAGGGCTCGCAGTGGGCGGGCATGGCCCGTGAACTCCTCGACTCCAGCCCGGTGTTCGCCGACCGCATGCGGGAGTGCGGTGACGCACTCTCCGAGTTCGTCGACTGGGACCTGTTCGACGAGCTGAGCGGCGACAACTTCGACCGGGTGGACGTGGTCCAGCCGGTCCTGTTCGCCGTGATGGTGTCCCTGGCCGCGACCTGGCAGGCGGCCGGTGTCGAGCCCGCCGCCGTGGTCGGGCACAGCCAGGGCGAGATCGCCGCCGCGTGCGTCGCGGGCGCCCTCGGCCTGCGCGACGCCGCCCGCGTCGTCGCCCTGCGCAGCCAGGCCATCCGCGAGCTGTCCGGCAAGGGCGGCATGGTCTCCCTCGTCCTGCCGCAGGACGAGGCCGGGACGCTCCTGGAAGCCTGGGACGGCCGCATCGAGATCGCCGCCGTCAACGGTCCCTCCCAAGTCGTCGTCTCCGGAGACCCCGAAGCCCTCCAGGAGCTGATCGCCGAGTGCGCCGCGCGGGAACTGCGCGCCCGCGCCATCCCCGTCGACTACGCCTCCCACTCCTCGTACGTGGAACAGATCGAGGCCCGCATCGCCGAGGCCCTCGCCGAGATCGCGCCGGGCACCGCCCGGACCCCGCTGTACTCGACCCTCACCGGCACCTGGCTGGACGCCGAAACGCCGATGGACGCGGGCTACTGGTACCGCAACCTGCGCCACACCGTCCTCTTCGAGCAGGCCACCCGCGGCCTGCTCGCCGAAGGACACGGGCTGTTCCTGGAGATGAGCCCGCACCCGGTCCTCACCGTCCCGGTGCAGGAGACCATCGACGCCACCCCGCACACCGGCGCGGTCGCGCTCGGCTCCCTGCGCCGCGACGAGGGCGGCCCCGGCCGGCTGTACACCGCCCTCGCCGAAGCACACGTCCACGGCGCCGAACTCGACTGGCGGGCCCTCCTGCCCGGCGGGCGCACCGTCGTCGACCTGCCCACCTACGCCTTCCAGCGGCAGCGCTTCTGGCCCGCGCCCGCCGCCGCGGGCACCGGCGACGTCACCGCCGTCGGCATCGAGTCCGCAGGACACCCGCTGCTCGGCGCCAGCGTGGAACTCGCCGACGCCGACCAGTACCTGCTCACCGGGCGGCTCACCCGCCGCACCCACCCCTGGCTCGCGGACCACGCGGTGGGGGACACCGTGCTGCTGCCCGGCACCGCATACGTCGAGATGGCGCTGCGCGCCGGGGACGAGGTCCGCTGCGGCCTCGTCGAGGAGCTGACCCTCCAGGCGCCGCTCGTCGTCGCCGAGGACGACACCGTCACGCTCCAGGTGTGGGTCGGCGCCCCCGACACCGCGGGCCGCCGCCCGCTCACCGTGTCCTCGCGGACCCAGGGCGCCACCGACGCCCCGTGGACGCGGCACGCCACCGGCACCCTCGCCGACACGTCGGCCGCGCCCGCGCACCCGCAGGACGACGGCGCGCTGGCCGTGTGGCCGCCCGAGGGCGCCGAAGCGGTCGCCGTCGACGGGTTCTACGAGCGGCTCGCCGAGGGCGGACTCGGCTACGGCCCGGTGTTCCAGGGACTGCGCGCCGCCTGGCGGGACCCCGCGGGCGACGCCGTCTACGCCGAGGTCCACCTGCCCGAGGAGGCGCACCGGGACGCCCGCGCGTTCGGCGTGCACCCGGCGCTCCTCGACGCCGCCCTGCACACCGTCGCCCTCGCGCCCTTCGCGGAGACCGACGGGGTGCGGCTGCCCTTCGCCTGGAGCGGCGTCACCCTCGCCGCCCAGGGCGCCACCGTCCTGCGGGTCCGGGTGCGCCCCGACGGCACCGGGGGAGTGGCGCTCCTGTTCGCCGACGACACCGGCGCCCCGGTCGCCCGCGCCGACTCCCTCGAACTGCGCCCCGTCGCCCCCGAGCAACTGCGCGTGGCCTCCGGCGCCGGACACCGCGACGCCCTCTTCCACGTCGAGTGGACGCCCCTGCCCACGGGCACGGCCGACGTGACCGGCACGACCTGGGCGACGGTCGGCCCCGACCCGCTGCGGGCCGGCGCCGAACTCACGGCGTCCGGGGCTCAGGCGGCGGCGTACGAGGACGTCGACGCGCTGTACGCGGCCCTCGACGAAGGCGCCGACACGCCGGACACGCTGCTCGTCTCCTTCACGGACGGGACGCGCGCCGAGGGGCCGGGCGGGACGGTGGACTCCTCGACGGACTCCTCGGCCGCCGCAGGCACCGCCGAGCGTGCCCGTGCCGCCCTGGGCCGGGCCCTCGCCCTGCTCCAGAGCTGGCAGACCGACGCGCGCCTGTCCGGCACCCGGCTCGTCCTGGTGACACAGGGCGCGGTCGCCGCCGACGGCGGCGACGTACCGGACCTGGCACACGCCCCGCTGTGGGGCCTGGCACGCTCGGCCCAGTCCGAGCAGGCGGGCGGCCCGGACGGGGCGGGATGCGTGCTGTTCGACCTGGACGCGGTCCACGGCGCCGAGGGCGACGCGGACCGGGCCGACAAGCCCTCCGACGCCGCCTTGCTTCTCGCCGGACTGGCGCTGGACGAACCGCAGTTGGCGGCACGGGGAGGGATGCTCCTTGCGCCCAGGCTCGTGCCTGCCACGGCGCCGGTCACGGCTGCCGACACCGACGCCGCCAAGACCGACGCCACCGTCACCGACACCACCGAGCCCGTCACATCCCGCACCCCCGACCCCCACGGCACCGTCCTGATCACCGGCGCCACCGGCACCCTGGGCGCCCTGGTAGCCCGGCACCTGGTGACCGAGCACGGCGCCCGGCACCTGCTCCTCACCGGGCGCAGGGGCCCCGACGCGCCCGGCGCCGCCGAGCTGGTCGCCGAGCTCGAAGGGCTCGGCGCCGAGGCCCGTGTGGTCGCCTGCGACGTCGCCGACCGGGATGCGCTGGCCGCCGTGCTCGCCGCGGTCCCGGCGGCGCACCCGCTGACCGCCGTCGTGCACACGGCCGGAGTCCTCGACGACGCCCTCGTGGGGTCCCTGACGCCCGAGCGCCTGGACACGGTCCTGCGGCCCAAGCTGGACGCGGCCCTCAACCTCGCGGAGCTGACGGCAGGTCAGGACCTCGCGGAGTTCGTCCTGTTCTCCTCGGCGGCCGCCACCTTCGGCAGCCCCGGCCAGGGCAACTACGCGGCGGCCAACGCCTTCCTCGACGCCTTCGCGCACCACCTGCGGGCCCGGGGCGTACCCGCCACGGCGCTCGCCTGGGGCCTGTGGGCCGAGAGCAGCGAGATGACCGGCCACCTCGACGAGGCCCGCCGCACCCGCATCTCGCGCGGTGGTGTGCTGCCGCTGTCGTCACGCGAGGGCGTCGAACTCTTCGACACTGCCCGCTCGTTCGGGGCGCCGCTGCTGCTGCCCGTACGCCTCGACACGGCGGCCCTGCGGGCGGGCGCACGCCAGGGCGACGCCGTGCCGCCGCTGCTGCGGCGCCTGGTGCGAGCCCAGGCCCGAAGGGCCGCCGCCGGGGCCGCGGCGTCCGAGGCGGAGGCCTTCGCGCGCCGTCTGGCCGCCGCGTCCGCCGACGAGCGGGCGAAGCTGCTCATCGCCCTGGTGCGGGACCAGGCGGCGGCCGTGCTCGGGCACGCCTCCGCCGACCGCGTCGAGGACGAACGGGGCTTCCTGGAGCTGGGCTTCGACTCCCTCACCGGCGTCGAACTGCGCAACCGCCTCATGGCCGCGACCGGCCTGCGGCTCCCGGCGACCCTGGTCTTCCAGAACCGCACGCCGAGGGCGCTCGCCGACCGCCTCGCCGCCGACCTGGACCAGGCCGTGCCCGCGGGCCAGGACACGACGGCCCCGCGCGAGCGGACCGCCGGACAGGACCGGCACACCCGGACGGCCCCGGCCGCCGGGCAGCCCGCGCGGACACCGCGGGCCGCCGCCGCGCCGCAGGCCACCGAGGCCCCGCTGCCCGTCGCGGCGCCCAGGCCCGCGACCGGTCTCGCCGAGCTGTACGACGAGGCCGCGCGGCAGGGCCGGGCCGACGACCTGATCCCGCTGCTCCGGACCATGGCGCAGTTCCGCGCCTCGTTCACGGGCGAGGCCGAACTCGACGCGCCGCGCGCCCCGTTCACGCTGGCACGCGGCGAGGAGCCGGTCGGAGTGGTCCTGTTCACGTCGTACGTCGGCCGCTCCAGCGCCTACGACTACGCCCGCTTCGGCGCGTACTTCCGGGACCGGCGCGACGTCAGCGTCATCACCCACCCCGGCTTCCTGGAGGGCGAGTTGCTGCCCGCCGACAAGGATGCCCTGGTGCGGCTGCACGCCGACACCGTGCAGCGGCACACCGGCGGGAAGCCGTACGTCCTCGCCGGGCACTCCTCCGGCGGGCTCGTCGCGCACGCCGTGGCGCGGGAGCTGGAGGAGCGCGGCGCCGGACCCGCGGGCGTCGTCCTCGTGGACACGTACGTCGAGGAGAAGGCGCTCGGCGACATGGCCGCCGCGATGGGCAAGCAGCTCAGCGACCGCTACGACTCCGCGCCGGACGCCGAAGGAACGGCCGCCGCCGTGGACACCGACGGCGACGACTGGGGCGACGCCTGGGTCACCGCCATGGCCCGCTACATGTTCCTCGGCCTGCTGCCCGACGCCATCGAGGCGCCGACGCTCCTGGTCCGGGCGAGCGAGCCCCTCATGGAGTGGACGCGGGAGTACGACTGGCGGCCGTCCTGGAAGCTGGAGCACACCGCGGTGGACGTGCCCGGCACGCACTTCACGGTGATGGAGGAGCACTCGCACACCACGGCGCGCGCCGTCGAGGAGTGGCTGGACCGGCTCTGACACAGCGGCACGACGGCCCCGCCCCCGCACTCCGGGGGCGGGGCCGTCCGTCGTACACCCGGAGGGCGGGGCCGTTCGTCATACACCGGGGGGCGGTGCCGCCGACGTACACCGGGGGAGGGGCCGTCGCCGTACCGTCACCCCGGAAGCGGCCCGGACCCGCCCCGCACGCACGACGAAGGCCCGTCCCCGCGTTCCTCCGCGGTGACGGGCCTTCGTCGTGCAGCGAGCCCCTAGGACAAGTGGCCGTAGTCCGGCCAGATCTTGGACCAGGGCTTGGTGCGGCCCTCCAGGATCCACACCGGGACGCCGTCGACGAAGCTCTCGCCGGGGCCGCCCGCGGCCGTCGCGGCCTTGCGCACCTTCGTGAAGTACGGCTTGAGCTTCGCGACGTCGGAGCCCACGTACAGGACCGGGCCCGAGGAGTCGGCCGGCGCGCCGAAGTACCAGTAGCCGCGGTGGCCGCTGTAGGCGGGTGGCAGATCGCGGTCGGGGCCGAAGTGATCGACGGCGCCCGCCTCCTGGTAGTACTGCGTGACCACCACGGCGCGCTTCCGCTCGGCGGCGGGCAGCGCCTTGTTGGCCTTGTCGACCGCGTCGATGAGGTGCGGCCAGCGCAGGGTCTCGGCGGTCATCGGGTTGTTCTTCGGCTGCTCGGTCTTCGTCACCTGCGACACCGGATACACCGGCAGCGAGAGGGCCACGCACACCAGCGCCGTCACGGCCACCACCGGCCACGCGGCCAGCCACCGCCACCAGCGGGCACCGCCCCCGCGCGCCAGCTCCACCGCGCCCGCGGCCCACAGCGGCGCGAAGGCGCCCACCACGTACGCGGGACGGCCGCCCGTGATCAGGAACACGGCCGTCAGACCGAGGAACGTCCAGGCCAGGAAGCGGTAGGGGGCGAGCTGCGGCGACCGCAGGAGGCGGACCAG
This sequence comes from Streptomyces sp. NPDC127108, assembly GCF_042677545.1. Taxonomy (NCBI): domain Bacteria; kingdom Bacillati; phylum Actinomycetota; class Actinomycetes; order Kitasatosporales; family Streptomycetaceae; genus Streptomyces; species Streptomyces sp. NPDC127108. Next base: position 7,076 of record NZ_JBHXTE010000030.1, on the reverse strand, counting down.
ACCGTAGACCAGGACGACGGTGAACACACCGCCGGACAGCACGATCAGATACGGCAGGAAGCCCGCGCGGCCGCCGAGAATCCCCTCGTCGGCGAGGACCTGGGACATCTCCATCTGCGGCCAGTCGTTCTGCGCCTGCCAGATCAGGCCCGGCAGCGACGTCACGGCCGCGACGGCCGCGCCCAGCCACAGCGCCTTGCGGCGCAGCAGCTCGCGCGGGCCGGCCACGAAGAGGCACACGGCGAGGACGGCCCAGAAGCCGACGATCAGATACTTGCCCTGCAGCGCCAGGGCCGTCGCCAGACCCGCGAAGAGCAGCAGCCGGTCCTCACGGGTGCGCACCCAGCGGATCAGGAGCCAGTTCAGAGCCGTCCAGAGGAACAGGTCGAGCGCCATCGTCGACAGCGCGTGCCCGCTGATCAGGACGGCGGGCGCGAAGCCGTACGCGGCGGCCGTCAGGACCTGCGCCCGGCGCTCGCCGCCGAACTCACGGGCGATGAGGGCGGCGACGAGCGCGCCCGCCACCGTGAGCAGCACCGGAAGCAGCCGCAGCGCGAACAGCGAACCGCCGGTCACCGCGTCGATGCCGTGGGCGAGCAGCGGAAGCAGCACCGGCTGGTCCGCGTACCCCCAGTCCAGGTGCTTTCCGGCGCCGAGGAAGTACAGCTCGTCGCCCTGGAATCCGTACCGCGTGCTGACCAGGAGCAGCGCGAGACCGGACGCGCCCGCGACCGCGCCCACCCAGCGTCCGGCGAACGGCGGGGGCGTGGCGGCGTCCGGCGCCGCCTTTTCCTCCTGCTCCGGAGGTGCGGTTGTTTCCGCCTCGGGTTCCGATGACGTCTGCTGGTCTTTAATATCCTGTTCGTGTTCCTGTTCCGGTACTTGACCGGTCTCTGTCCGAACTCCCACCGGGACCTCCGCGGCTTATGCGGTACATGGCGTAAACACGTCGAAGGTAGCGCTTGGCACGGCCCGTCAGCTTGCCCCTGTAACCGGCAAGTTGGCTGCTCAGGGGGGACTAGGGGGAAGATAGGGGTTCTGCTGCTCAGGCACGCTCAATAGCTTCTACCGTAGGACCTCGGAAGGCTCGGCTGCGCGCGGAGCCGACCGGGGCGGGAGAAATGCTCGACCTTATCGTGCCTATCGAGCCCGATGATTCTCAAGTTTGGGAAAGGGGGCGGCTTTGATGACACCTCACATATTCACCGGGGATTCGGCGCGGACCTTCGCCGAATTCGAGCAGGAGACCTTGCGGGTCGCGATGGTCCTGCGCGCGGAGGGCGTCCGCCCGGGAGACCGGGTCCTGCTCAAGGCCGGCAACTCTGCGGCCTGGCTGAACGCCTTCTTCGCGCTGATGCACGTCGGCGCCTCCATCGTCCTCGTCGACCAGCAGGAGCACGCGCGCGAGACCGGACGCATCGTGGAGCGCACCCGCGCCCGGCTCTGTCTGTACGACGACGACGCCCCCGTGCCGGCCGAGACGCGCGACGCCGTCTACCTGTACAAGCTGCTCGTCGAGGCGTCCGGTCTGGTCCCGACCGAGCCGTCCCTCGACTTCGACGCCTGGTGCGCCCTGCCCGACGGCCTGATCATGTGGTCCTCCGGCTCCACCGGCACCCCCAAGGGCGTGGTGAAGAACGGCGGCCGCTTCCTGGAGAACCTGCGGCGCAACGCCGACCACATGGGCCACGGCCCCGGCGACGTCCTGCTGCCGCTGCTCCCCTTCGCCCACCAGTACGGCCTGTCGATGGTCCTCATCGCCTGGCTCGCCAAGTGCTCCCTCGTGGTCGCGCCCCACCGGCGCCTGGACCGGTCCCTGCTCATGGCAGGGCAGTGCGGCGTCACCGTCATCGACGCCACCCCGGCCACGTACCGCAGCATGCTGAACCTCGCCCGGCGCCAGAGCGACGTGCGCGCCGCCCTGGGCGGCGTCCGCATGTTCTGCAGCGGCGCGGCCCCCCTCGACCCGGCCCTGTCCGACGCCTACGTGGACTCCTTCGGGCAGCCGCTGCTCGACAGCTACGGCAGCACCGAGCTGGGCAACATCGCCTTCGCCACCATCGACAACCCCGTCGCCTGCGGCCGCGTCATGAAGGGCCTGGAGATGAACGTCCAGGACGACGACGGCAACGTCCTGGCCGCCGGTGAGATGGGCGAACTCGTCGTCAACACCCCCGACATGATGGCCGGATACCTCGCCGAGGACGGCACCGTCGACCCCGTCGACCAGGGCTGGTACCGCACCGGCGACCTCGGCCACCTCGACGCCGACGGCAACCTCTTCGTCGCGGGCCGCAAGCTCGCCGTGCACCGCATGGGCTACACCCTCTACCCGGAGATCATCGAGCGGAGGGCCGCCGCTGCGGGCTGCGCCGTCAAGGTGATCGCGCTGCCGGACGACGCGCGCGGCAGCGAACTCGTCTTCTTCGTCGAGGACGCGAGCGGCCGGGACGTCGCCGAGTGGCGCACCCGCATCAAGGACGCCCTGCCCTCGTACGAACACCCCAACCGGGTCGTCGTCATCGACAGCTTCCCCCTCAACCGCAACGGCAAGCCCGACCGGCGCGCCCTGGAGCAGCGGGCGGCCGAGCGGAGCACGGCGGAACTCGCCACCTCCGCCTGAGCCCCGCGCGGGGCGGGCCGGAGCAGCCAGACCAGCTGTACGAGCCAGACCAGCTACACGAGCCAGACCAGCTTGACCAGGCAGACCAGACAGAGCGGACATGATGACGACCGACCAGGCACGCAGCGCCGTGGTGTTTCCGGGCATGGGGCCCTCGCGCTTCACCGACGTGGGCAAGTTCATGATGATCGACCCCTTCGTGCGGAAGCGCCTCGCCGCAGCGGACGACGCCCTCGGCCGCTCGGTCCTGGACGAGTTCCGCACCGCGGGAACGGACTTCGGGGCGTTCGCCCAGGTCGCCTTCTTCATCAACTCGGTGGCGCTGGCCGACCGGGCCGTCGAGACCCAGGGCCTCGCCCCCGACGTCTGCGTCGGCTTCAGCTTCGGCCAGAAGGCCGCGACCGCGTTCAGCGGCGCCCTGCCGTTCGCCGAGGCCGTCCGCCTCACCCATGAACTCGCCCTGTGCGAACAGCGGTTCTTCGAGGAGGAGCACCAGGACCTGGTGACGCTCACCATCACCCGGGTGCCCCCGGCGGCGCTCGAGGAGGTCCTCGGCGAGCTGGCCGAGCAGGGCGAGTTCCACGAGGTCTCCGGGCACCTCGACGAGGGCATGCACATGGTCACGATGCGCGAGCAGGTCCTGGAGTCCTTCCAGCGCCGCATCAGCGCCGTCGGCGGCTACTCGCTGTACTCGATGAAGCCGCCCGCGCACTGCCGCGTCCTCACCGGCCTGCGGGCCCGCGTCGAGGAGGAGGTCCTCGCCAAGTTCGACGTCGCCGACCCCGAACTGCCCCTGGTCGCCGACCACGACGGTTCCCTGATCACCCGCGCCGACCAGCTGCGCACCCTGCTCCTCGACACCTTCGACCACCCGGTCCGCTGGCACCCGGTCGTGGACACCCTGCGCGGCATGGGCGTGCGCACGGTCCACGTCACCGGACCCGACCGGCTCATCCACCGCCTCGACGTCACCACCCGCGCCTTCGACGTGGTGGCACTGGGACCGGAGCAGGCCCTCCGGCCCGCCAGGACCGCCTCTCGCAAGGAGCAGTGATGGCCACGCTCATGGACAGCAAGTCGGCCGGGTTCAAGTTCAGCGCCAAGCTCGGCGCGACCCGCGCGATCCTGCGCGCCTTCGGCGTGTTCGGCGACCCGTTCACCCGCCTCCTCCAGGGCCAGGAGGACCCGTACCCGCTGTATGCGAAGGTACGTCAGCGGGGCCCCGTGCACCGCAGCCACCTGGGCACCTGGGTCACCGGCAGCCATGAACTCGGCACCCGGATCCTGCGGGACCGCACCCTGTTCCTCAACCGCGAACAGGGCGGCGTGCCCGGCCACGAGATGATGGCCGAGATCCCCTGGAACAGCTCCATCCTCGGCCTCGACCCGCCCGACCACACCCGTCTGCGCCGCCTCGCGCAGCCCGCCTTCGGCCCCCGGATGATCAGCAAGTACCGGGTCCAGGTGGAGAAGCTCTGCAACGGCCTGCTGGACGACCTGTCCACCCGTGACGGCTTCGACCTCATCGAGGACTTCGCCGGGCCGCTGCCGCTCCTTGTGATCGGGGAGCTCCTCGGCGTGCCCGAGGAGTACCACGACCGGTTCATCCGCGCCGGACGCAAGGTCGGGCCCGTCATCGACGGCGTCAAGTCCCTGAAGATGGCACGGGACTTCCGCGGCGCCGTCGACGACCTCGACCAGGTCTTCACCGAGCTGATCGAGCTGCGCGCCAAGGACCCCGGCGACGACCTCATCAGCCGCCTCACCGTGGCCAACGAGGAGGGCAAGCTCAGCACCGAGGAACTGCTCGCCTTCTGCACCGTCCTCGCCGTCACCGGCTTCGAGACCACGACCAACCTCATCGGCAACGCCGTCCTCGCGATGACCGGCGACCGCGCGCAGTGGGACCTGCTGCGCGAGGACCCCGACCTCGCGCCGCGTGCCGTCGAGGAGACCCTGCGCTACGACTCGCCCGCCCTCCAGGCCCAGCGCGTCCCGCACGGCGACATCGCGCTCGCGGGACACCACATCCGGGCCAACAGCTCCGTCGTCGTCCTCATCGGCGCCGCCAACCGCGACCCCGAGGTGTACGACGAGCCGGACCGGTTCGATCTCACCCGCGAGAACCCGGCCGAGCACCTGTCGTTCTCCGGCGGCATCCACTACTGCATCGGCGCCCCGCTGGCCCGCATGGAGGGCGAGACCGCGCTGCGCGTCCTCGCCGAACGACTGCCGGACCTGCGCGTCGCCGGGCCCGTGGTGCGCCGCAGCTCGCCCGTGATCAGCGGCTGCACGCGGCTGCCCGTCAGCGGCACCCCTGGATGAGACCGGTCACCGGCCGACCCGTATGAGCACCCCGACGTGAGTACCCCGCGCAACCGAGGAGAGAGATGAGCGAGACACCCGAGTCCGAGTCCTGGCGGCGGGAGGTCGATCGCTCCACCTTCCCCCGGCGCGACCCCGGCCCCATCGACCTGCGCCGCTACTACTCCCAGCCGGCCTACTCGGGCGTGCCCACCTTCATGGGTGTGCCCCTGGCCCTCAACCAGGAGGACCTGCGCGCGGGCGGCGTGGACGTGGCCGTGGTGGGCTGCCCCGTGGACGTCTCCAGCGGACACCGCGGCGCCGCCTACGGGCCGCGCGCCATCCGCGCCGACGAGCGCTACCTGTACGCCACGCCCGAGGGCTTCGTGCACTCCGCGACCCGCGTCAACCCGTTCAACGTCCTGAAGGTCGTCGACTACGGCGACGCGGCCGTGGACCCCTTCGACATCACCCGGTCCATGGAGCCCATCCGCGGCCTGGTCCGCGAGATCGCCGAGGTCGGGGCGCGGCCCGTCGTGCTCGGCGGCGACCACTCGCTGCTGTGGCCGAGCGTCGGCGCGCTCTCGGAGGTGCACGGACGCGGCTCCATCGCCGTCATCCACTTCGACGCGCACCCCGACTGCCACGAGGAGCTGTTCGGGCACCGCGCCACCCACACCACGCCGATCCGCCGTCTCATCGACGAGGAGATGGTGCCGGGTCCCAACATCATCCAGGTCGGCATCCGCACCATCTCGGGACCCGACGACCAGCTGTTCAACTGGATGCGCCGGGCCGGCATGCGTTCGCACTTCATGGCCGAGATCGAGCGGATCGGCTTCGCCGCCGTCATCGACAAGGTCATCGAGGAGGCCCGCGCGGTCGCCGACCACGTCTATCTGTCCCTGGACATCGACGTCCTCGACCCCGCGTTCGCCCCCGGCACCGGAACCCCCGAACCCGCCGGGCTCAACACCCGCGAACTGTTCATGGCGCTGCGCCGGATCGCCCACGAGACCGACCTGATCGGCATGGACGTGGTCGAGGTCGCCCCGCACCTGGACGCGGGCTACTCCACCGCCATGAACGCCCGCAGGGCCGTCTTCGAGGCGCTCACCGGCCTCGCCCTGAACCGCATCAAGATCTCCAGCAAGAACTACGCGAACCCGATCGTGGCCGGTGAGGTCCGCTTCCCGCTGCGCTGAGCGCGGCGGGATCCCGGGCGCGTACCGCGCACGCGTCGAAGGCGGGCCACGGCCCGCCTTCGACCCGTTCACCGGCCCTTTCCCGGCGGGCCCTCGCACCGAGCGAGCCCGTCACCTTCAGCAAGCCCGTCGAAGACCATGGATGGAACCCCGTCATGACGACCGCCGCCACCGCGGACCTGTGGGTCCGCAGCTATCACCCGGCCCCCGACGCCACCGCCCGACTGGTCTGCTTCCCGCACGCGGGCGGCTCGGCCAGCTTCTACTTCCCCGTGTCGGCCGCCCTGAGCTCGGTCGCCGACGTCGTCGCCGTGCAGTACCCCGGCCGCCAGGACCGGCACACGGAGAAGGGCATCGAGTCCATCGCCGAGCTGGCCGACCGCGCCGCCGAGGCCCTGCGCGCGTACGACGACTCGCTGCCGCTGACCTTCTTCGGCCACAGCATGGGCGCCGTGCTCGCCTTCGAGGTGGCCCGCCGCCTGGAGCGGGACGGCCGCGCCCCCGCGCACGTCTTCGCGTCCGGCCGCCGCGCCCCCTCCAGCCACCGCCCGGAGAACGTCCACCAGCGCGACGACGACGGCGTCATCGCCGAGATGCGCAAGCTCAGCGGCACCGACCCGCGGGTCCTCGGCGACGACGAGGTGCTGCGCATGGTGCTGCCCGCCATCCGCAGCGACTACACCGCCATCGAGACCTACCGCGCCGAGCCCGGCGCGCAGATCGGCAGCCCCATCACCGTCCTGGTCGGCGACGACGACCCGCGCACGACCCTCGACGAGGCCCGGGCCTGGGAGCCGCACACCCTGGGCACCTTCGACATGAAGGTGTTCCCCGGCGGCCACTTCTACCTGACCGACCACGCCCAGGAAGTCATCGCCGTCCTCAAGGCGCACTTCACGTCGTAACACAGCACTTGGCGGGTCGGTCGGCGCGTGTCATCGCGC
>NZ_JBHXTE010000029.1:0-130698 GCF_042677545.1 Streptomyces sp. NPDC127108 | reverse complement strand
TGGCGGCGCTGGCTCCGACGTGTGCGGTGATGGTTCATCACGGCGGGTTCGGCACGATCGGCACGACCTCCCTGCACGCCGTCCCCCAACTCGCCGTCGCCGAGGAGATCGACGCCCCGATCCTCGCCAGGGGCCTGGCCGCGTACGGCGCCGGAGTCGACCTTCCCGTGGCGGAGGCGACCGGCGAACGCGTCGCGCACGAAGTGCGGCGGCTGCTCACGGAATCCTCCTTCACCGAAGGGGCACGGCGGCTGCGCGCCGACATGAGGGCCATGCCGAGCGCCGCCGACGTCGTCCCCGAACTGGTCCGGATCGCCGAGCGGCACCGGGGCCGCTGAGCGCCGGACACGCGTGGACGTAGCTGGAAAGAAGACGGGGAGAGCGCAGAGAGTGAGTGGGGGGTCCCTGGGCTCAGGGACCCCCCACCGCCGGCTCAGTCGGCCCGGCTGGCGGCCGCGGTGGACTGCCGCTGCGGCCCTCTCGCTCTCATCGCGTCGTCAGCGGGTCAGCAGTTCACGCTGCCCGTGCTGCCGAGCAGCTCGTCGTCGAGGGTCGACGTCTCCAGCTCCTGAAGCTCCAGAACGTTCATGCGGTGTCACCTCCTCCCAAGCGCTCGCTGCGGTGCCGGCGGCGGTGGGCCGCCGAAGTCAGTGGTGCGTCGCGGTCGGCGGCCGCCGTGGACCGCCGCCGCCGCTGCCGGTCCGCTCTCGTCGTGCCGTGACAGCGGGTCAGCAGCCCACGCTGCCGGTGCTGCCGAGCAGCTCGTCGTCGAGGGTCGACGTCTCCAGCTCCTGAAGCTCCAGAACGTTCATGCGGTGTCACCTCCAGCCGGCTGTTCGCAGGGGATCCGGGGACGGTCGTCCGCCGGGAGTCCGTGGTCCGCCCCGGCCGCCGGGTGTCCGGCGCGGCGCAGGAACGGCAGCGGGGGCGGCCCGCCGTCCGTGACGTACGACAGGGCCGCGAGGACGCCCGCGTTGCCCGTCGCCAGGTCCATGGAGAGGCGCAGACCGCTGTGGCCCGGGAACGCCACCTCGCCGCGGTGGGCGAGTGCGTGCCAGTGGAGGCTGCCCAAGTGCTCGGCCACCGGGTCCACGCTGCCCTCGGTGCTGCCTTCCGAGCCCTCGGACACGGCGACCGGCAGGTGCCGCCGCAGCGCGTGCGCCGCCGTGAGGAGCCCGGCCCGCCCGTTGAACAGCTGGCTCTCGACCGTGAGCGGCGAGCGCGCGGCGAGCGCGAGAGCGGGCAGCGCCTCCGCGATGCGCGGGTCGTCCGTGTGGTCGGTCAGCAGGTCGGCGACGAGGCCGATGCCGACCGACCCGGTCTCCAGGTACGGCAGCGAGCGGAAGCCGCCGTCGACGTGCAGCACGCCTTCCTCGCGCAGCACGCACAGGTCCAGGTCCCGGTGCACGGCACGCACCGCGTGCCGCAGGTGGGCGGCCTCACCCGTGGCCTCGTACATCCGCAGCAGGAACAGGCCGACCCCGGACCAGCCGCGCAGCAGCCCGCCGTGGGTGCCGGGCTCGCCGCGGGCGCGGTCGATGCCGTGCGGGCGGCCGTCGTCCAGCGCGGCGACGGCGCGCGCGGCCAGCTCCCGGGCCTCCTTGAGCCAGGCGTGCCCCGGCTCGTCCCCGGCGAAGTGCAGTAGGTTGAGGCCGACGCCCGCGAGGCCGCCGTACAGGCTGACGTCGGTCATCTCCTCGACGCCGGCGCGGGCGCGGTCGATCAGCTCCCTGGCGGCGGCGTGGTGGCCGAGGTGGTCCAGGACGTGGGCGACGCCGTGCGCGCCGTCGTGGAAGCCGGGCCGGACGTGGTCGGCGCGGGCCGCCCGCAGCAGCCAGTCCTCGTACGCGGTCTCGCGCTCCCCGCCCGCCACGGACAGGGCCCACAGGACGCCCGCGGCGCCGTGCGCGAAGCCGCCGGGGGCCTCGTTGAACTGCCGGGGGTCGCCGGGGAAGAGGCGGTCGTCGCGGTCCGGGGTCGCGGACGCGTGCAGGGCGCGGGCCATGGAGGCGCGTACGGCCGCCCAGTCGACGGGCGAGGTGTCGAGACGCACGTCGGCGACGGCTCCGACCGGCGACGGGTCGCGGCGTCGGCCCGGGCCAGCGGCGGCCTCTGCCTGCCCGGCGGGCCGCGGTGCCTGGTCGTCGGGTGCCTCGGCCAGGCCCGCCGTGATCGTCGCGACGAAGTCGTCCGGCAGGCCGAAGCGCCGTGCCGCCGCGGCCGCGAGGCGCGCCCCCATGTCCGGGCAGACGCCGAGCGACGTCACGAGCGGCAGGTACAGCCACAGCCGCAGCACCGTCAGGGCGTGTTCGTCGACCGCCGCGCCGGTCTTGCGGCGTGCGGCGAAGCCGGGGTAGCCGAGGGTCGGGCGGGTGTTCTCGGAGACGGGGAAGGCCATCTCGAAGTCGACGAGGCGCACCTTCGGCGCGGAGTCGCGGGGTGGCGCTGTATCGCCGGGTGCGGCCGTCTCGCCGGGTGCCGTCGTCTCGTCGGGTGTCGCTCGGCCGTCGGGCTGCGCCTGGGCGTCGGGCTGCGCCTGCTCGCCGGGTTGCGCCTGCACGTCGGGCTGCGCCTCCCCGCCGGGCCGCGCTCGCCCGCCGGACGCGGCGTCCTCCTCGGGACCGAACGCGCCCTCCGCCACCAGCACGTTCCCGGGGTGCAGATCCCCGAAGGCGATGCCCTCGGCGTGCACGCGCCGGACCAGCGCGGCCACCTCGGCGTGCAGGGCCTCCGCGCGCCGGGCGTAGTCGCGCAGCCCCTCGGGCGAGCACGCGCTCCAGTTCACCAGCGGGTGATGGCGCACCATCCAGCGCTGCAGCGGGATGCCGTCCAGGTGCTCCATGGCGAGCATGGAGTGGCCGCCGAAGTCGAAGAGTTCGTACGCCCGCGGCACGCCGGGGACGCCGGCGAGCCGGTCCAGGACGCGCTTCTCGTGGGCCAGGCGCGCCGTCGCGTCGAGGCCCGCGCCGTCCCGGCCGGTGTGCGGCCTGGCCTCCTTGAGGACCACGGGGCCGCCGTCGTCCCGGCGCGTCGCGGCGTACACGCCACCGGCGTTGGAGAAGTGCAGGGCCTCCTTGACCCGGTAGCCGAACTCGCCGCTCGCGGAGGTGCGCCGCTCGATGTGCGGGCGCAGGACATCCGGGACCGGTACGCCCTCGGGCAGCGCGAACGCGGGCCGCCTGCGGTCGGGCACGAGGCGCCCGTCGGCTCCGGTGAGGGCGAGCACGAGCGCGCCGTCGTCCGTCCAGCACCAGCGCTCACGGAAGGCGCCGTACCGGAAGTGGACGGGGCCCTCGCCCCAGCGGCAGTCGGTCAGGATGTACGGTCCGTCGCTGCCCGCGAGGCGTTCGTCCAGCTCGCGTGCGCAGTCGGCGAACTCCGCCTCGTCGCGCGGGTAGACGGCGATGAACTTGCCGCCGGCCGGGCGGGGCGCGTACTTGGAGTTCATGGCGTTCAGGAGCGACCGGCTGCGCAGGTGCTTGAAGGGCACGCGGGCCCGCAGACAGTGGTCGGCGACGACGTCCAGGACGCGCTCGGCGTTGTCGTGGGTCGCGGAGACATGGATCTTCCAGCCCTGGTCCACGGTGTGCGGGTGCTCGGGCTGGTACATGTCCCAGACGCGGGCGGCCCGGTGCCGCCAGCCGTCGGGCAGTGGGGCGAACCGCGGGGGCACCAAGTGCTCCTCGGTGGCGGACCGCGCCGGGGTCTCGAAGAACACCGGGTCCACCAGGGTGTAGATCGACCAGTCCACGGACACGAGGCACCTCCAGCGGAATTCCTGGAATGGGTCGGCCGTGCTTTCGACGGCCGTCGCGGTGATCGCCTCGTGGAGGTTTCGATCGTTAGTCGTTAGTCGTCAGTAGTTAGTCAGTAGTCGGTGGTGAGCAGTCCGAAGTCGGTACGGGGGGAGAGGTCTGAGCGTGCGAGTCGCGGCTATCGCGTGAAGGGGGTCAGTGCGGTCGCCGGTCCCCTGCCGAGATATTCGGCGAGCGTCCTGCGGGCAGCCGCCTTCGGTTCGCTCGTCGTGCCGAACCAGGCGTCCTGGCCGGGCTTCTGCTCCCATTCCCCTCTGACGAACAGCGCTTCGTATTCATGGCGCAGCATGGACCACATGGCAACGTCGTGATATTCGCCCTTGAAGAACTTGCGTTCCCTGAGGACGCCTTCGAGGACGAAGAAGCGGGTGCGCATCACCATCTGCAGCATCGGTTCGTTGAACAGGCCCACCCAGAACTGGAGCCGGTGCGCGCCCAGGTCCTCGAAGAGGTGCTCCACGACGAGGCCGAAGCCCTCGGCGCCGTAGCCCCGCGACCACAGGTCGCTGCTTCCGATGGCACCGCTGATCTCGAAGGTCGTGTCCCGTTCGCCGCCGACACGGTGGAACTTCACCATGCCCACGCGCTCCCCGTCCAGGGACCGCATCGTGCAGAAGCGCGAGCCCGACGCGGCGTCGGCCCGCAGCGTGTCCACCGTGACCCGCTCGGAGACATCGCCGGTCAGGGCGGCGACATCCCCGTCGGGGCTGAGCCATTTCGCGAATTGTTCGTAGTCGGCGGCGGTCGCATATCCGAGCTCGACGCGGCGTCCGACACGAATGGCTTCGCTGGTCTTCGGCGTCTCGATGGTCATGAACTCCTGCTTTCCCAGTGAGTGCGGCCATGGTTGCCCGGGGCCGGTCCCGCGTCAACCATTCACGCGGATTCCGCTTCAATCACCGCGGGTACAAGCGCAGTTCATGAGCGGTGGCTCTGTATTCCGTCTCGCCGGCGGGACACACTGGTGCCACACTGCTGTCGATTCTCAGCCCGGAAGCGACAAGGGGGACGCCTGTGCTCACACATTCCCGCGACCTGTATCTGGACCTGATGAAGAAGGTCGTCACCAACACCATCTATCAGGACAACGCACACGGCTGGGTGCGGAACAAGGATTTCGACGCCGGGTTGCCGAGCATCGAATACGACGACGAACTCCGCGCCGGCGGCCGGGACATCCCGCGCGTCGCGCACACGATGATCGGCGGCAAACGCCTCGACAATCTGCACGCGTGCGTCGAGCAGGTGCTCTCCGACGACATCCCCGGAGACCTCATCGAGACCGGGGTCTGGCGGGGCGGCGCCACTATCTTCATGCGCGCGGTCCTGAAGGCGTACGACATCAAGGACCGCACGGTGTGGGTCGCCGACTCCTTCGAGGGCATCCCCAAGGGCGACCCGGTGCGGTACCCGGGCGACGACCTCGCGCCGCTGTACCGCTTCAACGACGTCTTCGGCGTCTCGCGGACGATCGTGGAGGAGAACTTCCGCCGCTACGGGCTCCTCGACGACCAAGTGCGGTTCCTGCCCGGCTACTTCCGCGACACGCTGCCCGACGCCCCGGTGGAGAGCCTGGCGGTGCTCCGCATGGACGGCGACCTGTTCGAGTCCACCATGGACGCGCTGGTGCACCTCTACCCCAAGCTGTCCGTCGGCGGCTACGTGATCGTCGACGACTACCGCGCCCTGCCCCCGTGCCGGGTCGCCGTCTACCAGTACCGCAGGGAGCACGGCATCACCGACCCCATCGAGGAGATCGACGGGGTCGGTGTGTTCTGGCGGCGTACGCGGTGACCGCGGGACGTCGGGGTCAGGTCGAGTAGGCCCCCGCCGCGTACCGCTGACGGCACAGGCCCCGCTGGATCTTGCCGCTGGTGGTGCGCGGCAGCGTCCCTCTGCGGACCACCACCGTGGCGTGGACCGCGAGGCCGTGCTGGCGGCTCACCGTCTGCCGGATGCGTTCCGTCAGGGCGTCGCGGTCGGGCTCGGGCAGCGCCGTCATCGCCGCGTCGGCCTCCATCAGGACGATGAGGCGTTCCGTCGGGTCGCCCTCGACGCCGATCGCCGTCGCCGCCACCGGCGCCACCGACTCGACGGTGGCCTCGATGTCCTCCGGATAGTGGTTGCGGCCCCGCACGATGATGACGTCGTCCATGCGGCCGACCACATAGAGTCCGCCGTCGTGCTGGAAGCCCCAGTCGCCCGTGCGCAGCCACCCGTCGGCGTACACGCGCGCCGTCCGCTCCGGCGCCCGCCAGTACCCGTCGGTGCGGTTGGGGCCGCTCACCCAGATCTCGCCGACCCGGCCCGTGGTCTCCTGGCCGGTCGCCGGATCCGCGATCCGCACCCGCACCCCGGGCACCGGCGTCCCGTTGCCGACCAGGTGCACCGAGTCCGGTCCTTCCGGCACCGGCCGCACCTCGCCCGCGGTGAGGGCGGCACGCTCGAAGTGGCCGCCGGTCGCGCCGGTCGCGTTGGGCGTCATCGTCACGGACAGCGTCGCCTCCGCGAGGCCGTAGCACGGCACCGGCGACCGGGGGTCGAGGCCCGCGTCGGCGAAGGCCGCCACGAACGCCGCCACCGACCGCGCGTGCACCGGCTCTCCGCCGATGGCAAGGGCGCGCAGCCCGCTGAGGTCCAGCGTCGCCACCTCCTCGGCGGTGACGCGCCGCACGCAGTGGGTGAGGCCGAAGTTGGGGGTGACCGTCCAGTCGGCGCGGTAGTCCGACAGGGCGCGCAGCCAGCGGTAGGGGCGGTGCAGGAAGCCCATCGGGCTGAGGTGCACCATGTGCATCCCGGCGCTGAGGGGGCTCGCGATGGCGCAGACGAGCCCCATGTCGTGGAAGAGCGGCACCCAGGACACGGCCGTCCTGGCCGGCATGAAGCGCGAACGCATCTGGTACGCCGCCGCCGACAGGTTCGCGTGCGTGACCCGCACCCCCGCGGGCGCCCCGGTGGAGCCCGACGTGTACTGCAGGTACGCCACGTCGTCGGGCTCCGCGGGCGGGCGCCGCCACTTCGCCGCCCGGTGCGGCGGCACCTCGTCGACGTGCAGCACCGGCCCCTGCTGCCACCCGGTGCTGCTCAGCGCGTTGCGCACCGCCGGGCGCACCTGCGACGTCGTCAGGACACAGCCCGGCGTGCTGTCCCGAAGCACCGAACGCAGCCGCGTCTGACTGCGGAACAGCTCCGGCGCGTACAGGGGCACCGCGATCACCCCCGCGTACAGACAGGCGAGGAAGGCGACCACATAGTGCTCGTCGTGCGGACACAGGACCGCGACGCGGGCCCGGGGCGGACACGCCGCCTGGAGCTCGGCGGCGACGGCCCGGGCCCGCTCGTCGAGTTCGCGGTAGGTGAGCGTGACCACGGTGTCCGCGCGCCGGGCCCCGCCCCGCACCCGGTGGTCGCCGAGCACGGTCAGGGCGGGCGCGTCGCCGTGCTCGGCCGCGAGCCGTCGCACCGTGTCGGCCAGGTACTCCAGGCCGACCGGCTCGGGCCCGAGCGTCGAGAGCGTGAAGCCCGTGGTCGGCGTGTGCGCGGTACGGGGTGCCTCGATGCTCATGGACGCTCTCCCAGGGTGTCGCCGATGCGGGCGGCGGACGCTTCGAGCTCACTGACGGGCAGCAGCATCTGCGTGGCGGCGAGCTCGCGGTACAGCGCGTCCTCGCTCAGCAGCTCCTCGTGGGTGCCGACGGCGCGGATGCGGCCGCCGTCCATCACGACGATCCGGTCGGCCATGCTCACGGTGGACAGGCGGTGCGCGACCACCACGACCGTGGTCTCGGCCGTGATGCCGGTGATGACCTCCCGCAGGGCGTTCTCGTTGCGGGCGTCGAGCTGCGAGGTGACCTCGTCGAGGAGCAGCAGCCGTGGCCGGCGCAGCAGCGCGCGGGCCACGGCGACCCGCTGGCGCTCACCGCCGGACAGCTTGGTGCCGCGGTGGCCGACCTCGGTGTCGAGGCCGTGCGGCAGGCGCGCGACGAGTTCGCCGAGGCGCGCCTGCTCGACGACGCGGCGCAGCTCGTCCTCCTCGACGTACGGCATCCCGATGCACAGGTTGTCGCGGATCGTCCCGGCGAGGACGGGGGCGTCCTGCTCGACGTAGCCGATGGCGGCACGCAGTTCGCCGAGGTCGAGTTCGTGGATGTTGCGGCCGTCCATGCGGACCGTGCCGCTCTGCGGTTCGTAGAACCGCTCGATCAGGGAGAACACCGTGGACTTGCCCGCGCCCGAGGGGCCCACGAAGGCGGTCATCCCGGCCGCGGGGATCTCGAAGCTGATGCCGTGGTGCACCACGGGCCCGTCGCCGGGGTAACGGAAGACGACGTCGTGGAACGACAGCGACGCGGGCGCGGGAGTGTGGTCCGCGCGCACCGGGGCCGGGCGCTGCGGGCTCTCCGGCTCGGTGCGCAGGCGCAGCAGCTCGCTGACGCGCGACATCGCCGCGGCCACCACGTTGAACCGGATCATCGCGGTGACCAGCGCGCCCAGCGGCGGCACCAGGTAGAAGAGATAGAGCAGGAACGCGATCAGACTGCCCAGGCTCATCGCGCCGGACGCCACCCGGGCGCCGCCGACGCCGAGGACGGCGAGGAACGCCACCTGGATCGTCACGGTGATGAAGGCGCCGACGAGCGAGTCGAGCCGGGCCACCTTCAGGCTGTGCCGCCAGGCGCGGCGCGCGCCGCGCTCGGCGATCTCGGCCTCGCTGTTCTCCGCGCCGGACGCCTTGATGGTCCGGAAGGTGCCGAGCGCCCGCTCCAGGGCCGTGCTCAGCTCCGCCACGCCCTCCTGGGCGCGGCGCGCGGCGCTCTCCAGCTGAGGCAGGCCCGTGGCGACGAGGATGCCGCCGAGCAGCACCACGGCCAGCGTGGTGAGCAGCAGCACCCAGTCCATCAGGCCCATCAGGACGAGGATCGCGACGAGCATCACCGAGCCGTTGACGGTCTCCACGATCGCGGTGGTGACGGCGCTGCGCATCAGGGTGGTGTCGGCGGTGGCCCGCGACATCAGGTCGCCCGGCGGGATCTTGTCCGTCTCGGAGACCCGCAGCCACAGCACCCGCCGGATCACCTCGCGGCGGGTGCTCAGCACGACCGACTCGGAGACCCGCATCAGGATGAACGTGCCGATCGCGCCGACCACCGCCGACACGAGCACGAGGGCCGTCAGCGCGATCAGCGCGCCCATGACCGGGGTGCTCGACTCCAGGTTCTCCACCACGGACTTGGCGATGACGGGCTGGATCAGGCCCGAGAAGCCGCCGAGCAGCGACAGGCCGCCGCCGAGCAGGATGCGCCCGCGCTGCGGCCGCAGATAGCGGAGCATGTCCCGCCACGCGTCGGGCCGTAGAATGGCCGGACGGCCGGACTCGGTCCGCTCCTCGGGCTCGCGCTCGTCCGGCGGGTCGGTCTTTCGCGCGGCGTCAGGCGCCGTACCCAGCATCTGCGCTCTCCTCCTCGCGTTCGATGAGCTCCGTGGCGAGGCGCGCGAGGACGTCGCGGGCGTCGCGCACCTCGGGCGCCAGCGGCCGGTCAGCAGCCAACGCGGGCGAGACGCGGGCCAGTTCGGCCCATACGCCCGGGGAGTCCGTGCCTTGTCCGGTGAGCGCCGCGTACTGCGTGACCGCGACCGCGAGCGAGCCCACGACCAGCCACGCCTGGTCGACGGCGTCGCTCACGGCGTTCGCGCCGTTGAGGGCCATCGGCACATGGTCCTGGTTGAGGCCGTTGCTGGGCAGCGCCGTCAGGCCCGCGGGGTAGACGAGCTGGCGGATGCGCGCGACGAACGAGGTGGCGCTGATCTGCACCCCGGCGAGACCGCTGCCCCGGCCGGGCACCGGGGTGAGCATGGGCGGCTGGCCGCCGTTGGTCTCCGGCAGGCACAGCAGGGCCAGTTGGCGCTCGGCGAGGAACGCGATCTGCTGCAGGCACAGGCCGATCTGGTCGGACGCGAGGCCCACCGGCATCGCGTGGAAGTTCCCCGCGTGCAGGAACTCGCCCTCGTAGTACACCGGGTTGTCCGTACAGCCCACCGCCTCGCGGACCAGGATGTCCTCCAGCATGGACAGTTGGTCGACGACCGCGCCGATCACCTGGGGCGCGCAGCGCAGGCTGTACGGCTCCTGCAGCGGGCGCGCCGGGTCGCGGCGGTGGTCCGGCGGCAGGTCCTCCCTGATCCACCGGGCCGCCACCAACTGCCCCGCCTGGCCGCGCGCATGGCCGACTCCGGGGTGGTACGCCTGCGGGCTCGCGCCGAGCAGCGTCACCGCACGCGCGGTGAGCGCGGCGACCGCGCGGGCCAGCCGCAGCACCTCCCGGTGGTTGAGCAGCGTGACCGCGAGGCTCACGCTGGTGCCGTTGACGAACGACAGGGCCTGCCGGGCCCGCCACGTCACCGGGCGCGCGCCGAGCGCGGCCAGGGCCTCCGCCGACGGCCGCACCCGCCAGTCCCCCGAGCCGTCGCGCAGCCACGCCTCGCCCTCCCCGGCCAGGGCGAGTGCCGCGTGCGCGAGGGGCTGCAGGTCGCCGCTCGCGCTGACCGTGCCGTCGCGCGGGATCACCGGCGTGAAGCCCTGGTTCCACAACTCGGCGACCCGGTCCCAGAATTCGGGCGAGACGGCCGAGTGGCCGAGCCGCATGCTGTTGAGCCGTATCCACAGCACCAGACGGCAGACCTCCGGGGACAGCGGCCGGCCCTGGCCGCTGCCGAGGTGGGCGATGAGGCCGCTGCCCTGGTCGGTGTCGGACGCGGCGGCCGCGTACTCGACCAGCGGGCCGAAGCCCTGCGTGACCCCGTACACCTGCTCCTGGTCGGCGAGGGCGCGGGCGAGCCGGTCGACACCGGCCCGCATCCGCTCCGCCTCCAGCGGGCTGCACGGGCGCACCCGGGCGTCGGGGCGGGCCTGGCGCACGATGTCCGCCAGGCGTTCCTTGGGCGACTCGGCTACGTCTGTGATCATGTCGCGGCTCCTGCGTCAGCGGGGCGGGTGGGGTGGATCCGGCGCGGCAGGCCGGTCGGGGAGCGGTCGATGCGGTCGACGATGTGCACTTGGCGGGGCTGGACGGTGAGGTCGTGGCCCGCGACGAGCGCCCGCACGCGGGCCCGGTCGAGACGGCGGCCCGGCGGCGGCACGACGTACAGCTCCAGGTGCTCGCCGCTGAGCTCGTCGGCGACGGGCAGGCAGGCCAGATCCGCGCAGTCCACGACGGCGCGCAGCGCACGCTCCAGAGCGCCCAGTTCCACTCGACGGCCGTTGATCTTCACAAGGCCCCCGCGCCGGCCACTGAAGCGGAACCGGCGTGCGCCACAGGGCCGTACGAGATCGTCGGTGCGCCAGACGGGGAGGGGAGCGAGGCCCGGCCGGGAGGCCAGGCGGGGGCTGCGGACCGTCAGGGGGACGTCGGGGTCGGTGTCGGCTTCGGTGCTGGCTTCGTCGTCGGGGTGGCGGGGAGCGGGGACGAACCCCAGGCCGTCGGAGCCGTCGGAGTCGTGGGGGTCGGGGACGAACTCCACGTCGTCGAACAGGTCCCACGGCGGGTCGTCGGGCCCCCACTGCCGCCAGGCGATGCCGCCCGTCTCCGTGGACCCGAACACCTCCCGCACCGAGACCCGTCCGGGGCCCGCCTCCTGGACGAAGTCCTGCGCGGCCGACGGGAGCATCGCGGTGCTGTGGAGCACGGCGACGTGCTCGCGGGCCTCGATCCAGGCGCGCTTGCGGCGCAGTGCCGAGAACGACCAGGGCACCGCGATCACCGCCCACCGGCCCCCGGGCGACGGGGGCATGGCGCCGAAGAAGTGGGGGCGGTACCAGACGGGAAGTCCGAGCCTGGCCGGGACGAGCAGGGTCGCGAGAGCCCCGTACACATGCCGGGGCGGCGCGAACGACAGGACGGCCTCGGGGCGTTCGGGCCGAAGGAGCTCGGCCAGCATGCCCGCCTCCGCCCACAGCTGGTCGCGGGTGCGCCGCCAGCACTCGCTGGGGCCGGTCGTGCCGGACGTGTGGAAGTCGAGGGTCGGGGGCAGCGCCCCGCGCACCAGGTCCCCGGCGTCCTCGCCGAGCAGGTCCCAACGGACCAGCCAGGGGCGCTCGTTGAC
Source organism: Streptomyces sp. NPDC127108 (assembly GCF_042677545.1). Classification (NCBI taxonomy): domain Bacteria; kingdom Bacillati; phylum Actinomycetota; class Actinomycetes; order Kitasatosporales; family Streptomycetaceae; genus Streptomyces; species Streptomyces sp. NPDC127108. The sequence continues at coordinate 118,783 of NZ_JBHXTE010000029.1, read as the reverse complement.
GTCGGGAGCGGCGGGGCCCGCGGCCAGGACCTCGTGCGGGGTCAGCTCGGGATGGCTCACCAGGTCACCTCGTGTCGTCACTGACTGTGTTCAACCCGTTCCCGTACCAGGTCGACGAGATCCTGCACCGTGGTGATCGTGGCCAGCTCCTCGTCGGGTATCTCATCACCCGCCTGCCGCTGGAGCGTGAAAGCGATCTCCACCATGGAGAGGGAATCGATCCCGAGATCGTCCACCAAGGACTTACCGGGCTCCACCTCTTCGGCCGGAATTCCGGCTACTTCTTCCACCGCTTCGGCGACGAATCGAAGTGCGGCGCTCTGGTTCATGAGTGCGTCCATGGCTATCTCCTATTTCATCGATGCGCGAACGGTCAATCCACTCCTGTCCGGATCCCATTGGAAAATGCCGGAAAACAGCTCGTCACGCCCGGTCAGAAGTGCTGTGGAAGAAATAGCGGCGGGTTGTTGTCCACTTGTGGTCCGAGGGCGTGCGCCGGTAAGAACGCGGGAGTTGTGGGGGCGTCGCGGCGGCAGTGGAACGCCTCCGCGCCGTGCCCGCCGCCGACCGTCCCGCCGGCGGGACGCCGTGCCGCGTCCCGGACCGACCCTGCCCACCGCCGCCGGAACCAGCCCCGGGTGCCCGGTCCCGCGCATCCGGAACGGCCTGCCGACACGGTCCGCCCGCCTCCGGGCCGACCACCCGCGTTGCGAAAAGCGCAGGCGCGCTCGGACCCGCCGCATGACACGGGGACGCGCCGAAACCGCCGGAATCAGACCGTGCCGGAAGGCGATCAACCGCATGCTCCGGTCCGGGTTCGCCGTCGGCCCATCCGGAACAACCGGCCATTCATTCCCCTGGACACCGCGCCGTGACCTGCCGCAGACTGCCGGAGTCTCGGGACGACTCGGGGCAGGTGAGAGTACAGCACGCTCACACGGAGGATGTCTTGCCAAGCAAGAGGCACGGGGGAATACCTCCCGGCGTGAGGCCGCTACCGCACTCGATTCCCACAGCGATTCCCAACCAGATTTCCAATCCGATTGCCAGAACCATTGCGGGAGGACTGCCGAGAGACCACAATCCATCGAATGTGCAGAACCGTAAATTCGGATCGCAGTTGCATGTGAACGCGTCCGTGGTGGCCCGGCGCACCTCGCTCGACCTGCCGGTCGACCTGCCACTGGACCGCTGGCGCAGCCTCGGCACGCACATCGCCGTCATCGCGGACTCGTCCAGCTGGTGGCTCGGGGACTGGCTGATCTACGGCCAGGCGCACTACCCCGACCGCTACAAGATCGCCCTCGCCGACACGTCCCTGAGCTACCAGACGTTGCGCAACTACGCCTGGGTCGCGGGCCGGTTCGGCGTGGCACGACGGCGCGGTCGGCTCAGCTTCCAGCACCACGCCGAGGTGGCGGGCCTGGAGGAGCGGGCCCAGGACCACTGGCTGGAACAGGCCGAACGGCACGGCTGGTCCCGCAACGAGCTGCGCCGCCACATCAGGGAGAGCCTGCGCGCCCCCGAACGCAGACCGCCGCCGGAGGAGGCGGCGACGCGACCGGGGACGAGTGAGAAGCAGGCGGCCATCCGCTTCAAGATCACGACAGAGCGGCGCATCCGCTGGCAGAAGGCCGCGGCCAACCAGGGCCAGGCACTCGCCGAGTGGATCGTCTCCGTACTCGACCGCTGCGCGCCCGCAACGGTGCGCCCCGCTGACGGCGCCACCGCCGAACTCCCGCACCACCCGGTCCTCGCCGGGCGCGCGCTGGAGGAGTGCGGCGCCGCCCACGCGCGGTGCGGGCCACTGGAGCCCGCGGCGCCGCAGCCGTAGCGCGACCAGCCGACCCCGAGCGAACCGAGGACCAGTGACCATGGGCATCAAGGTCTGGAACTACCTTGCGGAGTACGACGCCGAGCGCGCCGACATCCTCGACGCCGTCGACACCGTCTTCCGCTCCGGACAGCTGATCCTCGGTCAGCGGGTCGGGGCCTTCGAGCGGGCGTTCGCGGACTACCACGGAGTACCGCACTGCGCCGGTGTCGACAACGGCACCAACGCTCTCGTCCTCGGCCTGCGCGCGCTCGGCGTCGGCCGCGGCGACGAGGTGATCACCGTAGCCAACACGGCGGCACCCACCGTCGTCGCGATCGACGCCGTGGGCGCGACGCCCGTGTTCGTCGACGTGCACCCCGAGACGTATCTGATGGACGTGGACCGCGTACCGGACGTCATCACCGAACGCACCAAGTGCCTCCTTCCGGTGCACCTCTACGGCCAGTGCGTCGACCTGGCGGCACTGGCCGAGCACGCGGCCGCGCACGGGCTCGCCGTCCTGGAGGACTGCGCGCAGGCCCACGGCGCGCGGCAGCACGGCAGGCTCGCCGGGACGACCGGGGACGCCGCCGCGTTCTCCTTCTACCCGACCAAGGTCCTCGGCGCCTACGGCGACGCCGGGGCCGTCATCACCTCCACGGCGACCGTCGACGCGGCACTGCGCAGGCTGCGCTACTACGGCATGGAGGACCGCTACTACGTCGAGGCGACCCCCGGCCACAACAGCCGCCTCGACGAGGTGCACGCCGAGATCCTGCGCCGCAAGCTGACCCGGCTCGACGACTACCTGGCCGCGCGCCGGGCGATCGCCGCCCGCTATGAGGAAGGCCTGGCCGGCACGGATCTCGTGCTGCCCGCCCTGGCCGAAGGCAACGACCACGTGTACTACCTGTACGTCGTCCGCCACCCCCAGCGCGACAGGATCATCGCCGAGCTGGCCGCGCGGGACATCACGCTCAACGTCAGCTACCGCTGGCCCGTCCACACGATGAAGGGCTTCGCCCACCTCGGCCTTCACCGGGGCGACCTGCCCGTCACCGAGCGCGCCGCCGACGAGATCTTCTCGCTGCCCATGTACCCCTCGCTGACCAAGGCCGAGCAGGACCTGGTCGTGGAGGCGCTGCGCGAGGTGCTCGCCGCTCTGTAGTCGTCCGGTCCGGGCCAACGGCGTTCCGTGGGAGGTGCCGTCATCGTCACGTCACGTCGATCCGCCGCGGTCGCGGCGGCGCTGGATCCGGACGCCGCGAGCCCGGCCCCGGAGCGGGTGGACCCGGCCGTCGAACTGGCTGACCTGGACGCCGCGTTCGCCGCCTGGTGGGACGAACGCCGCGGTGCGGCCCGGTTGTCCGTCACCCCTGTCCCCTTCCGTGACCTGCCGCACTGGTCGTTCACGCGGGACGGCGACCTCGTCCACGACAGCGGCCGCTTCTTCACGGTCTCCGGGATGCGGGTGCGCGGCCCCGAGGGCCCGGGGCGCGACCAACCGGTGATCCTGCAACCGGAGATCGGCGTGCTCGGCCTGCTCGTCAAACAGCTGGACGGTGAACCGCACGTGCTCCTCCAGGCCAAGGCGGAGCCGGGCAACATCGACGGCATTCAGCTCTCGCCCACCGTCCAGGCGACCCGCAGCAACTACACCCGGGTGCACCGGGGCGGCGCGACCCGCCACCTGGAGCACTTCAGGGGCCCCGGCCGAGGCCGTGTCCTCGTCGACTCCCTCCAGTCCGAACAGGGCGCGTGGTTCTGGCGCAAACACAATCGGAACATGGTCGTCGAGCCGGTCGGCGAGGTCGCCGAGCACCCCGACTTCCGCTGGATCGCGCTGCGTACGGTGCGGCGGCTCCTGGGCGTCGACCACCTGGTCAACATGGACACGCGTTCCGTACTGGGGTGTCTGCCCGCCGGCCCCGTGCCCACCGCGGCCGCGCTCACCGAGCCGGTGTCCCGCGCGCCCGCGCCGCCGGGGGCCGCCGTCGACCCGCTGTCGCTGCGCGCGCTCACCAGCTGGCTCATCGACGCCAAGCAGCACTGTCCCTGGTACGCCAGGCCGGTCCCGCTCGCGGACGTCGAGGGCTGGACGCGTACGGAGACGGAGATCGCCGACGACGCGGCGCGGTCGTTCCGCATCATCGCGGTGCGGGTGGAGGCGGGCACCCGCGAGGTGCGGCAGTGGGCCCAGCCGCTGCTCGCGCCCCGCCGCCCGGGCCTCGCGGTGTTCCTCTGCCGTTCCATCGGGGGAGTGCCGCGGGTCCTGGTCCGGGCGCGGACCGAGCCGGGCCTCGGAGACCTCGTCGAGCTGGGCCCCACCGTCCAGTGGTCCGACGACATCGGGCCCGCCGTGCCGGAGGAGGCCGGACCGTTCGACGGCTCGGCGCTGTCCGACGACCCGGCGTGCGTACGCTTCGACGCGGAGCTGTCCGAGGAGGGCGGCCGCTTCCACCGGGCGGCGACCCGCTACCGGATCATCGAGGCGGACGCCACGCTCCCGCCCTGTGACGCTCAACTCCCTGATGACTACCGCTGGCTGACGCCCCATCAACTCCACGCGCTGGTCGCCATCGGCCACCACGTCAACGTCCAGGCACGCAGTCTCCTCGCCTGCCTGGCGTCCCTCCCGTGAACCACCCGTGCCCCACCCCCGCGGAACCTCGCGAACCCTGTGGAAAGGAAAGGTGCCGTGCGGACAAGCGAGTTGGGCGTACGCGGCGCGTACGCGTTCACTCCCACCGTCTTCCCCGACGAACGCGGTCTGTTCGTCGCCCCCTATCAGCGGCCCGCGTACATGCACGCCGTCGGCGGCCCGCTGTTCCCCGTGGCGCAGACCGGGCACAGCAGGTCCCGGCGCGGGGTCGTCCGCGGCGTCCACTTCACCCGCACCCCGCCCGGCATGGCCACCTATGTGCACTGCGCCCGCGGCAGCGCGCTCGACCTCGTCGTCGACCTGCGCGTCGGCTCGCCCACGTTCGGCCGCTGGGACTGCCTGGTCCTGGACGCGGAGACGTTCCGGGCCGTGCACCTGCCGGTCGGCGTGGGCCACGCCTTCCAGGCCCTGGAGGACGACACGGTGATGGAGTACCTGCTCTCCGGCGGCTACGCGGCCGACGACGAGAAGGCGGTGTCGGTGGCCGACCCCGCCCTCGCCCTGCCCCTGCGCGACGACCTGCCGCGCATCCTGTCCCCCCGCGACCAGAGCGCCCCCACCCTCGCCGCGGCCGAACGCGCGGGCCTGCTGCCGGAGTACGAGACGTGCCTGCGCCTGGACGCCCGCCTGCGGGAGGCGGCGCTGGCGGGGGCGGGGGCGCGTGAGGGGGAGCGGCATGGGTGAGGTGGGGGTGGGGGGTGGACGTGTGGGTTTCGGGGGGCCCGGTAACTCCGGGGGCTCCGCGAGGCCCGCGAGGCCCGGGGGGTCCGGCGGCTCCGGCGGTTCCGGGGATTCCGGCCGGTCCGGGGGTTCCGGTGATTCCCTCGGCACCGGCCGCAGCGGTACTGCCGCCCACGACACCCCCAAGCCCGACGGCACCGACCGCCGCCCCCGCAGCTCCGGCGCGCCCCTCCGCGACCGCCCCTCCGCCGTCGCCGAGCCGCCCCGCGTCGCCGTGCTCGGCGCCTCCGGCTTCCTCGGCTCCGCCGTCGCCGCGATGCTCGCGCGGCGGCGGCTGCGCCTGCGGCTGGTGGCACGGCGCCCCAGCGCGGTCCCGGTGGGCGCGGTGGCCGACGTCGAGGTGCGCGCCGCCGATCTAACCGACACCACGAGCCTGGCCGCCGCCGTCGGTGACGTCGACGCGATCGTCCATCTGGTGTGCCACCGGTCCGGTGCGCGCGCCTGGCGCACCGACGACGATCCGCTGGGGGAGTGGGTCAACGTCGGCATGGTGCACGCGCTCGTCGACATCCTGCGCGCGGCCCCCGGCGCGCGGCGGCCCGCCTGTGTCTTCGCCGGGTCGGCCAGCCAGGTGGGGCTGACCGCACGGGACCGCGTCGACGGCACCGAGGAGGATCACCCCGCCAGCGGCTACGACCGCCACAAGTCCCTGGCCGAACGGGCGCTCCTCGACGCCACCCGCGAGGGCGTGCTGCGCGCGGTGTCCCTGAGACTGCCGACCGTCTACGGCGAGAGCCGCACGCCGACCGCCGCCGACGGCGGCGTGGTGACCGCCATGGCCCGGCGCGCCCTGGCCGACGAGCCCCTGACGGTGTGGCGGGACGGCACCATCGGCCGGGACCTGCTGCACGTCGACGACGCGGCCCGCGCCCTCGTCACCGGCCTCGACCGGGTCGGCGAACTCGCGGGACGGCACTGGGTGGTGGGCACCGGCCGCATGACCACGCTCGGCGACCTGTTCCGCACCGTCGCCCGCCTCACCGCCGACACCACCGGCCGCCCCCCGGTCCCTGTCGTCACCGTCGAGCCCCCGGACCACGCGACCCCCGTCGACTTCCACAGCTTCACGGTCGACGCGACCGCGTTCCGCCGGGCGACAGGCTGGGCACCACGGGTGCCGCTGCACGTGGGGTTGTCCCGCACGGTGGCCGCGCTGGCGCGGGACGGCGAGGCGGGGCAGGAGGGCGGGGCGAGCTGCCCGAGCGGGGCCGACGGGACCGAGAGCCTGGGCGGGTCGGACAAGGCGGGCAGGTCGGGCTAGGCACGGTCCGACGGGTCGTACGACCAGGTCGCGTACGACCAGGTCGACGACTGGAGTGCCGTGGCGGGCCTCCTTCGGCCCCGCCGCCTGCTGCTCCGGGCCGGTCGACGCCTCGTCAGTCGCGGGTCATTCCATCGGGCTACCAGGACTTTCTCGCCCACCGCACCGCAGGGAGGCTCGGGAAGGACGTTCCCTTCGCACCAGGAGGTACCCCCATGCGCACTCGCGTGCTCCTCGCCTCGGCCGCGCTCGCCGTGACCACGTTGGTCGGCGGCGCCACCTCGGCCGCCGCCGACGGCGATGCCGAGGCCCACGGCAAGGTGGAGAACTCGCCCGGCGTGCTCAGCGGCAACCTCCTCCAAGTGCCGGTCGATGTCCCCGTGAACCTCTGCGGCAACACGGTGAACGTCGTGGGCGTGCTCAACCCCGCCCCGGGCAACGAGTGCTCGGACGGCTCCGGCGGGCACTAGGGCCGGACCGTTGGGGCGATCCAACGGACGGGCCCTGGTGGACGGGGCGCGGGGGCAGAGGTGGGCCGGGGCGACCCCTCAGTGGCCCATCCCCAAGCCCCCGTCCACCGGCACCACGGCCCCCGTGATGTATCCGGCGTCCGGCCCCGCGAGGAACGCGACCACCGACGCCACCTCCGCCACCGTGCCCACGCGGCCCAGCGGCACGCCCTCCGTCATGGCGGCGAGCCGGGCCTCGGGCAGGGACGCCGTCATGTCCGTGTCGATGAGGCCGGCCGCGACGACGTTCACCGTGATGTTCCGGGGCGCCAGCTCCCGGGCCAGGGAGCGGCCGAAGCCGATGAGGCCCGCCTTGGACGCGGCGTAGTTGGTCTGGCCCGCCGTGCCGAGCAGGGCGGAGACCGACGAGATCAGGACGACGCGGCCCCGGCGCGCTCTCATCATGGGGCGGACGGCACGCTTGGCGACGCGGTAGGCCCCGCCCAGGTTGGTGTCGAGGACGGCGGTGAAGTCGTCCTCGGCCATCACCGCGAGAAGCCGGTCACGAGTGATGCCCGCGTTCGCCACGAGGACCTCCACCGCGCCCTGCTCCGCCTCGACCTCCTTGAACGCGCGGTCCACCTGCTCGGGGTCCGTCACATCGCACCGCACCCCGAACAGCCCGGCGGGCGGCGAGCCCGAACGGAACGTGACCGCCACCCGGTCACCGTCCTCGGCCAGACGGCGGGCCACCGCGAGCCCGATCCCCCGGTTGCCGCCCGTCACCAGAACCGACCGTGTCATCGCTTCCTCCCCCGTATCGCGCGGACTTGCCCTGTCCCGCCCGCCGCGGCCTACGCCGAGCGGCGGAGCACCAACTGCTCGATCCCGTCCAGGAGCCGCTCGAGGCCGAACTCGAACGGAGCTCCGGAGTACGGCGTGCCGCCCGCCGCCAGCGCCCGGCTCAGGGCCGGGTACGCGTCGAAGTCCACCAGCCGCCCGAGGACCTGGTCCCGCTCCTTGGTGTCCTCGGCGGCGTCCACGGCCCCGGTCCCGGACGCGGAACGGTCGGCCTCCGGCCCCCGCAGCCGCCCGAGCCCCCGCACATACGCGTCCACCGTCTCGATCGCCGACAGCTTCTCCGCCTCGCTGAGCCCCGTGTCGTCGAAGATCCGCAGCGCCGAGTCGAGCCAGCGCAGCATGTTCGGACCCGGCACCTGCTCGGCCGCGCCCAGCTCAAGGACCCAGGGGTGGAGCCGGATCTCCCGCCAGTCGTCGTGCGCGAGAGCCGTGAGCTTGGCGCGCCAGTCGCCGGGCCACTCGTGCGGCAGGGTCCGGCCGATCGCCACGGCGTCGAGCATCAGGGCCTCCAGCTCGGCCCGCCCCGGAACGTAGGTGTACAGCGAGGCGACGCCGACTCCGAGCCGCGCGGCGACGCGGCGCAGCGACATGGCGGCGGGGCCCTCCTGCTCGGCCACCTCGATCGCGGCCTCGACGATCCGGTCCAGGGTCAGCCCGCGCGCCGGTCCGCGGGAGCCGCGCGTGTCGCGTCCCCAGAGCAGCGCGAGCGCGCGCTCTAGCGGGGTCGAGGCGGTCAGCGGATCCGTCACCGTGCGGCACCCTCCGGCTCGTACGCCGTCCTGAGCGGCGTACCTTTTGCGATCACCACGAAACTCAGTATACCGTTCGGAGTTAACCGAACAGTGCTCGGAGATTGGGCAGAGTCAGACGGCGTCGGTCGGAGTTTGGGGCGGATACATGATCGGAGACATTCCCGCGGCGGCCACGAAGAGCCCGCGGGCGCCCCGGCGGCGCGAGGAGCGAACGCTGCACGCCGCCGCGTTCACCAACGGCCCGAACGAGCTCTTCGACTTCATCCTGCCCCTCTGGGCGGGCGCGGCCCTCGGCCTGAGCGCCACCGAGGTCGGCATCCTGATGGCCGTCGAGATGGCCCTCTCCGTGATCGCCCGGCCGATCGCCGGTGTGCTCGCCGACCTCTTCGAGCGGCGCTACGTCGCCGCGACGGGCGCGGTCCTGTACGCGGCCTCCGCCGCCGGATACGCCCTCGCGCAGAACGCGGCCTCCGCCTACGCCGCCGCGGCGGTCGGCGGTGTGGGCGGCGCCCTGCTGTGGGTCGCGGTCCGCGCCATCATCAGCGAACGCCTCGCGGAGGACTCCGCGGTCTTCCCCCGGCTCCTCGCCTCCCAGGAGACCGGCTCCTGGGTGGCCTTCGTCGCGGGCATGGTGCTGATCGGCGAGATAGGCTTCGACGGGGTGTTCTGGGTCTGCGCGGGGGCCTGTCTGCTCGCCGCCGCGCTGCTGTTGTCCGCGCCCCGCAGACAGGATCCCGCGGGCCCGCGGGGCGGGGGAGCGGGTGGTGCCCCCGGCGCGACCGGGCCGGGCGGCGCTCAGGGCGTGAGCGGGCCGGAGGGCGTTGAGGGCGTGAGCGGGCCGGAGGGTGCCGCGGCTCAGGACGCGAAGAGCGCGGCGGGCTCGGCCATCGCCGGACTCGGCGCCGTCGGGCGCAGGCTCCGCCCCATGCTGCTCGCCGTGGTCGTGACGATGACGGCCGAGGCCGCGATCTCGCTGCTGCTCCTGATGCACCTCCAGCGCGAGTTCGACCTGGAGGTCGTCCAGGTCGCTTACGTCTTCCTGCCCGGCGCCATCGCCATGAGCGTCGCCGCCGAGCGCCTGCACGGCTACGTGGTCCGCTTCGGCCGCACCCGCATCCTGATGTGCGCCTCGTTCGCCAGCGCCGCCTTCGCGGCCGGACTCGCCTGGGCGCCGAACCCCGTCGTCATCGCCGCGCTGTGGATCCTCAGCGGGCTGGCCTGGGCCGCGGTCATCCCCATCCAGCAGGCAGTCATCGCGGAGGCGTCGGGCGAGCACACGGGCCGGGGCATGGGTGTGTACGAGTCCGCCAACCTGCTCGGCGCGCTGATCGGCGCCCTCACCGCGGGCATGCTGTACGACGGCGCCGACTGGACCGTCGCCTGCCTCAGCGCGGCCGCCCTGATCCTGGCCGGCGCCGTCGTCGTACCCCGTGCGGTACGGAGCCTGGGCGTCGCCGACGTACCCCCGCCGCCGCCCGAAGCCGAGCGTGCACCCGATCCCGAGCCCGAGGCCGCGTCCGTACCGGAGCCGGAAGCGACACCCGCGACGAGCCCGGCCGACGGTACGCCGCCGCGCGTGAAGAGCGCCGCCGTGAAGGACCCCGCGGCGAAGAGCGCCGTCGTGAAGGACGCGGGCGCGAAGGAGGAGCCGCCGAGGACCCGGGAGCAACTCCTGCGGGAACTCGGGCGGCACGCGGCCGTGTTCGCCGTCGTACAGGTGCTCCTGATGCTGGTGGGGCTCTCGTGGCTGCGCGATCTGGTCACCCAGGACACCGTCGACGTACTGCTCCACGGTGGCGGTCAGGAGTCCGGGTTCGCCCGGGTGCTTGAGGACGGCGGCAAGATCTGGGTGTTCGTGATGGTCGGGCACGCGCTGTGGACCGGTGCGAAATGCCTGGCCATGGCGGTCGGCAGGGGCGGACGGGACTGACCGCGCCGCCGTCGTCCGCCTGCCGCGGGTGGCGTGTGGCGGTGTCGGCACGTGTCAGCAGTAATCGGCCAACTCTTGTTTAATGCAGGGCAGTTGCATTATTCTCCGGCCGTCGGGTATGCCAAGGGCAAGAACGTGCCACCCCTGTCCCCGGTGGCGACAGCTCATCGCTCAGACCCCGCCGGTGGATCGCACTGACTCACCCCGGAGCCGCTCTCACGGTGCCCTGAGGGGGAACGATGCTCGAGAACCACGCCGAGTTCGGCCTCCGGGCCGAGGTTCGGCAGGAGCGGCTGGTCGTCACGTTCTGGGGCGAGCTGGACATCCTCGCGGACGAGGTTCTCGCCGCCCCGCTCACGCGACTGGCACGGGAGAGTCACCGTGACCTCGTCCTTGACCTGCGGGCGGTGTCGTTCCTCGACTGCGGGGGGCTGACGCTGCTGTGCCGCGCTCGGGACGGGGCACAGCAGCGTCAGGCGGGGGTGACCCTGGTCGTCGACAACGTGTTCTTCCGCAAGATCCTTCGGCTGGCCGGATTGGCCGACACGTTCGAGATCACCGGGGATCTGGAGAGCGCGCTCACTGCGGGGGCGGAGGGTTCACCCGTGTGACGCCGGGTCCCCTCGGCCCTCGTCGCCCCCAGCCCTCGTCGTTCTCAGCCCTCGTCGTTCTCGCGCTGCTTCTCCTTCAGGCGCGCCGCTTCCTTGCGGACGTCGGCCTGCGTGGCGCGCTCCCGGCGCAGCCACTCCGGGTTCTCCGTCTTCAGGGCGTCGATCTGCTCCGTGGTGAGCGCCTCGGTGACGCCGCCGCGGGCCAGGCCCGAGATGGAGACGCCGAGCTTCGCCGCGACCACCGGGCGCGGGTGCGGGCCGGTGCGGCGCAGGTCCTGCAGCCACTGGGGCGGGTCGGCCTGCAGTGCGTTGAGCTCGGCCCGCGAGATCACGCCCTCCTGGAACTCGGCGGGGGTGGCCTCGAGGTACACACCCAGCTTCTTCGCCGCGGTCGCGGGCTTCATCGTCTGGGTGGTCTGGTGCGACGTCATGGTCACCAGGGTATCGAGCGCCTGAGCGACCTCTGACCACGCCGGGTAGCCTGGCGGGGTGACAGGCTCGGAAGTAACCCCTTCGTTCCGGCTCGCCTATGTCCCGGGGGTGACACCCACAAAGTGGGTGCGTGTCTGGAACGAGCGGCTGCCCGACGTCCCCTTGACCCTCGTACCGGTGGCGCCCGCCGACGCGGACGCGGCTCTGCGCGACGGCACCGCCGACGCCGGCCTGGTGCGGCTGCCGGTCGACCGGACGGTCCTCAGCGCCATCCCCCTCTACACGGAGACGACCGTGGTCGTCGTCCCCAAGGACCACGTCGTGACGGCCGCCGACGAGGTCCGCGCCGAGGACCTGGCCGACGAGATCGTGCTGCACCCCGAGGACGACACCCTCGACTGGGACAGCCTGCCCGGCCGCCCCGCGCTGGAGCGCCCCGCCACCACGGCCGACGCGATCGAGCTGGTCGCCGCGGGCATCGGCGTGCTCGTCGTCCCGCAGTCCCTCGCCCGCCTGCACCACCGCAAGGACCTCACCTACCGGCCGGTCACCGACGCGCCCCAGTCCAGCGTCGTGCTTTCGTGGCCCGAGGACGCCACCACCGACCTGGTGGAGGAGTTCATCGGCATCATCCGCGGCCGGACCGTCAACAGCACCCGCGGCCGCCGCGCCCCGGCCGCACAGGCGAAGGCCCAGAGCGCGGAGAAGGACGGCGCGCGCCGCAAGGGCGGGACGGGGACCGGCAAGGCCGGGGGCAAGCAGGGCTCCGGCGCGTCGGCGTCGGGCAAGGGCACCCGCAAGGCATCGGCGGGCAAGCCCTCCGGGGGCAGGGCCGCGGCGGGCAAGAACCCGCGGCGCGCCACCGGCGGCTCCCAGGGCGCGAAGCGCGGCAAGCCCCGCCGCCGCTCCTAGCCGTCCCGCGCCGCGATAGTCGTCCGGTCCCAGGCGGCCCGCCCACGCCCCGCACCCGCCAGCCCAAGCCGCCCCGTCCACCCGCACAGCCATCCCGCACCGCCGTACTCGCCATAGTCGTCCCGGCCCGCCCCACCCTTCCCCATGCCCCCTTGCGGCGCTTTGTGGTGTCCATGACTATGGCCGCATGGCGGAGCAGACGGGTACGTCCCGGCGCAGTGTTCTCGCGGTGGCCGCGGCCGCCACCACGGCCGGATCCCTCGGCCTTCAGGCCGGTCCCGCGGCGGCGCGCGATGATGACGGGCGGAGCCGTACCGCGCAGGAGCCGTCGCGTGAACTGCGGGCGATCCTGCGGGAGATCGACCACCGTCGCATCGAGGCGACCGTGCGGCGGCTCGCCGCGTTCGGCACCCGGCACACGCTGTCCGCGCAGGACGACCCCGAGCGCGGCATCGGCGCGGCACGTGACTGGATCCTCGCCGAGATGCGGCGCCACGCGGGCGCGGCGGGCGGCCGGATGCGCGTGGAGCTCCAGTCGTACGTCCAGGAGCCGGGCCCGCGCATCCCGCAGCCGACGCGGATCACCAACGTCGTGGCGACGCTGCGCGGTTCGGCGTCCCCGGACCGGCTGTACGTCGTGTCGGGGCACTACGACTCGCGGGCGAGCGACGTCATGGACTTCACCAGTGACGCGCCCGGCGCCGACGACGACGCCTCCGGGGTCGCGGTCGTCATGGAGCTGGCGCGGGTGATGGCGCGCCGACGGCTCGGCGCGACCGTCGTGTTCGCGGCCGTCGCCGGTGAGGAGCAGGGCCTGTTCGGCGCGGCGCACATGGCGGAGCAGTACAAGCTCCAGAAGGCCGACGTCCAGGGGATGTTCACCAACGACATCGTCGGCAGCCCCACCGCCGACGACGGCACCCGCGACCCGCGCACGATCCGCCTCTTCGCGGAGGGCGTGCCCTCGTCCGAGACCCCCGAGGAGGCCGCCGTGCGGCGCTCGGTGGGCGGCGAGAACGACTCACCGTCGCGCCAGCTCGCCCGCTTCGTACGGGACGTCGCCGACAACGACGCGACCGGCATGAAGGTCCGCGTCGTCTACCGCCGCGACCGCTATCTGCGCGGCGGCGACCACATCCCCTTCCTCGAACGCGCCTACCCGGCGGCCCGGTTCACCGAGCCCGCCGAGGACTACGCCCACCAGCACCAGGACGTCCGCGTGCAGGACGGCAAGCAGTACGGGGACCTGCCGGAGTTCTGCGACTTCCCGTACATCGCGCGCGTGGCCCGCGTGAACGCCGCCGCCCTGTGGAGCCTCGCCCAGGCCCCAGGGACCCCGCGCGGCGCGAAGATCCTCACCGCCGCGCTGACGAACGCCACCGAACTCGTGTGGGAGCGGGGCCTGGAGAAGGACCTGGCGGGCTACGAAGTCGTCTGGCGCGAGACCACCGCCTCAGACTGGACCCATGTGATCGACGTCGGTGACGCCACCCGTCACACCGTCGACCTGTCCAAGGACAACGTCTTCTTCGGCGTGCGCGCGGTCAGCCGCTCCGGCCTGCGCAGCCCGGTCGCGTTCCCCTCACCGCAGCGCTGATCCCCGGCGCGCGCGGAGAGCAGGGCGAGCGCCGCGCGGGACGGCGTGCCCTCGTCGGCCGCGTACGTGACCAGGGCCTGGTCGGGCGCGTCGGGCAGCCGCAGCGTCTCGCGGCGCAGGGTCAGCTCACCGGCCACCGGGTGGCGCAGCCGCTCCACGCCGTGGGAGTGCTCGCGCACCAGCTGCTCGGCCCACAGCGCGCTGAACTCCTCGCTGCGCACGGAGAGTTCGCCGAGCAGGTCGCAGAGGCGGTCGTCGCACGGGTAGCGGCCCAGGTCCATGCGGAGCGCGGCGACGGTGTCGCGGGCGGTCTCCTGCCACGCCTCGGCGTCCGGGTAGCGGCCGCGTACGCCCGCGTCGAGGAAGTGCAGCCACGCCACGTTGCGCCGCTCGACGGGCAGCGCGTCGAAGTCGGTGAACAGCGCGCGGGCCGGGCCGTTGGAGCCGAGGATGTCCAGGCGACGGCCGACGACGTACGCGGGCACGCCGTCCAGCGCGCCGAGCAGCACCTTGACGCCCGCCCTGACCGGCTGTGGGGCGGGCGGCGTGGAGGCGGGGTGGCGCAGGGCGCGGGTCAGATGGCCCAGGTGCGCGCGTTCGGCGTCGTCGAGCCGCAGGGCCCGGGCGACGGCGTCCAGGACGGCGTCGGAGACGTTGTGGGTCCTGCCCTGTTCGAGCCGTACGTAGTAGTCGACGCTGACTCCGGCCAGCTCCGCCAGCTCCTCGCGGCGCAGCCCCGGCACGCGCCTGCGCCCGCCGAACGGACGCGCCCCGGCGTCCTCCGGCCGCAGCCGGGCGCGGCGGGAGCGGAGGAAGGCGGCGAGTTCGCTGCGGAAGTCCATGGACCGATTGTCCGGCACGGGGGGAGTCTGCCGGGAAGCAGGGGGCTGCCGGGCCCAGGGGCCTGCCAGGACAGGGGCGGTTGCGCCCGTAGTGCCGACGCGAGGGTGGTTCTGCCAGACCCAGGGTCGAGCGGGGCCCTGGGTGGGCGCGTGGAACTCGCGCAGAGTCGTTCCCGAGGCCGCACGAAGCGGCCACCGCGGAAACGCGGTCCGCCCCCGTACCCCGGGAGACCACCATGACCCTCACCACCGCTCGGACGACGTCCCTCGCCCGCCCCCTCACCGGCCGGGTGGCCGTCGTGACCGGTGCCTCCAGCGGCATCGGCGAGGCCACCGCGCAGGTGCTCGCCGCCCAGGGCGCGCGGGTCGCCCTGCTCGCACGGCGCGGCGAGCGGCTCGCCGCACACGTGGCACGCATCGAGGAGGCGGGCGGCAGCGCGCTCGCCCTCCCGACGGATGTGACCGACCCCGCGTCCCTGGCGGCGGCCGCAGCCGACGTCCGCTCCCGGCTCGGCCGCGTCGACCTCCTCGTCAACAACGCGGGGCTCGCCCTGCCCGACCAGCTCGACGGCTCAGCCACCGGCAACTGGCAGCGCATGATCGACGTGAACGTCACCGGGGCCTTCGCCGTCGTCGAGGCCTTCGTCCCCGACCTGCTCGCGGCCGCGGCCGAACGGGGCCACGCGGACCTCGTCAACATCTCCTCCGCCGCCGCCCAGAGCGTCCTGCCCGGCTTCGCCGGATACGCCGCCAGCAAGGCCGCGTTCAGCCACCTCTCGCGCAACCTGCGCGCCCAGCTGAACCCCGCCGACGTACGCGTCACGAACATCGAACCCGGCACCGTCGACACCGAGCTGCGCGACCACATCGAGGACCCCGCGATCAGCGCCGCCGTCCAGGAGGCCGTCGGCTCCATCGAGGGCATCCCCTCCGGGACCGACGTCGCGGAGCTCATCGCCTTCGCCGTCGGCCGCCCCCGCCACGTGAACCTGCCGCACCTCTCCGTGCTGCCCACGCGGGAGGTGTAGGCGGCTCCCGCCGGAGCTGCCCCGGGACTGCTCTCGAAGTCGGGTGTGGGCCTGTGGCAAGATCGCGGGATGCTGCGACTCACCGATTTCATCATCGACTGCCCGGACACGATGAAGCTGGCGGCCTTCTACGCCGAGGTCACGGGCCGTCCGATCAAGGAGGGCAGCTCCGAGGAGTGGGCCGGCATCCAGTTCGGTGAGATCGAGCTGGCCTTCATCCGGGTGGACGACTACCGCGCCCCGCAGTGGCCCGACACCGAGCACCCCAAGCAGTTCCACCTCGACTTCGAAGTGGACGAGATCGAGCCCGAGCAGCGCCGCGTCCTCGACCTCGGCGCGACGCTGAGGCAGGACTTCATCGGCCCCGAGGGCTACGGCTGGCAGATCTACACCGACCCGATCGGCCACCCCTTCTGCCTGTGCCGCAACAAGGGCGTCATCTGGACCGACGAGGGTCCGGTCTGGCCCGAGCGCGGCTGAGCGGCTTCGGCGAAGCGGCCGCGGCCCCACCGGGCAGGCAGCCAACCTCACCCGAGCCGCTCGGGCGTGGGGCGGGAGCCCCACGCCTCGGGGTCCCTCAGCGCTCGGAGTAGACGTCGTCGTCCGCCGGGGCCGTGCGCGGGGCGTCCGACCACGCCTTCGTGCGGCCCCAGGACAGGAACTGTTCCTCCAGGAGCAGGGCCAGGGCCGCCACCGTCATCAGGCCGCCCACGAGGAACGTGCCGCGTACGCCGATGACCGGCAGGAGCAGGCCGCCGGCCAGGGCGCCCGCGGCCACTCCGGTGTTGAACGCGGCGCCGTTCGCCGCGATGGCGGTCTCCGTGCGGCCGGGCGCGAAGTGCATGACCTGGCTCTGGGTGGCCATGAAGACCGGCCCGAGCGAGGCGCCGAGGAACACCATCATGGCCACGGCGACGACCTTCGAGCCGCCCGCCGCGTACAGGCCGAGCAGCCCCACCGCCTGCGTGGTCACCGGGATCGTGAGCGTGGCGCGGGGGAAGCGGTCCAGGAGGCGGCCGTAGACCGCGACGGACACGATGCCGGTGACACCGAGGACGAGCAGCAGCGTGCTGACCGTGGACTCGGTGAACCCGCTCTCGTCCACGAGGAACTTGGAGATGTACGTGTAGCCCGCGAAGACACCCGTGACCGTCAGGCCGGTCACCGTCAGGACGACGGCGAAGCGGCGGGTGTCGGGGGCGACGCCGCGCACGGCGTGGCTCTCCTCCGGGGGCGTGGACGGCAGGGCCGTCGCGATGACGAGGAGCGACGGGATGGCGAGCGCGCCGACCACCAGGAACGGCACCTGCCAACTGCTGTGCTGGCCGAGCCAGGTGCCGCCGGGCACCCCGAGGACGAGGGCCGCCGAACCGCCCACGGACAGCGCGCCGATGACCCGGCCGCGCACGTGCGGCGGGAAGAGCCCGACCGCGACCGGCCCCATCACCGCCCAGAACAGCGCCTGCGCCACCGCCGTCACCAACCGGCTGCCCAGCAGCACCCAGTACGAGGAGACCACCGCCGCCACCACACTCGCCACGAAGAGCCCGCCGAGCAGGAGGCACAGCACCAGGCGGCGCGGCACGGCCCGGGTGAGCTGGGCGATCGGCACCGAGACGATGGCGACGGTCAGGCCGTAACCCGACACCAGGAGCCCGACGGCGGCCAGGGAGACGTCCATGTCGTCCGACATCAGCTTCAGGATGCCGATCGGCAGATTCTCGGTCGTGTTGAAGGTGAACGCGCCCAGCATGAGCGCGGCCACCACGGCCACGCCGCGTCGGTTCCCGGCCCAGCCGGTGCCGGGTGGGGTAGCTGTTCGGTCCGTCGCCATCCATCCTCCACGTTCACAGTGCGTACACACGAGTTCGGAACTGCCGGTTCTTGCTTCAACGGGCGGTAGGCAAAGGGAGTTTCAAGGGCCGCCCTGGAGATCGTGACGGCGGCCGCGGGCCAGCGTAAACCCTGGTCGTGAAGGTGTGGCCGATATGCGTCGAGTTGGCCGAGTCCAATAGTCGTCGCTTTGTGTGATTGGGGCTTCGGTAACAGACCTGGTGGCCATTGCATTCAGTGACATTGGCACATGCCCCCGATTGGGTATGGACGTTCGATCAAGTGACGGGTAGGCTACCGTTCGTTGTCCTGGGCCCCCACCAATCCCCCCACCACTTCCCGGACTTCGAAACTGTTCCCCGCCAATGGGTACGCGCGACCGATACATGGTGTCCGTGACGTCTGTGCGATGTGGCGTCGATTTAAGCAAGTGTCCTCTTGAGGAGGGTGAACGTTGCTTAATCGCGAGAGAACAGAACTACCGCTCCTTGCTACGCAGTTGCGCACATGGATGGCTCAAGCCGAAGATCTCGCCAACCCTGTCTACTGTATTTGCGACTATCTCGACATCCGCGGGCACATTGTCCCGGAACTGATGGTGCTGGCACATGAACAGGTCGAGCGCGAGGCCGAGGCATTGCGTCTCGTCATTGTCCCGTCGGATCAAGTGGAAGGCGGGTACGGCCAATTCCTGCGGGCCGAACCCGCCCCACTCGACTTCATCGACGTGAGCGCCGGGTCCGACCCCGCGGCAGCGGCCGGGAAGTGGATGGAAAAGGACGCCCAAGGGCCCGTCGACCCGCAGCTCTTATGCCGCGCGGCACTGCTGAAAGTCGCCGACGACCACTTCGTCCTGTACCGACGTGTGCACCACGCAGTCGTCGACGGATATAGCCTTGCCCTCATCTTCAACCGCACCGCCGCCGTGTACACGGCACTCGCGCGCGGATTCCCCGCCGACGAGGGGGCGTTCCCCGCGTTCACGCGCCTCACGGACACCGAGGCCGCCTACCGCGAGGGGAAGAGCTTCACGCGCGACCGCGCCCACTGGCTGGACAGGACGGCCGACCGCCCCGCACCGGTCAGCCTCTCCGGCCGCAGCGCAGGGCTCGCCGTCGGCCGCCGCCGCACCACCGAACTCACCCCGGACCGGGTCGGCCGCCTCGAAGCCGCCGCCGACAGACTCGGCGTCACCTGGTCGGACCTCGCCGTCAGCACCATCGCCGCGTACGTGGGCCTCCGTACGGGCGCCCGCGACCTCCAGCTCGGACTGCCCACCGGCGGCCGGCTGAGCCCACAGGTGCGCAACGTGCCCGGCATGACGATGAACATCCTGCCGCTGCGCCTCGACGCCGACGCGGCCCTGCCCCTCGGCGAGTTCGCGCGGCGCGTGTCGCGAGAGGTGCGGCAGGTCCTGCTGCACTCCCGCTATCCCACCGCCGAGATCTCCCGGGAAGTCGCCGCACAGGGCGGCGGGGCACGGCTGTGGGGACCAATGGTCAATGTGATGAAGTTCGACTACAAACTGGATTTCGCGGGAGCCGTCGCATCCATGCGCACCATGTCGATTCCGCTCACGATCGACATGACCGTGTACTTCTTCCAGACCGCGGCCGACGGAACGACGGAAGTCATTCTCGACGTCCACCCCGAACTCTTCAGTCCGCGGGAAACGGACGCGCACATGGACGGAATCCTGGCCCTGCTCGACGCGATCGAGAAGGCCGATCCCCATACCCCCGTGCGCGACCTGAGCACCGCACCGGTGCCCGAGGCAGCCGGCTGACCGCCGCACCCTGAACGCAGCGGCACCCCCAGCGGTATCGAAAGAGCGGCATACGGCCCGTCCGGGTGCCGCCGCGATGCCGCGCCGTACCGCGCCCGGTCGCACGGGCGGACATCTTCGGGCAGCGCACGTCCACCACGCCCCGATATCGAACTGGCCCCGTCCGTTCGCCGCACGTCGGTCAGTCGCGCCGTCATGCCGTGAACCGTGCGCGGTGCCGCACCGCCACCGGGAAAGCTACTGGGAAATCGAGGGAACTACGATGGATCTGACAGCGGGTGACGCCGTCGACCCGGCCATGCGGAATCCACAGGAGGCCACCGAACTCAGAGCGTCACTGAAACACCTGCGCACCGAGCCCCGGGGCTGGGTGTTCTCCCTCAAATTCGCCCTCTGCGTGGCACTCACCGTTCTCGGCGTGGTGATCGTGCTGCAGCCGGTCCTCTGGTGCCGCGTCGTCGGAGTCGTCCTCATCGGGTGCATGCTCGCGCACGCCGCGGAACTCCAGCACGAGACGCTGCACAACCTCGCGTACCGCAGTCGCAAGGCGAACACGGTCACCGGCATCATCCTCGGACTGCCGATGCTGATTTCATTCGCCGCGTACAAGGCCGCGCACATGCGGCACCACCGCGATCTCGGTACGCCGGAGAACCGTGAGTTCTTCGACTACGGCGATCAGTACGGATCCAAGGAACGCTCCAGGTTCGGCACCTTCCTGGACTGGACCGTGCGCTTCACGATGGTCCATCACTACGCGCTGTTCGTGGTGAATCTCGGGCGATCCCTGCGCGGCCGGGAATTCGAGGGCGAGAGCGTCCGCGTATCGCGCCGGATACGACGGGACCACTTTCTTGCCCTCGGCGCTCTCCTGGCCTTCTCCGGCCTTTCTCTGGCGCTGGGTTCGGCGGTCGTCCTGTGGGTATGGCTGATCCCGCTGGTGCTTGTGGCGGGGCCCGTGCACGCCTTCATCGAACTGCCCGAGCACTTCGGCTGCGAGGTCCTGAATCGCGACCCGTTCGCCAACACGAGGACGATTCGCTCCAATCGCATCCTGACGTGGTTCACGAACGGCAACAATTACCACGTCGAGCACCACCTGATGCCGAATCTCCCCCTGGAGCGACTGCCGGATCTGCACGGCGAGGTGAAGGACCGCATTCGCTACTTCAACCGCGGCTACATCGAGTACTTCGGAAAGCTGCTCCGCAAGTGAGCCACCGGGTGAGCCATCGCAACGCGGGTGAGAGGAGAGTCAGGTGGACGTGACCTTCAAACTGGCGCGCACCGAGGCCGACGTGGCCGACGTGCTGCGGCTCCGTGACGCCGTCTACGTCGCGGACCAGGGCCGCCTCGCCGACGCGGCCGACACCGCCGCGACCTTCGACCGGTTCGACGCCCACGCCGAATACATCCTCGGATACGTCGACGGCCAGGCCGCGGGCACCGTCAAGGTCGTGCCGGACTCGGCGGCCGGACTGCCGTGCGACGACACCGTGGACATCTCGGCGCTGCGCGTCGGCAACAGGCTCGTGGAATTCGGGCACTTGATGACGCTGCCGTCGATGCGCCACCGCGAGATCGGCATGGCGCTGATGCGCGAAGCCGTGATCCACAGCGCCAGGAAACACGACATGACGCACATACTCGGCGACTTCTTCGTGGACGACTCCGAGGGGCTGCGGGGCTTCTACAAGGAAATCGGCTTCTTCGCCCTGCACGAGCCCTACGAGGACACCCGGTTCAAAGGCGCCCCGCTCAGCCTCGTCGCGGCCCTCGACGTCACCGAGGCGGTCAGCAGGGCCCGGACGCCCGAAGGCCGGAAGAGCCGACTGCTCCAGTACTTCTTCGGCGACTACGACAGCTATGCGCGCAAGGAGGTGACGGATGCGGACACGGCGCCAGCGGCTGGCTGAGACCAAAGCGGCCCACAACCACCCCGCATACGCGAAAATGGCGTTCGTCATGGGCTGCGGAGTCCAGGGAAAGGGGACAGGAAGCCGCGTTCTGGACGACGACGAGGGAACGCCCTATCTCGCCCTCTTCGACCAGTACGGGAACCAGTCCTTCGGCTACTCCCACCCGCGCATCGTCGCCGCCGTCCGCGACCAGCTCGACACCGGCGTGCTGAACAGCACGAAGATCATGTTCGAGGAAGTGCAGATCCGGCTCTCCGAGCGCCTCGCGGAGGCCTCCGGACAGCTCCTGCCCTACTCGTACCTGGCCAACGGCGGCGGCGAGACCATCGACAACGCCCTCAAGCTGGCCCGCGCCGCGACCGGCCGCCCCGGCGTCATCAGCGCCCGAGGCTGCTTCCACGGCAAGACCTTCGCCACGCTCAGCGCCTCCGACCGCCCCGAACACCGGGAGCTGCTCGGCCCGTTCATGCCGCACTTCCGGCAGGTCGGCTTCGGGGACCTGGACGAGCTGGCCGCCGCGCTCGACGACACCGTGGCCGCCGTGCTCCTGGAGCCCGTCCAGGCGGAGGCCGGAGTGATCGTGCCGCCGCCCGGCTACCTCCAGGAGGTGCGCAGGCTCTGCACGGAGGCCGGGGCGCTGCTCGTCCTGGACGAGATGCAGACGGCGTTCGGCCGCTGCGGCACCTTCTTCGCGTACGAGCAGTTCGGTGTCACCCCGGACCTGGTGTGCGTGGGCAAGGCCTTCGGCGGTGGCGTGCTGCCCCTGTCGGCCGTCCTCGGCACCAAGGAGGTGTGGGAGGTCCTGCGGGTGCTGCCCTCGACCTTCGGATCCAGCCTGGGCGGCAACCCGCTGTCGTGCCGCGTCGGCCTGGAATCGATCGCCATCGCCTCCGACGAGGCGTTCCTCACCGGCGTCAAGGAGCGGGCCCGCACCATCGACGAGCGCCTGAGCGCCGCCGCCGAGCGCCACTCCGGCATCGTCACCGAACACCGCGGCCTCGGCATGATGCACGGCCTGGAGTTCACCGACGGCGCGACGGCGGGCCTCGTCCTCGGCCGCCTCCTCGAAGAGGGCGTGACGTCCACGTACTCCCTGTACCACCCGAACGTCCTGCGGGTGCAGCCGCCCATGGTGATCTCCGAGGACGACCTCGACCACGGCCTGTCCGTGCTCGAAGGGATCCTCGCGGAGGCCGACGCCCACCGCGGCGCCACCGCGGCCGACGGTCCCCAGGCGGCCGAACTGTCCCCGGTGACACGGACCGTACGGCTGCCGCACCCGCCCGGGCGTGTCCTGGACCTCCTGCGCGCCCGCCCCCGCCTGCTCGACCCGTTCGCCGCCGACACCGGTCTGCGGGCGGGCGAAGGTCCGGTCGCGGAGTTCGCCGGGCGGCTCGGGGACGACGCCGTGGTGTGGTCGGACCGCACTCGACTCCGCGCCGACGGCGTGCTGTCGAGCGCCGAGCCGGACTGGCTGTGGCACACCCTCGAACGCCGGGTGACCGTCACGGACGACGGCGGCGGCAGCCGTCTCGACGTCCACGTCGCCTGGGACACGGACAGCGGAGCGTACGAGGACATGCTCGGCGGCCGCATCGGCTTCCTGGCGGGCACCAGGCTCGACCAGCTGATCACCGCACTGGCAGCGGAACTCGACGCACAGGCGCACGCACCAGGCGAGGCGCAACCGGACACCTCAGGAAGGAAGTCGGCCGACACGTGAGCATGAACCTCGCGGGCCTCTTGGACCGCTCCATCCACCACACGACCGCCCGCGTCGTCGACATCGACATCTCCGGCAAGCGGCGCGAGATGACCCAGAGCGAGCTGACCGCGCTCGCCCGCACCCGGGCCGACCAGCTCACGGCGGCCGGTGTGCGCCCCGGCCACGTGATCGGGATCCGCGCGGGCAACAGCCTCGACTGGCTCTCCTGGGACCTGGCCGCCCTCGCCACCGGCGCCCGGCTCAAGGCGTTCGGCGACACCACCGAGATCGACGACCCGGGCGCGTTCATCGCCGAGCACCGCCTCGCCCTGCTGATCGCGGACGAGCCCGTGCCCGCCGACGCGCCCGCCGTCGTCCGTCCCGGCGGCGCCCCCGCACCGGGCGCGGCGGCTTCCGACGCCGTGGTGATCGACGTCGACGACGTGCACAGCCTGGTCTACTCCTCGGGCACCTCCGGGCGGCTCAAGGGCGTGGAGATCAGCGCCAAGGGCACCGAGTACGTCATCAACCGCTTCATCGACGCCTTCGGCATGACCGAGCGCGACCGGCACCTGATCTTCCTGCCGCTGGCCAACAACCAGCAGCGCCTGTCGGTCTACCTCTGCCTGTGGCTGGGCGCCGACCTCGTGCTCGCGCCCTACCAGCGGGTCTTCCAGGCCGTCCGCAAGGAGAGCCCGACCTTCCTGATCGGACCGCCGGTCTTCTACGACGCCGCGCTCCAGCTGTATGTGAAGTCCGGTGGCGACGCCTCGCTCGCCGACTTCCTGGGCGGCCGCATCCGCTTCATGATCACCGGCATGGCGCCGATCCGGCGCGAGACCCTGGACGGCTACTGGAGCCGCGACGTGGCGCTCCTGGAGGCCTACGGCCTGACCGAGACCGGCATGGTCGCCTGGAACACGCCCGACCGCCACCGCGTCGGCACCGTCGGGCAGTTGATGGACCCGGAGTCCGTGACGTTCCTCGACGACGGTGAGGTGATCATCACGCGGGACGCGCCGCTCGGGCGCGGCTACTTCGACACCGACGGCGACCCGTCCGCCGAGGGCATCTTCCGGCCCGACGGCTCCATCCTCACCGGCGACTACGGCCGCCTGGACGAGGACGGGTTCCTCACCCTGATCGGGCGCAAGAAGGACGTCATCGCGCTCGGCAGCGGGCGCAAGGTGCATCCCGCCGAGATCGAGGCGTCCTTCGCGGACGTCGAGGGCGTCGCCGAGATCGTCGTCGTACCGACACCGCAGTCCAACCGGCTCGGCGCCCTCGTCACCCCGGCGGACCCCGCCGACACCGCGCTGCGCGCGCACATCGAGAAGCGGATCGAGGAGGTCAACGCGGGCCTCGACGCCCATGAGCGGGTGATGTCCCTCGTCTTCTCGGACACGCCGCTGCGGGCCGACCCCGCCTTCATGACGGCCAACATGAAGCTGAGCCGGGCCCGGGCGGCCGAGCACTTCGCGGAGCGGCTCGCGGGGGCCGCCGGAGCGGGGGCCTGATGGCGGCGCCGGCGGCGGACACCCCCGGGCCGGGCCGGAGCGGGCACCGGATCGTCGACGCGCAGGTCCAGCTCGGCAGCCAACTCGCCATCCCGCGGGCGTTCCTGGAGTACCAGGCGGCGAACGCGCACCACCGGCTGACCGCGTACGGCCACAGCGTACGGCCCGAGCGGATGCTGGACCGGGTCCTGTCGGTGCACCAGGACGACGACGCGGACCGGCTCGTCGCGGAGCTGGACGAGGCCGGGGTCGACGAGGCGTTCCTCGTGGTCCCCGACTACTCGCACGTGGCCCGGTGCGCCCTCACCCCGGCCGAGCTCGCCGGTCATCTGGACAAGGTCAACCGCCGTCATCCGGGCCGCTTCCGGGTCTTCTGGGGCGTCGACCCGCGCGGCGGCAAGGACGGCCTCGACCTGTTCGAGCGGTGCGTCGGCGACTACGGCTTCGCCGGGCTCAAGCTGTACCCGCTGTGCGGCTACTCGCCGAGCGACCGCCGTCTGTACCCGTACTTCGAGCTGTGCGAGGAGCGCGGCCTGCCCGTGCTCAGCCACACGGGGCCCGGCTGGGGCCAGCTCGACTTCGAGTACGGCATGCCGCTGCTGCTCGACGAGGCCGCCCGGGACTTCCCCCGGGTGAACTTCATCCTGGGGCACGGCGGGGTCACCCACGTCGACGAGGCGACCTACCTGTGCGCCCACCGGCCCAACGTGCACCTGGACATCAGCCAGTTCCACTCCGTCCTCGCGGCGGACGGCTGGCAGGCCCACCTGAACCGGCTGTTCCGCCTAGGCATCAGCCACAAGATCCTCTTCGGCACCTGCTGGCCGTCGTACCGGCTCTCCGAGTCGCTGCCCGGCCTGGTCGCCGCCTTCGCCAAGGGGCAGCCTGCGGTGGCGGGGATCAAGGAGGCCGACCGAAGAATGATCATGGGCGGGAACAGCCTCCGCCTCGTCGGGGCCGCACGGACCGAGACCAAGGCCGCCCTTCGAGGCGACACCACGACGACGAACACCACCACGGACCGGGGAGGCCGGGCATGAGCGCGGACACGGCGGAGCTGGAGAAACTGCTGGTCGAGTGGGTGGAGCGGTGGATCGAGGGAGAGTCCGACCTGGCCATCGGCGCCAGGACCAACCTCAGCCACACCGGTCTGCTCGATTCCATGGCCATCGTCGGCCTCATCTCGTATCTGGAGGAACAGGCGGACGCCGAGTTCGACTTCGCCACGTATGACCCCATGAAGGGCGTCAGCATCCAGGGCCTGATCAAGCACTGCGTCGGATGACCGGGGTCTTCGACGGGCACTGCCACGTGGCGTCGAGCCGCTTCATCCCGCGGGCCTTCGTCGAGGACGTGGCGAGCAACGTCCAGTGCAGGCTCGGCTCGATGGGCGTCGCCCCGAAACCGGGGCGCGTCGCCGACGGGCTCGCCGCGCAGCACGAGGACCACCTCGCCGACGGGCTCGTCGCGGAGATGGAGGCGGCCGGGGTCGAGCGCGCCGTGCTGCTCGTGCCCGACTTCGGCCTGCGGATGGCGGGCACGGCCGAGCCCGCGGAGGCGGCGCGGCTGCACCACGAGATCCGGCTGCGCCACCCGGGCCGCTTCTGGGTCTACATCGGCGTGGACCCCCGGCGCGGGCCCGCGGGTGTGGCGGCCTTCGAGGCCATGGTCGACGCCTACGGCCTCGACGGGGTGAAGCTGTATCCGCCGTGCGGCTACTCGCCGTCGGACCCCGGTCTGTACCCGTACTACGAGATCTGCGCGGCCCGGGCCCTGCCGGTGTTCGTGCACACCGGGCCCACCGCCCGCAGCCTCGACTACGGACCGGCACACCCGATGCGGATCGACCGGGCGGCCCGGGACTTCCCGGCCGTCCCGTTCGTCCTCGGCCACGGCGGCCTCACCCACGTCGACACCTGCGCCTACCTCGCGGCGTACCGGCCCAACGTGTACGTGGACACGGGCGGGTTCGCGAGCGGGCCGAGCCTGCCGCACTGGCCCGGGCACCTGAACCAGCTGTTCCGGCTCGGCGTCAACCACAAGATCATCTTCGGTACGGACTGGCCCCTCGGCCGTCTGAACGGCGGTCTGAAAGGGCTGATCAGCGAGGTCGTCGACGGCCCGACCGTGTTCGCCGGGGTGTCCAGGACGGACCGGAACCTGCTGCTGCGCGAGAACCTGCTGCGCGTCCTGCCGCCGGGCAGCCGCCCGGCGGGCTGAGGCGGGGGCGTCGGCGCCGACGCGGGGTGCGGGGCCGGACGGCGTCGGCGGGCGGGGGGCAGGGCCCGACGGCGGGCGTGGTGCGGGACCCGACGGCACCGGCGGACGGGGTGCGGGACTCGACAGCACCGGCGCGCGGGCGCGGCGTGCGGCACAGGCACGGCACGAGCACGGTCACGAACGGCACGGCGCGACAGCGTCGGCGAGCGACCAAGGGGCTTGGCAATGGCAATCACCGGATCGGACAGTGCATACACCGGCGCGGACCGTGTCCTCACCGGATCGGACCGCGCCCTCGCCGAGGCGGACCGCGCGCTCACCGGCCACCGCAGGCCGCGGCCGGGCCCACCCCCGGGCACCTCCACCGACCCCGCCCCGGGCCCGGCCGCCGCCCTCACCGACCTGTTCGAGGCGCGGGTGACCCGCCACCCGGACCGCGTCGCCCTCACCCTGGGCGGCGAACACCTCGACTACGCCACCCTCAACGCCCGCGCCAACCGGCTCGCGCACGCCCTGCTCGCCCGCGGCGCCGGACCGGAACGCCTCGTCGCGCTCGCCCTGCCGCGCTCGGTGGACGCCGTCGTCGCGATCCTCGCCGTCCTGAAGTCCGGCGCCGGCTATCTACCGCTCGACCTGGACCACCCGCCGGACCGCGTCGAGAGGACCCTGGCCGACGCCCGCCCCGTGCTGCTCCTCAGCCAGGACCCGATGGACGTGCGCGCCGAGGTCCCCCGGCTCGTGCTCTCGGCCCGCGGCACCGTCGAGGAACTGGCCGTAAGGCCCGACACCGACCCCACCGACACCGACCGCCTCGGGCCCGTCACGCCCGCGACCACCGCGTACGTGATCTACACCTCCGGGTCCACCGGGCGCCCCAAAGGGGTGGTCGTCTCGCACGAGAACGTCGTGCGCCTGTTCACCGAGACGGCCGCCGAGTTCCGGTTCGACGAGCACGACGTGTGGAGCCTGTTCCACTCCTACGCCTTCGACGTGTCCGTGTGGGAGATCTGGGGCGCCCTGCTGCACGGCGGCCGCCTCGTGGTCGTACCGTACGAGACGAGCCGGGCGCCCGAGCGCTTCCGCGCGCTGCTCGCCGCCGAGCGGGTCACCGTCCTCAGCCAGACCCCGTCCGCGTTCTACCCGCTGATGGAGGCCGACCGCGAAGGCGCCGCGCACGGCGGTGAACTCGCCCTGCGCCTGGTGGTGTTCGCGGGCGAGGCCCTCGACTTCGGCAAGCTGGCGCCCTGGTACGCCCGCCACCGCGACGACGCCCCCGTGCTCGTGAACATGTACGGCATCACCGAGACGACCGTCCATACCACCCTGACCCGGCTCACCGCCGAGGACGCGGCGCCGCACGCCCCGAGCCGCGTCGGCGTCGGCATCCGCGACCTGTCCCTGTACGTCCTGGACGAGGCCCTGCGGCCGTGCGCGCCGGGCGTGGCGGGGGAGTTGTACGTCGCCGGGCCCGGCGTCACCCGCGGCTATCTGGGCCGCCCCGGCCTCACGGCGGGGCGCTTCCTCGCCGACCCGTTCGGGGCGCCCGGCGGCCGCATGTACCGCAGCGGGGACGTGGTGCGGCGCGACGGGGACGGCGTCCTTGAGTTCGTCGGCCGCGCCGACCAGCAGATCAAGATCAGGGGCTTCCGGATCGAGCCCGGCGAGATCGAGGCCGCGCTCGGCGCGCACCCCGCCGCCCGTCAGGCCGCCGTCGTCGCCCGCGAGGACCGGCCGGGCGACCGGCGCCTGGTCGCCTATGTCGTACCGGAGTTCCGCCAGGAGCCCGACGAGGCGACCGCCGACGGCACCGCGGCCCGTCAAGTGGGCGACTGGGAGAAGGTGTTCGACGCCCAGTACGCCGGGGCCGGGTCCGGGACCGGCGTCGGAGCGGCGCGTCCCGCGTTCGGCGAGAACTTCGCCAGCTGGTTCGACAGCTACACCGACCGGCGGCCCATCGCGCCGGACCACATGCGCGAGTGGCGCGACACCACGGTCCGCCGCGTCCGGGAACTGCGCCCCCGCCGCGTCCTGGAGATCGGCGTCGGCACCGGCCTGCTGCTGTCCCGGCTCGCCCCGGAGTGCGCGGAGTACGTCGGCACGGACGTCTCGGCGCGCGCCGTCGACGAGCTGACCCGCGAAGTCGCCGCCCGCCCCGGGCTCTGTGACCGGGTACGGCTGCGCCACCAGGCCGCGCACGACATCAGCGGTCTGCCCGAGGGCCACTTCGACGCCGTCGTCATCAACTCCGTCCTCCAGTATTTCCCCAGCGCGGGCTACCTCCTCGACGTCCTCGCCAAGGCCCTGGAGCGCACCGCGCCCGGCGGCGCCGTCTTCGTCGGCGACGTCCGCGACCTGCGGGCCCTGCGCTCCTTCGGCACCGCCGTGCAACTGCGCCGGGCCGCCGCCGACGCCGAGCGCGCCACCGTACGGCACGTGGTCGAGCGGGCCCTGGTGCGCGAGGAGGAACTGCTGCTCGCGCCCGACTTCTTCCACGCCTTCGCGGCCCGCGAGGGCACGGTCGGCGCGGTCGACATCCAGGTGCGCCGCGGCACCCGGCACAACGAGATGACCCGGTACCGCTACGACGTCGTCCTGCACAAGACGCCCGCGGCGACGGCACCCGGCGGCGGGACCCGGCTCACCTTCGGCGACGACGTGCAGGACACCGGCGCGCTCGGCGCCCACCTGGAGCGGCACACCCCCGAGCGGCTGCGCGTGCTCGGTGTCCCGAACCGCCGCACCGCCCAGGAGACCGCCGCCGCCCGAGCCTTCGACAACGGTGCCGCCGTCGCCGACGCCCACCGCCTCCTCGCCCAGGAGCCCCACGGCGTCGACCCCGAGGAGCTGTATCTGCTCGGCGAGCGCCTGGGCTACCGGGTCGCGGTCACCCCGGCGGCGACGGCGGTGGACGCGGTGGACGCGCTGTTCGTGCGGCGCGGGGGAGCGAGCGGGGGGAGCGGCGGGGACGGTGCCGTCCTGGCGGCGGGGGGCGCCGGCGTCCCAGAGGCAGGGGACGGCGGCGTCCTGGAGGCAGGGGACGGCGGCGTCCTGGAGGCGTACGAGCCCGACGGCACCCCCGGCGATCCGCTGGCGTACGCCACCAGCCCCGTGGCCGCACGCCGCGGCGGCCAACTCACCGCGGCCCTGCGCGAGCACCTGCGGGAGAGGCTGCCCGACTACATGCTGCCGTCGGCCATCGTGCTCCTCGAACGGCTTCCGCTGACCGTCAACGGCAAGCTGGACCGCGCCGCGCTGCCCGCGCCGGTCGTCGAGGCGCAGTCCGCGCGGGCCGCGCGCACCGAGCGCGAGGAGGTCCTGTGCGCCCTGTTCGCGGAGATCCTCGGCGTCGAGGGCATCGGCATCGACGACGACTTCTTCGCGCTCGGCGGCCACTCGCTGCTCGCCACCCGCCTCGCCGCGCGGGTACGGACCAGGCTCGGCGCGGAGCTGACCATCCGCGCCCTCTTCGAACACCCCACCGTCGCCGGACTCGCCGCGCACCTGGACGCCCTCGGCACCTCCGGAACCCCTGCCACCAGTGCCCCGGACACCCGCCCCGTCCTGCGGGCGGCCGAGCGCCCCGATCCGCTCCCGCTGTCCTTCGCCCAGCGCCGCCTGTGGTTCCTGCACCGCCTCGAAGGCATGAGCCGCGCCTACAACGTCCCCTGGACCCTGCGGTTCAGCGGCGACCTGGACGTTCCCGCGCTGCGCGCCGCCGTCGCCGACCTCGTCGCCCGCCACGAGTCCCTGCGCACCGTCTTCCCCGACCAGGAGGGCGAGCCCCGCCAGCACATCCTGCCGCCGGAGCGCGCCCGGCCGCCGCTGCCCGTGACCCACACGACCGAGGCGGAGCTGCAGGGCGCGCTCGCCGCGGTGAGCGGCCACCACTTCGACCTGGCGGCCGAGGTACCGGTGCGCACCCACCTCTTCCAGGTCGGCGCGAGCGAGCACGTACTGCTGCTCCTGGTGCACCACATCGCCTGCGACGGCTGGTCGTTCGCGCCGCTGACGGAGGATCTGATGGCGGCGTACGAGGCACACCGCGCGGCGACGGCCGAGAGGAACGGCGCACCGTACGACGCCGGTCCGACGCCCGCCGAGCGCAACAGCGTCCCCCGCGACGCCGACCCGGCGCCCGCCCCCGCCGTCCAGTACGCCGACTACGGCCTCTGGCAGCGCGACCTCCTCGGCGACCCCGACGACCCGGCGAGCCCCCTGGCCCACCAACTCGCCTACTGGCGGCGTCAGCTCGCCGACCTGCCCGAGCAGGTGGATCTGCCCTTCGCCCGGCCGCGCCCCACCGCCCCCGGCTACGGCGGCGAGACCCTCTCCGTGGCCTGGGACGCCGAGTTGCACCGACGGCTCTCCGCGCTCGCCCAGGAGACCGGGACCAGCCTGTTCATGGTGCTCCAGGCCGGACTCGCGGCGCTGCTCACCCGGCTCGGCGCCGGGTCCGACATCCCCATCGGATCACCCATCGCGGGCCGCACCGACCAGGGCCTCGACCGCTCCGTCGGGTTCTTCGTCAACACCCTCGTCATCCGCAACGACACCTCCGGCAACCCCGCCTTCCGCGATCTGCTGCACCGGGTCCGCGACGTGTCCCTGAACGCGTACGAGCACCAGGACGTGCCCTTCGAGTACCTGGTCGACGACCTCAACCCGCCCCGCGCCATCGGCAGGCACCCGCTGTTCCAGGTGTCCCTGGTGGTGCAGAACGCCCCGGCGCCGCGCCTCGACGTCCCCGGCCTCGCGATCGCCACCGACCTCCTGCACCCGGGTTCGGCCCGCTTCGACCTCCTCCTCAACATCGAGGAACGCTTCACCGAGGACGGCCGTCCCGCCGGTCTGACCGGGTTCTTCGAGTACAGCACCGACCTGTTCGACCCCGGGAGCGTGGACGCCGTGGCGACCCGCCTCGCCCGGCTCCTGAGCGCGGCCGCCGACGACCCGCACCTGCCGATCGGCCGCCTCGACGTGCTCAGCGCCAAGGAGCGACGGCTCCTCCTCGAGGAGTGGAACGACACCACACGGCCCATCCCGCCGCTCACGGCGGTGGACCTCTTCGAGCAGCAGGTGACGAGCACCCCGGACGCCCCGGCCGTCGTCTTCGGCGAAGTGCGGCTCTCGTACGCGGAGTTGAACGCGCGCGCCAACCGCCTCGCGCACCGGCTCATCGCCGAGGGCACCGGACCCGAGCAGGTCGTGGCCCTGGCCCTGCCCCGCTCCGCCGAGCTGATCGTCGCCCTCGTCGCCGTCCTGAAGACCGGCGCCGCCTATCTGCCGGTCGACCCCCGCCACCCGGCCGACCGCATCGCCTTCATGCTCCGGGACGCCGCGCCCGCCTGCGTCGTCACCGCGCGCGACGTGGACTGCGAACTCCCCGCGGACGTGCCGCGCGTGCACCTGGACACGGACGTCGACGGGCCCGCCACGGACCCGCGTGACAGCGACCGGATCAGCCCCCTCACTCCGGCCAACGGCGCCTACGTCCTCTACACCTCCGGGTCCACCGGCCGCCCCAAGGGAGTCCTCGTCCCGCACGCCAACGTCGTGGACCTCGTGCTGTGGGGCCGCGAGACCCTGGGCACCGCGCACCTCGCCCACGCCCTGGCCGCCACCCCGCTGACCTTCGACGTCTCCGTCTTCGAGATCTTCGGACCGCTGCTCTCCGGAGGTGTCGTCGAGGTCGTCGCCGACGTGCTGTCCCTCGGCGAGCGCATGGACGGGCCGTGGCGGTCCACCCTGATCTGCGCCGTCCCCTCGGCCCTCGAAGAGCTGCTGAGCCACCACGACGTGGACCTGGGCGCGGACGTCGTCGCCCTCGGCGGCGAGGCACTGGCCGCGCACACCCTGGCGGAGATCCGGGCCGCCGTGCCGGGCGCGCGGATCGTGAACGTCTACGGCCCGACCGAGGCCACCGTCTACACGACCGCGTGGTTCTCGGACACGGACCCCGCCACCTTCGCCGACTCCGCCGCCGCGGCCGACCCGGAGGCGCCGCCCATCGGCCGCCCCGTCCGCAACACCCGCGCCTACGTCCTCGACGAGCACCTCCAGCTCGTACCGACCGGCGTGACGGGCGAGTTGTACGTCGCCGGGGCCGGGCTCGCCCGCGGCTATCTGCACCGGCCCGGGCTCACCGCCGAACGGTTCGTGCCCGACCCCTTCGGCGGGCGGGGGGAGCGGATGTACCGCACCGGCGACCTGGCCCGCCGCAGGGCCGACGGGAACCTGGAGTATCTGGGGCGCGCCGACCACCAGGTGAAGATCCGCGGCTTCCGGATCGAGCCGGGCGAGGTGGAGTCCGCCCTGGTGGCCCACCCCGGCATCGCGCAGGCCGCGGTCGTCGTGCGCGAGGACCGGCCGGGGGACCGCCGCCTGGTCGCGTACTGGGTGCCGGACGGGTCCGGGCAACGCGCTCCGGACGGCGCCGAGTTGCGGGACCGGCTTGCGCGGACTCTGCCCGAGTACATGGTGCCCGCCGTCTTCGTGCCCCTTGAGCGGCTGCCGCTGAGCCCCAACGGCAAGCTCGACCGGCGTGCCCTGCCCGCGCCGGACGAGGGCGCGGGGCGGGCGGCGGGCCGGGGCCCTCGCACCGCGACCGAGGAGGCGCTGTGCGCGCTGTTCGCCGACGCCCTCGGCGTACCGGACGTCGGCGTCGACGACAGCTTCTTCGACCTCGGCGGGCACTCCCTGCTCGCCGTGAAGCTCGTGTCCCGCATCCGCGCCGCGCTGGACACGCCCCTCGGGATCCGCGCGGTCTTCGAGGCACCCACCGTCGCCGCGCTCGCCCAGCGGGTGAGCCGCCACGAAGGAGAAGGGAAGTGAGTGACAGCATGCCGGAACCCTCAGCGGACACCGGTGGGCCCGGTCCGGACGCGGTGGCGCTCTACCGCACCATGCGACTGATCCGCCGCTTCGAGGAGCGCTGCGTCGAGCTGGTGAAGGCGGGTGAGATCGTCGGCGGCATCCACCCCTACACCGGCCAGGAGGCCGTGGCCGCCGGGGTGTGCGCGGCGCTGCGCCCCGACGACGTCATCACCAGCACCCACCGGGGCCACGGCCACGTCCTGGCCAAGGGCGCCGATCCGAACCGCATGGCGGCCGAGTTGATGGGCCGCACGACGGGGCTGAACAAGGGGCGCGGCGGCTCCATGCACGCCGCCGACGTCGGCCTCGGCATCCTCGGGGCGAACGGCATCGTCGGCGCCGGCGCCCCGATCGCGACGGGGGCGGCGTGGGCGGCGGCGCGCGCGGGCTCCGACCGGGTCGCCGTGAGCTTCTTCGGCGACGGCGCGGTCAGCCAGGGCGTCGTCCTGGAGTCCCTCAACCTGGCGTCGCTGTGGCGGCTTCCGGTCCTCTTCGTGTGCGAGAACAACGGCTACTCCTCGACGGCCACCGTGGAGGACATGGTCGCGGGCACGATCGTGGGGCGCGCCGTCGCCTTCGGGATGTCCGCCGAGACGGTCGACGGCATGGACGCCGAGGCCGTGGCCGCCGCCACGCGGGAGCACGTCGAGCGGGCCAGGGCGGGCGGCGGACCGGCGTTCCTGGAGTGCCGCACCTACCGGTTCGACGCCCACCACACCTGGGAGCACCGGTCGTTCGTGCGCTACCGCACCCCGGAGCAGGTGGAGGAGGGGCGCCGCCGCGACCCCCTGCGGATCCAGGGCGACCGGATCCCCGAGGGCGAGCGCGCCCGCGTCGACGACGAGGTGGAGGCCGTCCTCGAGACGGCCGTGCGGTTCGCGCTCGACAGCCCGAGACCCGACCCGGCCGACGCACTCGACCATCTGTACGCGACGGGCCTGCGGCCCCGGGCGGGAGTGAGCACACATGCCTAAGCTCGGCTATCTGACCGCGCTCACCCGGGCCCTGGGCGACGAACTGGAGCGGGACCCCGACGTCTGCGTGTTCGGCGAGGATATCCGGGTGGGCGTCGCCAACGTCACCAAGGGGCTCGTGCAGCGCTTCGGCCCGGAGCGGATCGTCGACACGCCGCTGTCGGAGCAGGCGTTCACCAGCTTCGCCACCGGCGCCGCCCTGTCCGGGCACCGCCCCGTCATCGAGTTCCAGATCCCGTCGCTGATGTTCCTGGTCTTCGAGCAGATCGCCAACCAGGCGCACAAGTTCTCGCTCATGACGGGCGGCCAGGTGAAGGTGCCGGTCACCTATCTGGTGCCCGGCTCCGGCTCCCGCACCGGCTGGGCGGGCCAGCACTCCGACCAGCCGTACAGCCTCTTCGCGCACGTCGGTCTGAAGACCGTGGTGCCGTCGGGCCCCGCGGACGCCTACGGCCTGATGGTGTCGGCGATCCGTGACGACGACCCGGTCGTGGTGCTCACCCCGGCGGCCTCGTCGATGAGCTTCGAAAGCGTCGACCTCGCGGCGCTGGCGCCGCTGCCGCTCGGTGTGGGGCATGTGGCGCGGCCGGGGACGGATGTGACGGTGGTGGCGGTCGGCCAGTACGTGGGGCAGGCCGTGGACGTGGCCGGGGAACTGGCCGACGAGGTGTCGGTGGAGGTGTTCGACCCGCGCTCGGTGTACCCGTTCGACTGGCAGGGCCTGGCCGCGTCCGTGAACCGCACGGGGCGCCTCGTCGTCATCGACGACTCCAACCGCTTCTGCGGGCTCGGCGCCGAGATCGTGGCCGCGGCCGCCGAGGAGATGCGGCTGGTCGCGCCGCCGCGCCGGATCACGAGGCCCGACGGCGCCGTGCTGCCGTTCGCGCTGGAGCTTGACCGCGCGGCGCAGCCGCACCGCGACCAGCTGGTGACGGCGATCCAGCAGGTCTGCAAGGAGGGCCGCTAGCGCTCCGCGGCCGGCGCCCGGCCCTGCGGTGCGCCGGCCCGCAGGCCGTCCATGACGAGGTCGAGCAGGCGCCCGGCGCGCGGCTGCCACTCCTGGTGCGGGTCGATCTGCCACAGCCCGGCGATGGCCAGCAGGAAGTCGTCGGCGCTCACGCCCGAACGGATCGTGCCCGCCTCCTCGTTGGCGTCGAGCAGCAGGGTGATGGCCGACGTCAGCGGGCCGTGCGCCACGCTGATCAGGGTGCCGTGGCTGGTGGTCGCCACCCGCATCGCGTCGGCGAGGCCCACCTTGGTCATCGCGTACCGGGCGAGGTGGTCCATCCACTCCCGCAGCGCGCACTCCGGCGGCCGGGTCTCCAGGAGCCGCGCCGCCGCGTCGGCCACCTGTCGTACCTCGTTCCGGTAGACCTCGAGGACGAGTGCCTCGCGGCTCGGGAAATGGCGGTAGAACGTCCCCTGTCCGACTCCGGCCTTCTTGGCGATCGCGCTGAGCGGGGCGTCGCCGGACCGCGTCAGCTCCTCGAGCGCGACGGCCAGGATGCGCTCGCGGTTGCGCTGCGCGTCCGAGCGCAGGGGTGTCTCGCGCTTCTCGCGCACTCGTCGTCCTCCAGTCGGTCGGGGGCGCGTGTCCCGCGGCGGGCGAGGAACGGCCTTGCTAAGCGGACAGGTGTCCGCTAAATTTCGAGGGGTAACGGACAGCTGTCCGTTTGAGTCCACTCCACCATAGCGTCAGGTGTGGCCGGATGCAGTCGGCCGGTGACACCTGCCCACCGCGAGCGCTCGGTGTCCTCACCAGGACACCTGCCCTGAATCCCCGCGGAGACGCCGCGATGTGCGGCGCCCGCCCTTCCGCTTCAGCCTGGCCGCCTCCCCGCACCCACGTCAGTTTCCGGACACTGTTCACCTCGCGAACCTCCCGAAGCTCCCCTTCCCGCGCCGCCCCAGCACTCCGGCGCCCGTCGCGCACCGCACCCGCAACCGCGAAAGAAGGCCGACCATGGCTCCACCGACGCCCGGCGCCACCACGACGTCCAGCGGCATCACCCTGAACGTCAACGGCGAGAAGCACACGCTTCCCGTCGACCACCGCACCACCCTGCTCGACGCGCTGCGCGAGCGCCTGGACCTGACCGGCACGAAGAAGGGCTGCGACCAGGGCCAGTGCGGTGCCTGCACGGTCCTCGTCGACGGCCGCCGCAGCCTGTCGTGTCTGCAGCTCGCGGTCGCCGCCGACGGCCGCGAGATCACCACCATCGAGGGCGTCGCCGACGGCGACCGGCTGCACCCGGTCCAGCAGGCCTTCCTCGACCTCGACGGCTACCAGTGCGGCTACTGCACACCGGGCCAGATCTGCTCCGCCATCGCGGTCATCGAGGAGCACGCGGCGGGCTGGCCGAGCGCCGCCACCGCCGACGTCAGCCCCGAGGCGGCCCCGCCCCTCGACCCGGACGAGATCCGCGAACGCATGAGCGGCAACCTCTGCCGCTGCGGCGCGTACGTGTCCATCGTGCGGGCGGTCGCCCGCGCCGCCGAGGACATGCGGGCCGACGGCGCGGAGAGCAAGGAGGCGGCGGCATGAGGGAGTTCGGATACGAGCGCGCTCACGACGTCGCCGGAGCGGTCGCCCTGCTCGGCGCCGACCCCGAGGCCCGCTTCCTCGGCGGCGGCACCAACCTCGTCGACCTGATGAAGACCGGTGTCGAACGGCCCGCGCTCCTCGTCGACGTACGGGAACTGCCCCTCGACACCGTCGAGGTGACGGCCGACGGCGGCCTGCGCGTCGGCGCGACCGTCACCAACAGCGACCTCGCCGCCCACCCCGAGGTCCGCCGCCGCTACCCCGCGCTCACCCAGGCCGTCCTCGCGGGCGCCTCCGGGCAGCTGCGCAACATGGCCACCGTCGGCGGGAACCTGCTCCAGCGCACCCGCTGCGGCTACTTCGCCGACACGACCAGGCCCTGCAACAAGCGCGTGCCCGGCAGCGGTTGCTCCGCCCACGACGGCGAGCACCACAACCACGCGATCCTCGGCGCCTCCGAGCACTGCGTCGCCACCCACCCCTCCGACATGGCGGTGGCACTCGCGGCCTTCGACGCGGTCGTCTCGTACGAGACCGTCGACGGGCCCGGAGAGACGCCCCTGGCGGACTTCTACCTGCCCGTCGGCGACACCCCGCACCGTGAGACCGCGCTGCCGCCCGGCGCCCTGATCACCGGCATCACCCTGCCCCCCGCAGCCGTCGCCGCCCACTCGCGCTACCGCAAGGTCCGCGAGCGCGCCTCGTACGCCTTCGCCATCGGCTCGATCGCCGCCGCGCTCGACGTCCAGGACGGCGTCGTACGCGATGTGCGGCTCGCCTATGGCGCGGTCGCGTCGCGGCCGTGGCGGGCGCGGGCGGCCGAGGCCGCCCTCACCGGCCAACCGGCCACGGCCACCGCCTTCGCCGCCGCCGCGGACGCCGAACTGGCCGCCGCCGCACCCCTGTCCGACAACGGCTACAAGGTGCCGCTCCTGCGCAACCTGACCGTGGCCCTGCTGAGCGAGCTGACCGAAGAAGCGACCGAGGGGGCCGCCCGATGACCACCGCCACCGGAACGACCCGCGGCAAGGGCGCCGTCGGCGCCGCGCGCACCCGCCTCGAAGGCCTCGCCAAGGTCACCGGCGAGGCCCGCTACTCGGGCGAGGTGCCCTACGCCGAACTCGCCCACGGCTGGATCGTCGTGTCCACCGTCGCCCGCGGCCGCGTCCGCTCCGTCGACGCGGAACCCGTCCTGCGGATGCCCGGCGTGCTCGCCGTCCTCCACCACGGCAACGCGCCCCGGCTCCAGGAGAACTTCGTCGGACAGTTCGGGCCCGACCCGGTCGCCGAGATCCTCCAGCGCGACCGCGTGCCGCACATCGGCTGGCCGGTGGCGTTCGTCGTCGCCGAGACCTCCGAACAGGCCAGGGAGGCCGCCGAGGCGCTGGTCGTCGAGTACGACACCGAGCCGCACGACGTCGACTTCCATGCCGACCACCCCGCGCGCTACACGCCGGAGGCCAGCGCCATGGGCCCCGCGGTCACGGAGAAGGGCGACCTGGACGCCGAACTCGCCGCCTCCGCCGTGCTCGTGGACGAGCGCTACAGCACCCCCGAACAGCACCACAACGCCATGGAGCCGCACGCGGCGATGGCCCGCTGGGACAACGGCCGCCTCGAGATCGTCGACTCCAGCCAGGGCACGTTCGCGACGGCCGGGGAGATCGCCACGCTGTTCCAGCTCGACCCCGCGTCGGTGCGGGTGCGCTCCGAGCACGTCGGCGGCGGCTTCGGCTCCAAGGCCATGGCCCGCGCCCACAACGTGCTCGCCGTGATGGCGACCACCGTCATCGGCCGCCCCGTGCGCGTCGTCATGACCCGCCGGCAGATGTTCTCCCTCATCGGCTACCGCAGCCCCACCACCCAGCGGGTCAGGCTCGGCGCCGACGCCGACGGGCGGCTGCGCGCCTTCGACCACGACGGGGTCTCGCTCACCTCGACCCTGACCGAGTTCGTCGAGGCGAGCAGCGCGTTCGGCCGCGCCCTGTACGACGCCGACGCTCACCGCACCGCCAACCACGTCGTGCCGCTCGACGTGCCCACGCCGACGTTCATGCGCGCGCCGGGAGAGGCACCCGGGTCGTTCGCCCTGGAGTCCGCCCTCGACGAGCTCGCCGAGAAGTGCGGCCTCGACCCGATCGAGCTGCGCGCCCGCAACGAACCCACCGTCGGGCCCGTCACCGGCCTGCCCTTCGAGGACAACGACCTGCTCGCCTGCTTCCACGAGGGCGCCCGCCGCTTCGGCTGGGCCGACCGCGACCCGCGCCCCGGCGTGCGCCGCGAAGGCCGCTGGCTCATCGGCACGGGCACGGCCGGAGCCACCTTCCCGGCCGGTGCCGCCCCCTCGACCGCCGCGGTCACCGCCGAGGCCGACGACACGTTCACCGTGCGGGTCAACGCGGCCGACGTCGGCACCGGCGCCCGCACCGCGCTCGCCCAGGTGGCCGCCGACGCCCTCGACGTGCCCGTCGAGCGGGTCCGGGTGCGCATCGGCGACAGCGACCTCGGCCAGGCCTGGCTGTCTGGCGGCTCCATGGGGACCCGCTCGTGGTCCTGGGCCGTCATGGCCGCCATCACCGAGCTGCGCGAACGCCTCGCCCTCGGAGCGGACATCCCGCCAGAGGGCATCACCGTCCGCGCCGACACCACCGAGGCCATCGGCGCGCAGGCCCAGCTCGAACGGCACTCCTACGGCGCCCAGTTCGCCGAGGTCGCCGTCGACGTCAGCACCGGCGAGGTGCGGGTGCGCCGCATGCTCGGCATCTTCGCCGCCGGACGCATCGTCAACCCCCTCACCGCACGCAGCCAGCTCGTCGGCGGGAT
Source organism: Streptomyces sp. NPDC127108 (assembly GCF_042677545.1). Taxonomy (NCBI): domain Bacteria; kingdom Bacillati; phylum Actinomycetota; class Actinomycetes; order Kitasatosporales; family Streptomycetaceae; genus Streptomyces; species Streptomyces sp. NPDC127108. The sequence continues at coordinate 78,694 of NZ_JBHXTE010000029.1, read as the reverse complement.
GATCTGGGGCCTGTCCATGGCCCTGCACGAAGAGGCCATCAGGGACCGCTCATCCGGCGCACTCGCCAACGGTGACCTCGCGGGCTACCACTTCGCCGCCAACGCCGACGTCCCCGTCGTCGAGGCGGACTGGATCGGCGAACCCGCCCCGGGTGACCCGGTCGGCATCAAGGGCATCGGCGAGATCGGGATCGTCGGCGGGGCCGCGGCGATCGCCAACGCGGTCTGGCACGCCACCGGCGTCCGCCACCGCGAGCTGCCGATCCGCCCCGACCGGGTGCTGGGCGCGGCGGCCGGACCCGAGGGGCACGCCCGTGCTTGACATCGCCGACGAGCTGCGCCGGTGGGCCGCGGAGGGCCGCGAGTTCGCCGTGGCCACCGTCGTGGCCGTCGGCGGCAGCGCACCCCGGCCGCCCGGCGCCGCCCTCGCCGTCGACCGCGAGGGCACCGTCATCGGCTCGGTGTCCGGCGGCTGCGTGGAAGGAGCCGTCTACGACCTGTGCGCCCAGGCGCTCGACGACGGCCACAGTGTCCTCGAACGCTTCGGGTACAGCGACGACGACGCCTTCGCCGTCGGCCTGACCTGCGGTGGCGTCATCGACATCCTCATCACCCCGGTCGGCGTCGACGCCCCGGACCGCCCCGTGTACGCGACCGCCCTGGAGGCGGCCGCCGACGGGCGCACCGCGGCGCTCGTCCGGGTCGCCCGCGGCCCGGACGACCTGCGGGGCGGCGCGCTCCTGGTGCGGCCCGACGGCACGTACGAGGGCGGCTTCGGCGGCGCCCCGGGCCTGGACCGCACCGCGGCCGCCGAGGCGCGGGCGCTGCTCGACGCGGGCCGGACCGGGACCGTGGAGGTGTCCGAGGACGGCGCGCACTGCCCCGGCGGGCTCACCCTGCTCGTCGAGTCGAGCGTGCCGCCGCCGCGCATGATCGTGTTCGGCGCGGTGGACTTCGCGGCGGCGCTGGTGCGGGCGGGCAAGTTCCTCGGGTATCACGTGACGCTGTGCGACGCCCGGCCCGTGTTCGCCACGGCGGGGCGCTTCCCCGAGGCCGACGAGATCGTCGTCGACTGGCCGCACCGGTACCTGGAGCGCACCGACACCGACGCCCGCACCGTGCTGTGCGTGCTCACGCACGACGCCAAGTTCGACGTGCCGGTCCTGGTGCGCGCCCTGCGGATGCCGGTCGCCTTCGTCGGCGCGATGGGGTCACGGCGCACCCACGAGGACCGCAACGCCCGGCTGCGCGAGGCCGGGGTCACCGAGGGCGAGCTGGCCCGGCTGCACTCGCCCATCGGGCTCGACCTCGGCGCGCGCACACCGGAGGAGACGGCGCTGTCCATCGCGGCGGAGATCGTCGCCGCACGGCGGGGCGGGACGGGGGTGCCGCTCCGCGGGGCGCACACGCCGATCCACCACGACGCGGTGGCCGCGTGACGCGGGCAGGAGTCAGCGCGGCCCGCGCAACGTCACCGTGAAGCTCCGCCCGTACGCGTGGCGCGTGCTCACGTCGACGCGGGTGCCGCCGGCCACCGCCCGCACCCGGACCCCCTCGTCCGCCGTCACCGGCCGCAGTCGTCGCCCCCGCAGCAGCACGCTGACCGTGTCCCGGCCCATGGTCGGGTCGGACACGGCGACGGACGTGAGGCCGGAGTCCGGCGGGCGGTGGACGAGGAGGGACGACGGGCCGTCGACGCGCAGGGTCCCGACGTCGTGGCGGCCCGAGGTGAAGGTGTTGAGGGCGGTGAGGCCGAGGCCGCGGTGGGACACGGCCTGTGTGCGGGGGGAGTTGGCGAGGACGCGCAGGGGGCCCTTCGCGTACGCCCGCAGCCGGGACGCGTCCGCGTTCGGGACCAGCGCGTACGCGAGACGGATCGGGCGCGCCCCGGCCGCCTGGTCGACCGACACGCCGAGGACCTGGCGGGTCACCGCCGTGTCCGGGTTGGCGGTGCGCACGACGCGACGGCTGCGCGTCACCCGGTCCAGGGCGACCCGCACCGGCGGCGCGTCGAGGAAGAGGTAGCCGACGGCGGTGCCCTGCGTGGCGTTGGCGTACCGCAGCCAGCGCAGCTCCGCCGTGCCCGGGCCCGACCAGGGCCGCCCGTCGTCGCGTACACCCGTCACGGACACCGCGTCGTCCGGCGCCGCGATCCGCGCGTCGACGGCCGTCGTCACCGCGCGCCCGGCCGGATCCCCGACGCCCGCCGCGAGGACCACGATCTCGTCGTCGAGCAGGAACCACGACTTCGTGGCGGCGGCGTTGCGGTGGACCACGAAGTCGTCCGGCAGCAACTCCCGGTCCTGGAAGGCGACATCGCTGGACTGCACCATCCCGCTCGCGCCGTACGCCCCGAGCACCGCGCCACCGGAGTGCGCGTGGGTGCCCCGCGGGAAGTACACGTACTTGTTCTGGGACTCCGACGAGGAGGTGAAGTTCAGCGGGTGCCCGGGGTTGTCGTAGTAGGGCTTGCCGTACAACTCCGGTACGGTGCGCCGCTGTTCCGCCGGGGCGGTGACGCCCGCGAGCGCGTACGGCGACACCGTGGTGAAGTAGTCCACGCCGTACGCCCGGGTCTGGTCCTGCCCGGACAGATAGAGGTAGTGCGCGCCCTCGCCCTGGAACCAGGGCATCAGGTTCTCGCCGTTCATGTACTCGTACTTGCTGATCCGCGCCGAGCTGCGGGACAGCGCGAAGGCGTAGCCGGGTCTGCGGTGCACGGCCTTGTCCATCGCGTTGAAGGCGACGCTGCGCGCGGCGGGATTGAGGTCGGCGGCCGGGACGGAGGCGTCGGCGAGGATGTCGGCGTACCGCACGACGCTGATCGGCGAGACGAAGCGGGCCGGGTCGAGGGCGGCGCGGGAGGTCTCGCGGATGTGCTTCACATAGCTCTTCAGGCCGGTGGCCACGGCGCCCTCGGCGAGTGAGGAGAGGTCGACGGCGGCCTCGACGACGACGGCGACGTCCGTGTAGCCGGAGTCGGTCCGCGACACCGCCCGCCCCTTGACGATCTCCATCATCCAGCCCTCGAAGATCAGCGGCGCGAACCCGTTGCGCACCCACCCGTGCACCACCGGCACCAGCTCCTCGCCGTGCGCGAAGCCCGTGCCGTCGAGGATCTTCAGGGTCTGTACGACCCGGGTCAGGAGCCCCTTGCCGTAGGAGCCGGTGTACGCCACGGACGCGTGCTGGATGAAGGAGCCGTCGGCGTAATAACCGTCCGTGACACCGTGGTTGAGCTGGTACGGGTCGATGGTGGCGAACACCGTCAGCTGGTCGGTGAGGGCCTTGCGGATCCGGGCCGTGTCATCCAGGAGCGCTCCTTGCAGGACGCGGTTGGTGGTGATGTCCGCGAGGTTCGCGCCGGTGTGGAAGCGCGAGTCGAGGTTCACGTCGCCGTCCTTGCCGTTGCGCAGATAGGCGTCCATGGAGGCGACATAGGTGCGCACGAGGTCCGGGCGCTGGGCGAGCACCTCGTCGTGGAGCAGCACCAGGGTCTTGCTGACCTGCTGGGAAATGCCGATCTCCCAGTTGAACCAGTTGCCGTAATAGCCCTTCGACTGATCGCCGTAGTAGCGCTCGTGGAGCCACACCAGGCCGTCGATGACGCGCCGCCGCGCGGCCGCGTCCCCGTACAGGCCGCCGCCGTGGGTGCGGGTGGCGAGGGCGATCTCGTACAGCCACCGGTAGGCGGTGTGGAGGTTCGCGTCGTCCGTGCCGAGGGCCAGACCGGCGAACAGCTCGCCCACGCCCGCGCCGTCCATCGCCTTCAGGTTCGTCCGCGCCGCCCTGTCGACGGCGGCGAGCTTCGCGGCGGTCTCCGGCCGGGCGTTGGACCCGGGCGTCCCGGCGAACACCGCCACGGTGTTGGCACGCAGCCGTGCCACCCCTTCGGCAGCGGCGGCCGCGCTCACCGGGCCCGCCGGGACCACGGCGAGCAGCCCCGCCGCCGACAGCGCGGAGAGCAGACGTCTGCGGGTGATGTCCATCAGGCTTCCTCCGCCCGTGAGGTGGCGCTCCGGCGGGCGGAGTCAAGCAGATGCCCCGACCGGCAACAAGAGGGCTCGCTCGGTCGATCCGCCCTGCTGGGCGGACTCCGGCGATGCGCGGCGAACCGGGGTCCCGGGTGCTCCATTCGTGTCAGGCTGACCCCGAGGACCGTGGAACGCACGCTCGGGGGGATTTGTTGACACCGCGCAGGTTGCTGTCGTTCGGGGACGCGCTGAAGCTCCTGGGCGGCGATCCGCCCGCCGTGGCGGCGCTCGACCGCGCGCTCGGCGGCGCGCTGAATCTGGCCACCGGCGGCCTCAGCGGCGGCGTGCTCGGCATGTTCGACGCCCGGGGGCGGGTGCTCGGCCTGGGGCGCGACGCCTGGCGCGGTCTCCAGGAGCGCCTCGGGCGTACGGACGGCCGGGTGGAGCGCGCCTCCGTCCTGGAGGCAGCCCACACCGTGATCGTCGTCCTCGCCTTCTTCGACGCCCTGGAGAAGGCCGACCTGCCCTTCTCCCTGGACGAGGTGGCGCTGACCGGACGCGAGCAACTGCTGGTGGCCGGCGCCGGGCTGCCCTCGGGCGAGGGCTTCACGCAGGACGCGGCACACGTCGACGCACCGCGTCCCGCGCCGCACCTGCCCTACGAGGACCACGTCGGCGAACTCCGCTCCTGGTACGAGCACTTGGCGATGCGCACGCTGGACTTCCTGCGCGGGCTCGCCGTGTGGGAGGGCCTCGACGACGCCGCGAGCGACGCGGCGGCCCGCACCGTGCGCGTCGTGGTGCCGGGCCTCGCCGTCGAGGAGTACGAGCCGCTGTACGCGCGGCTCGTCCTCGAAGCACCGGAGTTCGGCTTCTGGTCGGGCCAGGTGGAGCACCAGGCCACACGCGCGGAACTGCGCAGGGCGCTCGCCGGTCTGGAGCGGGTCCTCGCCGCGAGCGCCGCACTCCGTCAGCGCCCTGTGGACGTCGCGGGCGCCCTCTCCCGGGCCCACCAGTCGGCGCTGGAACAGCGGATCCTCGACGCCCAGGAGGCCCCCGAGGGAATCCTCGTGCCGACGCTGTCCCAGGCCTACCTCGACCCGGACTTCCGGGTGCGGGCCGTGGACGGACAGGGCAGCCCGGCGGACGAGGAGTGGTGGGCGCGCGCTCCGGTCCGGCAGGACTTGACCGAATACCTGGCCGGAGCCCTGACGTCGGAGGGCCTGACGGCCGCCCCGCTGCTCGTGCTCGGCCAGCCGGGCGCGGGCAAGTCCGTGCTGATGCGGATCCTCGCGGCCCGGCTGCCGGCGGCGGGGTTCCTGCCGGTGCGGGTCGCGCTCAGGGATGTACGCGCGGACGACGAGGTCCAGGACCAGATCGAGCAGGCGATCCGGGAGGCCACCGGGGAGCGGGCCACCTGGCCCGACCTGGTGCGCTCGGCGGGCGCGGCGGTCCCGGTCGTCCTGCTCGACGGCTTCGACGAACTCCTGCAGACCACCGGGGTGCACCAGAACGACTTCCTGGTGCGGGTGGCCCGGTTCCAGGAGCGGGAGGCGGAGCAGGGGCGTCCGGTGCTGGCCGTGGTCACCAGCCGGACCGCGGTCGCCGACCGGGCGCGCTATCCGCTGGGCACCGTCGCGCTGCGCCTCGAACCCTTCCAGGAGGAGCAGATCAAGCTCTGGATCGAGCAGTGGAACCTGACCAACGCCATGAACTTCCAGGCCATGCGGGTGCCGCCGCTCACCTGGGACGCCGTCGCACCGCACCGCGCGCTCGCCGGACAGCCGTTGCTCCTCACCATGCTCGCCCTGTACCAGGCCGCGGGCAACGACCTGCGGGGCGAGGACGACCGTCCCCTGGACGAGGCCGACCTCTACGAGGCGCTGCTCGGCTCCTTCGCCCGCCGCGAGGTCTGGAAGGACAGCCGGGTCTCCGACCACGAGGTGGAGCAGCGCGTCGAGGAGGAGCTGGAACGGCTCTCGCTGGTGGCCTTCGCGATCCTGAACCGGCGGCGCCAGTGGGTGTCGACGGCCGAGCTGGACGAGGACCTGGCAGCTCTTCTCGGGCGGGCGTCGACGCGGCACTCCGGGCTGCGCGCGCCGCTGGGGCAGGCCGAGGCCGCCTTCGGGCGCTTCTTCTTCGTGCAGCGCGCGCAGTCGATCAGGGACGGCCGGACGCTGTCCACCTACGAGTTCCTGCACGCGACGTTCGGGGAGTACCTGGCGGTCCGCCTCGCCGTGCGGCTCGTGTCCGGCCTTCTCGACCACCGCCCCGCCCTCTCGACGGGCCGCGAACCGCTCAACGACGACTTGATGTTCGCCCTGCTCTCCTACGCGCCGCTCTTCTCCCGGCAGATGCTCCGCTTCGCCCGTGCCCGCGTCGCACGCATCCCGGAAGCGGAACGGGCCGCCCTGGGCGGACTCGTCATACGGGCCATGGGGGAGCGGGAGCTGCGCGCCGAGCAGCCGTACGCGGCGTATGCCCCGCGACGTATCCGCGTCGCATCGCGGCACGGGATCTACAGCGCGAATCTGGTGGTGCTCGCCCTGACGCTGACCGGCGGCACGACGGCCTCCGCGCTGTTCCCGTCGGCGGGGGACGTGGGCAGCGCGTGGCACCGGCACGCGCTGCTGTGGCGGTCCTCTCTCAACGAGGCGGAGTGGACCGACCTCGCGATCTCGCTCCGGGTGCGGCGCACCAGGCAGGGGAAGGAGCGGGATCTCGAAGTGGCCCTCCAGCGGGGCGAGTTGGTGCCTCCGGAGCCGGTGGACGCGTACTGGCTCTACCGGGCCCCCTGGGAGGAGGGACAACCCGTCTGGCACCGCACGTACTGGAACGAGATCTGGCACAAGATGGACGTCTCGGCCGGGACGAACGACGGTGTCGCGCTCCAGGCCCTGCGGCCGTTGTTCGAGTCGCTGGGGCCCATGGTGACCACGTTCAGCGGTGGCGGGACGGGACCCGCGACCTCTGCCGTGCACGACTTGCTGCGGTTGTGGCTGAGGGGCTCGGAGCTGGCCGCCGAGGAGATCATGGAGCTGTACCGCAGGATCGGTGCGGCCGTGCCGGTCCTCAGCTTGTCGTCGGCGGCCGCCCAGCGTCTCACGCTCGTCCTGAGAGCGCTGCTCGACCGGGACCTGCCCCGGCTCGATCCGCAGCAGTCCATGCTCCTCTTCGGGTGGCTGGCGGTCGATTCCTCCGCAGTGATGGCGTCCCTGATCGTTGATCACCTCAGGATTCATCACCCTCACCTGTACAACAGGTTGAGCCACAGCAACGACGACTCATGAGCTCTTCGGCAGCCCCCGCGGATTCACCTCCGAAGCGCGCACGGCCTCGTCCGAAAGACCCCACCGCCGGAGCACCTGCCCGTAACCGCCCTCGTCGATGAGGTGCTCCAGCGCCTCGTGGAGCGCCCTCACCAGGCCGTTGTCCTTCTTCGTGGTCGCGGCGATCTTGCCCTGGAGCCCGTCGCCCGCGCCCGAGAAGCTGCCGATGACCTCGGTCTTGCCGGTGCTGAGCGCGTGGTGGGCGGCGACGGGGTTGGGGCCGAGATAGGCGTCGATGCGGCCCGAGCCGAGCGCAAGGTAGTAGTCGCTGGTGTTCTGGAAGTACTTGATGTCGGTGGCCGCGCGGCCCGCCTTCACGTTCTGCTTGCTCCAGTCGACGAGCAGCTTCTCCTGGTTGGTGCCGGAGGAGACCCCGATGACGCGGCCTGCCACGTCCTTGGGCCCCTTGACCTTCCAGCCGCGCCCCTTCTTCGCCTCGAAGGAGATGGTGTCGAGGCGGTAGGTGGCGAAGTCGTACTTCTCCTTGCGTTCCTCGGTGACGGTGATGTTGCTGAAGCCGACGTCGTACTTCCCGCTGTCCAGGCCGACGAAGATGTTCGCCCAGTCCACCGCGTGCGCGCGCACCCGCAGGCCGAGCACATCGGCGACGAGGTGGGCGATGTCCGTCTCCACGCCGATGACGGTCTTGTCGTCGGTGGCGTAGAACGTCAGCGGCGGCACCGAACCCGCCGACGCCACCACTTCGAGGGTGCCCCGGTCCCGGATCCGCCGCGGTACGAGCCGGGCGATGGCGTCGACCTTCTTGGCTCTGACGCGTTTCTGGTCCGGGCTCAGATTGACCTTCGTGCCCTTGGTGCCGGGCTGGGCCCGGCCCGCGTTCTCCGTGCCCTCGTCCTCGGGCGTGCCGCAGGCGGCGGTGGTGAGGGCGAGCGCGGAGGCCAGGGCGAAGGTGAGGGTGGAGCGGCGGGTGACGGGGGTGGTGCGGGTGGGCACGGAGGGCTCCTCGGGGCAGGGCAGGGACGGAACGGGGGCTTTACAGGACCTTGGACAGGAACGCCTGGGTGCGTTCGTGGCGCGGGCGGTCCAGGACGTCGCCGGGCGGGCCCTGTTCGACGATCACCCCGTCGTCCATGAAGACCACCGTGTCGGCGACCTCGCGGGCGAACCCGATCTCGTGCGTGACGACGATCATCGTGGTGCCGGCCCGGGCGACGTCCTTGATGACGTCGAGGACCTCCCCGACCAGCTCCGGGTCGAGCGCGGACGTCGGCTCGTCGAAGAGGAGGACCCGGGGTTCGAGGGCGAGCGCGCGGGCGATGGCGACCCGCTGCTGCTGGCCGCCGGACAACTGCCGCGGATAGGCGTCCGCCTTGTCCGCGAGCCCCACCCGGGCGAGCAGCGCCTCGGCCCGCTCCTTGGCCTCGGCGCGCGGCCTGCGCAGCGCGGAGACGGGCGCCTCGGTGATGTTCTCCAGGACGGTGAGGTGCGGGAACAGATTGAAGTTCTGGAACACGAAGCCGATGCGGGTGCGCTGGCGCAGGATCTCCCGCTCCTTCAGCTCGTACAGCTTGTCGCCGCGCCGCCGGTAGCCGACCAGCTCCCCGTCGATGCTGACCGAGCCCCGGTTCAGCTTCTCCAGGTGGTTGATGGCGCGAAGCAGCGTGGACTTGCCGGAGCCGGACGGCCCGATGACCACCGTGACCTCACCGGCGCGCACCTTCAGGTCGATGCCGCGCAGCACCTCGTGGGTGCCGAAGTTCTTGTGGACGCCGCGGATGTCCACCATCACGGGGCTCGTGCTCATCGGTTCTCCCGGTGGGGCTGAGGGGACGCGAGGGTCCCCCGGTTCTTGAGGGTCGTGAGGGTGTGGGCGAACGCGCGGGCGCGCTGCAGGGGCGTGGGCGGGGGAGTGCGATCGGCGCCGCGCGCGAAGCGCCGCTCCACGTAGTACTGGACGACGGAGAGCAGGGTGGTCAGGACGACGTACCAGGCGGTGGCGACCATGAGCAGCGGCACCACCCGGCCGTTGCGGCCGTAGATCACCTGCACCTGGTAGAACAGCTCGCCGATCGCCATCACCGAGACGATCGAGGTCCCCTTGAACAGCGAGACGATCTCGTTGGCGGCATTGGGCAGGACCGAACGCATCGCCTGCGGCAGCACGATCCGGCGCAACTGCCGGAGCCGGGGGATGCCGAGCGCGGCGGCCGCCTCCAACTGGCCGGGCTCCACGGCGAGGAAACCCCCGCGCAGGATCTCGGCGGCGTACGCGGCCTGGTGCAGCGCGAGGCCGATGACGGCGGCGGACATCGCCCCGACGAGATGCATGGTGCCGAAGCTCCACACGACCGGACCGAAGGGGATGCCGATCCCCAACTCCTCGTACAAGTAAGCAAGGTTGAACCAGAACAGCAGCTGCACGATGAGCGGGATGGAGCGGAACGCCCACACGTACAGCCAGGCGACCCCCGAGAGGAGCGGGCTGCGCGAGAGCCGCATCAGGGCGATGACCAGACCGAGTGCGAAGCCGAGCGCCGTGCCGTACACCGTCAGCTGCAGCGTCACCCAGACCGCCCGCAGCACGCTGTCCGCGAGGAGGTAGCGGAAGAAGACCTCCCACTCCCACGCCGGGTTGGTGACCAGGCCGTGGGCGAACTGCGCGAGCAGGACGAGGACGGCGAGACCGGCCGCCCAGCGCCAGTAGTGCCGGGCCGGGACGACGACCGGCTCGGCGTCGGTGCCGGAGGCTGACGGGGCCGACGGGGCTGACGGGGCTGGCGGGGTCGACGCTTGCTCGGCGTGCGGCCGGACCTCGGAACTCGGCTTCGGCCCGGCCCCTGGCCGGACCCCGGTACTCATGACCTCTCCCCGGCGGAGCCCAACTGCTTCTCGAACGGCAGCGGCCCGATGGACTCCGGATCCGCCCCGATGTCGAACAGCGGCGTGTAGCCGGTGGCCAGATACAGCTCACGGGCCTCGGGCTGGCGGGGCCCGGTGGTGAGGTAGGCGCGCCGGTAGCCGCGCGCCGCGGCCTCGCGCTCCAGCTCGGCCACGACCCGCCGCGCCAGACCGCGCCTGCGGTGCGCGGAGTGCGTCCAGATGCGCTTGAACTCGGCGGTGCCCGGGGCCTCGTGGCGCCGGAAGGCACCCCCCGCCACCGCCTCGCCCGCGGCCACGAGCAGCAGCAGCGCGCCGTGGGGCGGCGCGAACTCCCCCGCGGGATAGCGCAGCAGCTCGGCGTGCGCGTCCTTGCCGTAGCGGGCGGAGTACTCGTCGCCCAGCTCGCGCAGCATCGGCCGCACCAGCGGATCGCCCACGGCGGCCCGCACCACCGTGAGTCCTGGGTGCGCGGGCTCGGCGACGGACGTCATCCGGCCACCGCCAGTCCGCCGAGCGTGCGCTCCAGCGTCTGCGGGCCGCGCTCGGCCCGCTCCCGGTCGCGCTTGGCGACCTCCTCGCGGACGATCGGGATGACGTACCGGCCGAAGTCGATGGCGTCGTCGAGGAGGTCGTAGCCGCGCGCGGACAGGATGTCCACGCCCAGGTCGTAGTAGTCGAGCAGGGCCTGGGCGACGGTCTCCGGGGTGCCGACGAGGGCGTTGGAGTTGCCCGCGCCGCCGGTGGCCGCGGCGGTCGGCGTCCACAGGGCGCGGTCGAAGCGCTCGCCCTGTTCGGCGATGGCGATGAGGCGCTGGGAGCCGGTGTTCTCCGGGGAGTCGGCGGAGTGGCGGCGCGTGAGCGACTGCCCGCCCGCGCGCCGCTCACGTATCGCGCCGACCGTGCGGTGCGCCTTCTCCCAGGCCAGCTCCTCCGTCGGCGCGATGATGGGCCGGAAGGCGACCTGGATCCGCGGCACGTCCGTGCGCCCCGCCGCGCGGGCGGCCCGGCCGACCTCCTCGATCTGCTGCGCGGTCTGCGCCAGCGGCTCGCCCCACAGGCAGTAGATGTCCGCCTCGGCGCCGCCCGCCGCGTACGCCGCGGCCGACGAGCCGCCGAACGAGACGCCCGGGTGGGGCTCCTGGACGGGGAAGACATCGCTGACGAAGTCCTGGAACCGGTAGTGCTCGCCCTCGTGGTCGAAGGCCTCCCGCCGCGTCCAGACCTTCTTGACGATCTCGATGTACTCGCGGGTGCGGGCGTAGCGCTCGTCCTTGGTGAGCGTGTCGCCCTCGCGGCGCTGCTCGTGGTCGCTGCCGCCGGTGATGAAGTGGACGGTGAGCCGCCCGTCGCTGACCTGGTCGAGCGTCGCGAACGTCCGCGCCGCGTACGTCGGGTACGACACGTTGGGCCGGTGCGCGAGCAGGATCTGCAGTGAGTCGACCTTCGCGGCCAGGTACCCGGCGGCGGCCGCGGGGATCGGCGAGCCGGAGCCGTACGCGAACAGGACCCGGTCCCAGCCGTGGTCCTCGTGGGCCCGGGCGAGCCGAAGTGTGTACTCCTTGTCGAAGGAGACACCGGAGCGCGGCGTTGTCTCCGAGCCGTCGTTGGTCGCGGCGATGCCGAGGAACTCCACGGGCATGACAGGGCCTTTCGTACGCGGATGAGCGGCCGCGGCCGTGTGGGGGCACGACCGGGCGCGGTGCGGTGACGCGGGAGCGCGAGAACGCGAGAACCCGAGAAGGGGAGAGGGAACGAGGAGGAGAAGGGCCGGTCAGACGGCCGACTGCCGGGTCAGGAAGAAGGACACGCGGCCGACCACACCCGACAGAAGTCGATGTGGCCGCGTGAGACCAGCGGCAGTGAAGGGAACATGCGAACAGTTGAGCACCGGACTTTCGACCCCGTCAACGGCCCCGGGGCGCCGCCGGGGACCCTGCCACACGGTGTTCACACGGCCGTAGCAGCCGCCGACGCACAGCGTGGCGAACCGCTGCCGGACACGCAGAAGTGCCGTCGCCCGACGGGGGACGACGGCACAGCTGCGGAGACGGCGACGCGCTGCACCAACCCCGACGACCGTCAGGCGGAGGGGGTCGGCGGAGGGCGGGGTGTGCGGGCGGCGGGCTAGAGGCCGACGTCCCTGCGGCTCATGTCGTCGAGGGACTCCCGGCGCACCAGTGTGCGCGCGATCCCGTTCGCCGCGGCGACCACCGGGGGGCGGCCGACGAGGTTGTAGCCCGAGGCCATCGACAGGTGGTACGCCCCGGCCGCGGGCACGGCGATCAGATCACCGGGCCGTACGTCCCCGGGCAGCGGCACGTCGTCCGCGAGGACGTCACCGGCCTCGCAGTGCCGGCCGACCACCGTGACGAGGTCGGGTGGCGCCACCGAGTGCCTGCCGATGAGGCGGGGCGAGTAGCGCACCCCGTACAGGGCGGGCCGCGGGTTGTCGCTCATGCCGCCGTCGACGGCCACGAAGGTGCGCGAGCCCGTGCGCTTCACCGACAGCACCCGGTAGACGACGACTCCTGCGGGGCCCACCACCGCGCGGCCCGGCTCCAGTGTGAGCCGGGGCACGGTCAGGTCGGCGCGGTGGCAGCCCTCCTCCAGCTCGGCGCGCACCCGGCCCGCGAGCACCGACACGTCGAGGGTGTCCTCGCCGGGGCGGTAGGCGATGCCGTGGCCGCCGCCGATGTTCAGCTGGGGGAGCTGGACGCCGTGCTGGTCGCGGATGCGGGCGAGCAGACCGGTCATGCGGCGCACCGCGGCGAGGTAGGGCTTGACGGCGGTGATCTGCGAGCCGATGTGGCAGTGCAGACCGACGAGTTCGAGGCGGGGCTGGGCCAGGACCCGGGCGACGGCGTGCTGCGCGGAGCCGTCGGTGATCGACAGGCCGAACTTCTGGTCCTCGGTCCCGGTCTGCACCTTGGTGTGCCCGCCCGCGGCGATGCCCGGCACCACCCGCACCATGACCTGCTGGCGGGAGCCCACGGGCACGATCGCGGCCAGGCGTGCGATCTCCGAGGTGCTGTCGACCACGATCCGGCCGACGCCGAGGCGCACGGCGGACCCCAGGTCCTCCGGGCTCTTGGCGTTGCCGTGCATCACGATCCTCTCGGGCGGGAACCCGGTGGCGGCGGCGAGCGCCAGCTCACCGGCCGAGCACACGTCGAGCCCCAGGCCCTCCTCCTGCACCCAGCGCACCATGGCGCGGCACAGGAACGCCTTGGCGGCGTAGACGATGTCGGCCTCGGGGAAGGCGGTCCGGTAGCTGCGGCAGCGCTCGCGGACCTCCGACTCGTCGAGTACGTAGACGGGGGTGCCGAAACGGTCGGCGGCCTCCGTCAGCGAGACCCCGCCGACGAGGACGTCGGCGTCGGCGGCGGCGGTGGCCGAGCGGGGCCACACGGAGAGGCCGTCGCGGTCGGCGGAGGAGCCGGTGGACGCGTCCGGCCCGAGGGCCGGGGTGGAAGCCACGGAAACAGTCATGACGCCTCCTCAGCCGTTCAGGGCTTGCAGGATGTTGAGGGAGTTCAGGGTATTCAGGGTGTTCGGGGCGGGCGCGACGGCCGGCGCGGAGAGCTGGGGGTCGACGGTGACCGTGGTGACGCCCAGAGGCGCGGCGAGGGCGCGCAGCGCGGGCTCGGCGAGCCGGATCCAGGGTTGCCCCGCGCCGAGTGTGGCGGTGAGCTGTGCCTCGGAGGTGAAGCCGACGGCCGTGCGCTCCCCCAGGGGGGTGCGGAAGAACCGGGCCGAACAGCCCGTGGTGCCCGACCGGACGGGTACGCAGAGAACGAGCTGGGGTCCGGCCGGTCCGGGTTCGGAAGGCTCCGGGTCCTCGGCGGGGTCGAGTGGAGACATGGTGGTGCTCCTCGCAGATGGTGATGTGCGCCGTCCGGCCGGGTGGCCGTTCGTGCTGCCGGTGACGCTATGCCCGCTGGTCGGGGGCCCGGCCACCGCGCATACGGGTGCTTGACGCCGAGGGGGGCCGCCGTAACGCGACGCTGACGGGGTTGCGCTCGTCTCGAAGCTAAGCCCTGCCCTCAGTCAGATCCCTCGCGAGGAGCGTCCGACGGCGCCCGAGGCGGCGGTGGACGGCGGCCAGTTCGCTCTGCAGCGGCGAGGGCGGCACCGCGAGCACCGGGCAGCAGGCGTGCGCCACGCAGTACCGGACCACGTTCGGGAACAGCACATGACGCACCCCGCCGCGCCGCCCCGCGCCGATGACCAGCACGTCCCCGGGCCGGTCGGCACTCTCCACCAGGGCGGGCCCGGGCGTGCCGCGCACGACGAAGCCCTCCCAGGGGATGCCAGGACCGTCGGCCCCGAAGGCGTCGTCGACGGCACCGAGCAGCCGCTCCGCCGCCGCGCGCCGCAGCGCGTCCTCCGGCGGCGGGAACGCCGCCTTCCGGTGCGCCAGTTCACCGCCGGGCGGCACCCAGGCGAGCACGGCCACGAGTACCGCGCCGGTGCGGCGTGCCTCGTCGGCGCCCCGGTGCAGCGCGGTGAGGCTGCCCAGCGAGCCGCTCACGCCGACGACGACCCGCCGCTCTCCCGGCAGCCGTCCACGCGTCTGCTCCTCGCCACCGTCCATCGCCGACCACCTCGCCGTACACCCCCGTGGTCTGCCCCACGGACTCCGAGCCACCAGGACACGCCCCGCCGGGCCCGCGCACGGCCCGCGTTGGCGGGGGCCTGACGCGCGACGGCGCAGTCATGACGCGTCCTTGACGCGGAACGCGGGAACACAAGGTGAGCACGGGCCACACATGACGCAGAGATCACATACGCCGCAGAGACCACACACGACGCAGGGACCACATACGGCGCCAGGACCCCGCCCGCCGCCAGGCGTACGCACACGCGACCGGCGGCCGGAGCCTGGCCCCGACCGCCGGTCGACCCACCGGTCAAGCTAGACCGCAGTGCATCAACGCCCTTGCAGCGCCTTCACGTTGTCCCCGAAGGTCCACCCCTTCGACCCGTCCCAGTTGATCGACCAGGTCATCAGGCCCTTCAGGGCGCCGTTGTAGTTCCGCCAGGCCTGGCTCACCAGGCCGGGCGACATGTGGCCGCCGCCCGCGCCCGGCTGGGCGGGCAGGCCGGGCACCTGCTTGTCGTAGGGGACCTTGATGGTCGTGCCCTGGATGACCAGGCCCTTGTTGAGGCAGTCGGTCTGCGCGACGAAGCCCTGGACGGTGCCCGCGGAGTAGGAGTCGCCGGAGCAGCCGTACATGCTGCCGTTGTAGTACTGCATGTTGAGCCACCACAGGCGGCCGTTGTCCGCGTACTTCTTGACGATCGGCAGGTACGCGCCCCAGATCGAGCCGTACACCACGCTGCCGCCGGTGACGTAGGCCGTCTCCGGGGCCATCGTCAGGCCGAAGTCGGACGGCATCTGGGCGAGCACGCCGTCGATGATGCGGATGAGGTTGGACTGGGACGGCGACAGCTGGTTGATGTTGCCGCTGCCGACCAGGCCGGTCTCGATGTCGATGTCGATCCCGTCGAAGTTGTACTTCTTCAGGATCGGCACGATCGTCTCGACGAAGCGGTCCGCGACCTTGCTGGAGCTGAGGTCGATCCCGGCCGTCGCGCCGCCGATGGACATCAGGATGGTGGCGCCGTTCGCCTTGGCCTGGCACATCTCGGCGGGCGTCGCCACCTTCACGGTGGAGTCCATGCCGTCCTCCCACAGCACGGTGCCGTCGGAACGGATCACCGGGAAGGCGGCGTTGATCACGTTGTAGCCGTGGGCGCCGATGCGGGAGTCGGTGATCGGGGTCCAGCCGAACGGCGGATGCACGCCGTTCGAGGCACCGTCCCAGTTCTCCCAGTACCCCTGCAGCACCTTGCCCGCGGGTTTCGACTTCACCGCGCAGGTGTCCGCCTGCGGAGCCCTGGGCGCGCTGGGCGCGTCCGGCGCCGCGGCGGCCGGCAGCTGCGCCGCGAAGGCCAGCGCGATGGCCGCTCCCAACAGACGTACCGACCGACCGATCATGGCGTGCTCCCTCGGGGAGGCCTTGCTACGGATGGGACGTGATGCGGCAGACGGTAAGTAGGTATAGACCTTTCGTCAATAGGTCTGGGCCAATGCGGAGTTGAAGCGGAACGTGGAGTTCGGGAGGCGTGTGCCGTCCTGGGTGGCGACCCGCCCCGCCGTCGGAGCGGCGAAGTGGCTGCCCAGCAGCACGGTGTCGGTGTCCGCCACCGAGGCGAGCAGGGCGCGCCGGGTGCGCTCGGCGAGGGCGGGGTCGATGTCCACGCAGGAGCCGATGTCGGGCCTGGCCAGCTGGACGGGGTGGTGGACGGCGTCGCCGGTGATCAGGGCGGTCCGGTCGTCACCGCGCAGCTCGACGGCGACCTGGCCGGGTGTGTGGCCGGGGGCGGGGAGGAGGCGCAGGCCCGGGGCGACCTCGACCGGGCCCGCCGAGACGTCGACCAGGTCGAGCAGGCCCGCGTCCCGGATCGGGTGGACGGAGTCGAGGAACATCTGGCGCCGGGACGGCTCCATGTCCGCCGCCGCCCAGTGGTCCCATTCCGTCCGGGTGGTGAGGTAGCGGGCGTTGGGGAAGGTGGGCACCCAACTGCCGCCTTCCATGCGGGTGTTCCAGCCGACGTGGTCGGCGTGGAGGTGAGTGAGGACGACCAGGTCGACGGAGTCGGGTGCGAATCCGGCGCGGGTCAGGCGGTCCAGATAGTCGGTGTCGAGGTCGTGCCAGGCCGGGTTGGCACGCTCCTTGCCGTTGCCGATGCCCGTGTCGACGAGTATGCGGCGCCCGCCGAGGGTGATCGCGAAGCTGTGGCTGCTGAGGTGGAGCGTGCCCGCGTCGTCGGCGAAGTCGGGGCGCAGCCACGGGGCGTCGGCGACGACGTCCGGGGTGGCGGCGGGCAGCAGCCAGGGGCCCGTCTCGGGCGGGAGCGCCACCTCGTCGACGCGGTGGGCGGTGATGCCGCCGAGGTTCCAGGTGGCGGGCGGCGGGGGCAGCGGAGGCATGGCGGGCCTTTCGGGCGGGCGGCGAATCACTAAAAGCAATCCCTTTGCGTTAAGTGACGTTAGGGGCTACTGTCCACTAACGCAAGCGGTTAGCTTTTGCGGCGCCCGGAGGGGCTCCGCCTCAGATCCGGAGGAACCCATGCCCCCCGAGGCCCCCGCGCCCGCCGACCTCACCCCCCAGGAAGCCGCCCAGTGGGCCCGTCGCGCCGGACTCCCCCTGGAAGGCGAGCGCCTGGACGTCGTGACCGCCACCGCGAACCACATCCAGGCCGTCGTCGCCACCCTGCGCGAACTGGACTTCGGTGATGTGCCGCCCGCCTCCGCCTATGCGGTGGACCTGATCGCCTCGGAGGTGTCCGATGCGACCGTTTGAGCTGACCCTCGCCGACGCGGCGGCGGCGATCCGCGCGAAGGAACTGTCCCCCGTCGAGCTCACCGAGTCCGTCCTGGAGCGCGCCCAGGCCGTCGAGGGCCGACTGCACGCCTTCGTCGGCCTGCGGGCGGACGAGGCGCGACGCGCCGCCGCCGAGGCCGCGGCCGAGATCGCCGCGGGGCGCCACCGGGGCCCGCTGCACGGCGTCCCGATGGGCCTCAAGGACCTCATCGACGTCAAGGGGCAGCCCACGACCGCGAGTTCGGCCGTCCGGGCCGACCACATGGCCGACGAGGACAGCACCGTCGCCGCCCGCCTCACGGACGCGGGCGCCGTCCTCCTCGGCAAGACCCACACCCACGAGTTCGCCTACGGCCTGACGACCCCGCAGACCCGGAACGCCTGGGACGCGGGCCGCGTCGCGGGCGGATCGAGCGGCGGCTCCGCCGTCGCCGTCGCGTCCGGCGCGGCCACCTTCGCCATCGGTACCGACACCGGCGGCTCCATCCGGGTCCCCGCCGCCCTCAACGGCGTCGTCGGACTCAAGCCGACGTACGGCCTGGTGCCCCGGCACGGCGTGACCTCGCTGTCATGGTCCCTCGACCACGTCGGCCCCGTCACCCGCACCGTCGACGACGCCGCCCTCGTCCTCGCCGCCCTGACCGGCCACGACCCGCGCGACCCGGCCAGCCTCACGGTGCCCCGCGAGCCGTACCCCCCGTACGGCGAGAGCGACTTGACCGGACTGCGCGTGGGCGTCCCGCGCACGTACTACTTCGACCGCGTCGCTCCCGGCGTCGAGTCCGCCGTGCGCGACGCCGTCGACCGGCTGCGCGAGCTCGGGGCCCGACTCGTCGACGTGGACATCCCCATGTCCCGCTACGTCCAGGCGGTCCAGTGGGGCCTGATGGTCCCCGAGGCCACCGCGTACCACGAGGGGACGCTCCGCGCGACGCCCGAGCTGTACGCCCCCGACGTGCGTGTCCTCCTTGAGGCGGGTGAACTCCTACTCGCCGGGGACTACTTGCGCGCCCAGCGCGCCCGCACCCTGATGCGGCGGGCCTGGGCGCGACTCCTCGCCGAGGTCGATGTAGTCGTCGCACCCTCCGTGCCGCTGACCGCCGCACCCGTGGGGCAGCAGTCCGTGCAATGGGCCGACGGTTCCGTGGAGAGCGTGTCCGACAGCTACGTACGCCTGTCCGCGCCCGCGAACATCACGGGCGTACCGGCACTGACCGTGCCCGTCGGGCAGGGCGAGGGCGGCCTGCCCGTCGGCATGCAGCTGATCGGCCGGCCGCTGGGGGAGGGGACGGTGCTGCGGGTCGGGCGCGCGTACGAGGCGACGCGGACGGACGCGGGGCGGCTCGCACCGGACGAGGGTGCCCTTCGGGCGGGGCGGTGACTGCGGGGACTCCTGAAGGGCCCGCCCCGATGCCGGGGGACCCCGTGCGCTCGCCAGCGTAGAAGCTAGAAATTAGCGTTAAGGTGACGGGATGAGTCCCAAGCCCATGGCCCGCCCCGGCGGCCGCAGCGCCCGCGTGCAGGCGTCCGTGCACGCCGCCGTCCGCGATCTCGAGGCCGAGCAGGGCCGCGCGGCGCTCACCGTCCCGCTGGTCGCCGCGCGGGCCGGGGTCACCCCGTCGACGATCTACCGCCGCTGGGGCGACCTCCAGGAACTCCTGTCGGACGTGGCCGTCGAACGGCTGCGGCCCGACACGGAACCCGCCGACCACGGCGCCCTGCGCGCCGACCTCACGGCCTGGGCCGAGCAGTTCCTCGACGAGATGTCGTCCACCGCGGGCCGCGCCTACATCCGGGACGCGCTCCTCGGCGACCCGGACGGCGGCAACGCGGGCCAGTGCTCCGCCTACGCCGCCGCGCAGGTCGACCTCGTCCTCGACCGCGCCCGCGAGCGCGGCGAGGACGGGCTCCCGGCGCGCGAGGCGGTCATGGACCACGTGGTCGCACCGGTCATGTACCGCATCCTGTTCCGGCCCGACGGCCTGTCGGCGGAGTACGCGCGCCACCTGGTGGAGACGGCGCTCGACCGGAGCGCCCGGGACTGAGGAGGTCCTGGGGTCCGACCCTTATTGCACATTGGTTGCAACTACTATTGAGGGGCAGTAGGGGCCGATCATGGGCAGTACGTGCTGGTGAGCGACGGGTGCGAGCCAGAGGGAAGGCGGGGCGAGGACGGATGCGAGACGGAAGCCGAGTGACGTCGGCAGCGGGGGAGCCGGTGCCGAGGTCGGCGTCGGGGTTGGGGCTGGGTCTGGGGCTGGCCGCGGTCTCAGCGTGGGCGTCGGCGCCGGGAGAACCCTCATGAGCGCCTCCCCGATCGTGCTCGGCATCGAGTCGTCCTGCGACGAGACCGGCGCCGGTCTCGTCCGCGACGGGCGCCTGCTCGGGCACGCGGTCGCGTCGAGCATGGACGAGCACGCCCGCTACGGCGGCGTCGTCCCCGAGATCGCCGCCCGCGCCCACGTGCACGCGCTGACCCCGGTCGTCCGCCGCGCCCTGGACACGGCGGGCCTGCGCCTCGGCGACATCGGCGCGGTCGCCGTGACCACGGGCCCCGGCCTGTCGGGCGCCCTCCAGGTCGGCCTCGCCGGGGCGAAGTCCCTCGCCTACGCCCTGGACGTACCGCTGTACGGAGTGCACCACCTCGCCGGGCACGTCGCCGCCGACACCCTGGAGCACGGCCCGCTGCCCGACCCCTGCGTCGTCCTGATCGTCTCCGGCGGCCACACCTCGCTGCTGCTCGTCCGGGACCTCGCCCGCGACCCGATCGCGCACCTCGGCGACACCCTGGACGACGCGGCGGGCGAGTGCTTCGACAAGGTGGCCCGCGTCTTCGGGCTGCCCTACCCGGGCGGGCCCGCCGTCGACCGTGCGGCGCGCTCCGGCGCCGCGGACGCCGTGGTGTTCCCGCGCCCGCTGACCGGCCCCGGCGACGACCCGTACGCCTTCTCCTTCTCCGGCCTGAAGACCGCCGCCGCACGCTGGGCCGAGGGCCACGCGGACGGCGACCTGCCGGTCGCCGACGGCGCCGCCGCGCTCCAGGAGGCCATCGCCGACGTCCTGACCCGCAAGGCCGTCGCCGCCTGCGCCGCACACGGCGTGGACACCCTCGTCGTGGTCGGCGGCGTCGCCGCCAACTCCCGGGTGCGGGCCCTCGCCGAGGAGCGCTGCCGGGCGGCCGGGATCACCCTGCGCGTCCCGCCGCTCGGCCTGTGCACCGACAACGGAGCGATGATCGCCGCCGTCGGTGACCTGCTGGTCCGCGCGGGCGCCGCACCGGCGCCCCTCGACGTGTCGATCGACCCGTCCGCGCCCCTGGAGTACGCGGCGCTGCACCCCACGACGACGTTCGCGAGGGTCGCCTGATGACCGACACCCTCGTGCGCCGCCTGCCGGGCCCCGACCTGCTCACCCACCGCGACGGCATCCGGCAGGTCTACGCCGAGGCCTTCGCCGAGCCGCCGTGGAACTCCGACCCCGCGGAAGCGGACGTCTACCTGGAACGACTCGCGGGCGACACGGACCGCCCGGGCTTCACCGCCGCGGTGGCCCTCGACGGCGACCGCGTGCTCGGCTTCGCCACCGCCTGGACGTCCGAGACCCCGCTGCCGGCCACGCGTTCCTACCCGCGCGTCAGCGCCGCCCTCGGCGCCGAGCGCACCGCCGCGTGGCTGTGCGGCGGCCTGGAGGTCGACGAACTCGCCGTCACGCCCGGCGCGCACGGCCGCGGCCTCGGCCGTACGCTCCTCGAAGAGGTCACGCGCGACGCGCCCGGCGGGCGCTGCTGGCTGCTCACGTCCGTCAAGGCCGACGCGACCGTCCGTTTCTACGAGCGGCTCGGCTGGCGACAGGCCACGCATCCCGCGCCGAACGGATACGGCACGGCCGTCTTCCTCGGCCCGCGCCACCCCGCGGGCCCCGACACCTTCCCGCCCGCGTAGCCCCAGAGCCCCAACAGCCCGCGGTCCCAGCAGATCCCGCGGCCCCCAACCCCCCACTTCCCACCGTCCCTGTAGCCCCTTGAGCCCCGCCCGGAGCACCCCTTGCGCACCGCCGACATCCGCACCCGCTTCCTGGACTTCTTCGCCGAGCGCGGTCACACCGTCGTCCCCAGCGCCCCGCTGCCGACGCCCGACCCGACGCTGCTCTTCGTCAACGCGGGCATGGTGCCGTTCAAGCCCTATCTGACGGGCGAGGCCGAGCCGCCCTGGCCGCGGGCGACCAGCGTGCAGAAGTGCGTGCGCACCCTCGACATCGAGGAGGTCGGCAAGACCACGCGGCACGGCTCCTTCTTCCAGATGAACGGCAACTTCTCCTTCGGGGACTACTTCAAGGAAGAGGCCATCACCTTCGCCTGGGACCTGAGCACCCGCCCCGTCGCGGACGGCGGCTACGGACTCGACCCGGCGAAGATCTGGGTGACCGTGCACCACTCCGACGACGAGTCGCGCGGACTGTGGCGGCGCGTCGCGGACCTGCCCGACGAGCGGATCGTGGCGCGCGGCGACGAGGACAACTTCTGGTCCATGGGCGTCCCCGGGCCGTGCGGTCCCTGCTCGGAGCTGTACTACGACCGCGGCCCCGCGCTCGGCCGCGCGGGCGGCCCGGCCGTCGACGAGGACCGGTACATGGAGTTCTGGAACCTCGTCTTCATGCAGTACGAGCGCGGCGCGGGCATCGGCAAGTCCGGCTACCCGATCCTCGGTGAACTCCCGCGCCGCAACATCGACACCGGCATGGGCCTGGAGCGCATGGCCACCCTGCTCCAAGGTGTCGACAACCTGTACGAGATCGACGAGACCCGGCCCGTCCTCGACCGGGCCGCCGACCTCGCGGGTGTCCGCTACGGCGCCGACCCGGTGGCCGACGTACGTCTGCGTGTCGTCGCCGACCACGTCCGCACGGCCCTGATGCTCCTCACCGGCGGCACCGCCCCCGGCAACGAGGGCCGCGGCTACGTCCTGCGTCGCATCCTGCGCCGCGCGGTCCGCTCGATGCGTCAACTCGGCCACGAAGACCCGGCGTTGACCCAGCTCCTCGCCGTCGCCCGCGACTGCATGGCGCCGAGCTACCCCGACGTGAGCACGGCGTACGACCGCGTCGCCGACCAGGCCGCCGGCGAGGAGGACGCCTTCCGCGCCACCCTCAAGCAGGGCACGACCGTCCTGGACACGGCCGTCACCAAGGTCAAGGCCGAGGGCGCGCGCCAACTGCCCGGCGCCCAGGCCTTCCTGCTGCACGACACCTACGGCTTCCCCATCGACCTCACCCTGGAGATGGCCGCCGAACAGGGCGTGGAGGTCGACCGCGAGGGCTTCACGGCACTCATGCGCGAGCAGCGCGAACGGGCCCGCGCGGACGCCCGCGCCCGCAAGTCCGGCGGGGCGGTCGACACGTCGGCGCTGCGCGGTGTCCTCACCGAGCACGGGCCGACGGACTGGCGCGCCTGGGACACTCTGACCACCGAGTCCCGCGTCCTCGCCCTCCTCGGCCCCGCAGGACCCGTGCCCGTGGCGAGCGACGGCGAGATCGTCACCGCCGTCCTCGACCGCACCCCGTTCTACGCCGAGTCCGGCGGTCAGGACAGCGACGCGGGACACCTCTCCGGCCCCTCCGTGGAGGCCGACGTGCTCGACGTGCAGCGCCCGCTGCCCGGCCTCGTCGTGCACCAGGTCCGCGTCACCGCGGGCGAACTGGCCGTCGGCGACGCCGTGCACGCCGCCGTCGACCCCGAATGGCGCCTCGGCGCCCGCCAGGCCCACTCCGGCACCCACGTCCTGCACGCCGCCCTCCGCGAGATCCTCGGCCCCACCGCCCTGCAGTCCGGCTCCTACAACCGCCCCGGCTATCTGCGCCTCGACTTCCCCTGGCGCGGCGGCCTCTCCGCCACCGTCCGCAGCGAGGTCGAGGAGGCCGCCAACCGCGCCCTGCGCCGCGACGCGCCGGTCCAGGTGCGCTGGATGACGCTGCCCGAGGCCAAGGAGCTCGGCGCGCTCGCCCTGTTCGACGAGACGTACGGCGAGCAGGTGCGGGTCGTCGAGATCGGCGGCGCCTGGTCGCGCGAACTGTGCGGCGGCACGCACGTCGAGCACGCCGCGCAGGTCGGCGTCGTCGCGCTGACCGCCGAGTCGTCCGTCGGTGCGGGCATGCGGCGCCTGGAGGCCGCCGTCGGCATCGAGGGCTTCGGCCATCTGGCGCGCGAGCGCGACCTCGTCGCCCGGATCGCCGAGCAGGTGCAGGCACCGCGCGCCGAACTGCCCGAGCGCATCGCCGGACTCCTCGACCGGCTCAAGGCCGCCGACCGCGAGAACCAGCGGCTGCGGCAGGCGGCCCTCGCCGTCCGCTCGGGTGAACTGGCCGACCGCGCCGTCGACGTGGCGGGCGCGAGCGTGGTCACCGCCACCACGGAGGGCGACGCGGGCACCGCCAGGGCCCTCGCCCTGGACGTGCGCGGACGGCTGCCCGGGGAGCGTCCCGGCGTGGCCGTCGTAGCCCTGACCGCCGCCAAGCCCGTTCTCGTCGTCGCGGTGAACAAGGCCGGGCGCGCGGCGGGACTGTCCGCGTCCGCGCTGGTCAAGCGGCTGCTCGGCGGGCGGGGCGGTGGCTCGGACGAGGTGGCGCAGGGCGGCGGAGCGGCGGCTCCACAGCTCGACGCCGCGCTTGCGGGGCTCGCGGACGTCCTGCGGGAGGAACTGGACGGCTAGCGGTGCCGTGCTGCTCCTGGAGGGCGGTACTGCTTTCTGGAGGGTCGTGCTGCTCCTGGAGGGTAGGTGCTGCTCCTGGAGGGGCGTGCCGCCCTTGGAGGGCCGGGGCGGCCCTCCTTCTCCCGATCCGCGGCCCGCATCTCGGGATCACGCCCGTGCGGACCGCGGAGAGGCCAGAATTGGAGCATGTCGAGTCGAGATCAGTTGGAGCGGCGAATCCGGGCGCTCTCCGACGAAGCTGCCGTCCGGGCGCTCACCGCACTGGTGGAGGAGCGCGGTCTGCTGCCGGACGCGAAGAAGTGCCCGTGGAACGACGCCGAGTTGCGGGATGCGCTGGACGCGGCGGACGTGGCGGCCTACGCGTCAGTGGAGCAAGCCGACGCCACGGAGGGTGAGTTGGCCCGCGCCGCGCTGGAGTACGCCGCGGATCTGGGGGACGGTGAGGCGCGGACGGTCAGCGAGGCGGTCGACTTCGCGCAGGAGCCGAACGTGCGCTTCGACCCCGTCGCGCTCTCGGTCACCGTCCTGGTCGTCGTGCTGCTGCAGACGGAGGTCGTCGTGAAGCGGGACACGCGGGGACGGTGGGCCCTGACCATCCACAAGCGGGCGATGCGGGACGCGGCGCTGGGCCGTGTCTTCACGGCCCTGCTCTCCCGGCTCAGCGGCGGGAAGTAGTCCTCGCCGGAAGCCGGGGGCGGCTCGACGGCGGCCGACGTACAACACCACGGGGGCGAGCGTGACGGTCTCGGTTCGGATGCCCTACAGCTGGCGCTGCGAGGAGTGCGCCCGGGAGCGGACCGCTCCGGCGTGGCGTGTCATGGACGCCCGGGAGCGCGCCGACATCCTCGACGCCCCCGGTCCGGGCGTGTCGTGGGTGGACTGTCCGGAGTGCGGGGCGAGGGCGTACGTCGACGACGCGCCGCTCCTCGTCCTGCGGCCCGGCGTCACGGCGCCGCTGCTGATCGCCCTCCCGATGGCGGAGCTCCGGGGCGGCCCCGGTGACTCCGGGGTCGCCCTCCTCGAAGAGGCGCAGGAGGCCGGTGCCTTTGAGGGCGACGGTTTCGCCGGGCGGGCGATCCCCCTGCCGCGCAGACTGCTTTCGGTGGTCCTGGCCCGCGACCTCGACCGGGACCTGACGGACCCCGAGGCGGCCTGCCGCGCGCTGCCGAACGACGGGACGTCCACCGCCGACAACTACCGGAGCTTCCTCGGTTATCTCGCCGAGGAGCGCGCCGAGACCCGGATCGTCGAACTGCTGGGCGCCGTGCTGGCCACCCCGCCCGAGGGGTTCGCCGAACTCCTCCGTACGTACCCGGAGTTGACCGCTGACACGGCGGTGCGCGACGCGGGCCGTGCCGAACTGCACGCCGCCGCCGGGACGCCGCTCGCCTCGATCCTGGAACGACGGCAGCTGCTCCTGGACGAGCTGAGCGACGGCCGGACGCCGCACGAGACGGCGGTGGACCACTACTTCACGTCCCTGGGCCGATTCGGCGCCGAACTGCGGGCTCGACTGCAGGACCTGTACACCCGGGCCCTGGAAACCGAAGGCCCGGAGACCGTTCCGGTGGCCCGCGAGGCCCTTCAGCTCGCCGCCGACCTCGGCGAGGAGGACATGGAGACCGTCCTGGCCGCCCGGCTCGGCGAACGCCTCGTGGACGCCGTCCGCGCCGGACTCGAAGCCGACGTCACCGAGGCCGTGCACGTCCTCGAACACGCCCTGAGCCGACTGACCGAGGGCACCCTGCCCTGGGCGGAGGTCGCCAACAACCTCGCCAACGCCCACTACTTCCGCGACGACGGCGACCAGCTCGAGGTGTGGGAGGCGGCCCGCGACCTGCTGGCCCGCGCGAGCGCCCTGGACCGGAGCGAGCACCCCGAGCACTGGGCCCTCGTCCAGACCAACTACGGACTGCTCCTCGCCGAACGGCCCGGGGGCGACGCCACCGACCTCACCCTCGGCATTGACCGCATCACGGCCGGACTGGAGGAACGGTCCCCGGAGCGCTCCCCGGTCGACTGGGCCTACTCCCTGGTCAATCTGGGCCTGCTGCTCTCCCGCCGCGACGGACCGGACGACGCGGGCCGGGCCGAGCGGTGCTACCGCGACGCCCTCCACCATCTCGACCCGGACGACGACCCCCTCCTGTGGGCGCAGATGCAGTGCAACCTGGCCCACCTGCTGCTCTCCGCCGACCCCGTCGACGCGCACGGTGCCCGGGCGGCGGCCACCGCGGCGCTCGACCTGAGCAGGGCGCGACCCGGCCTCCTCAACACCGGTCGCATCGCCTGGCTGCTGGCCCAGGCGGGCGACCACATCGACGGCCCGGACAACGCCGGGAGCATCCGGCTGCGCCAGGACGCGCTCGCCGCGACACCGCCCGCGGTCGCACCGACCCTGCACCTCAGCATCGCCCGCGAGCTGCTCAACTCCCACGCCGAGGCGGAGCGCTGGCAGGAGGCCGCCGACGTGGCCTCGGACATGCAGACGGCAGTGAACGCGCTCTTCGACGCCCAGGTCACGGCCGCGAGCCGCCGCGGCGTACTGGTCCAGGTCGACCGGCTTGCCCGCTGGACCGCCTTCCTGCTGGCGCGGGCCGGTGCCCCCGAGCGGGCCGTCGAAGCGCTGGAGCGCGGACTGGCCTGCGAGCTGTCGGTGGTGACCGGCCGGGGTGCGGTGGACCTGGCGGCACTCGAACGCGTCGACTCCGTCATGGCGGACCGTTACCGCGTCGCGCGGACACGCTACGCGTCCGCCGTCACGCACGCGTCGGACATGACGCCGGGCGGGCTCGCCCCCGCCGTGCGGGAACAGGCCGAGGCCGAACGCGCCGTGCGCACCGTCGTCGACGAGATCCGGGGCATCCCCGGCTTCGAGGACTTCCTGCGCACCACCGAACTGCGGGACATCGTCCGCGCCGCGGGCGGACTGCCGCTCGCCTACCTGGTCAATGCCCCCTGGGGCAGCTATGTCCTGACGGTCCCCGCCGACGGGTCCGCCGTGCGGGCGGTGACCGTCCCCGAGGTCACCAGCATCACCGTGACCCGGCTCCTGATGATGGACCTGGACAACCCGGACGACGACACCCCGGGCCTGTGGCTCGTTCAGCAGGCCCCGCGGCTGACCTACCGCCGCAGGCTCCCGGAGGCCCTGGACCGCCTCCTCGCCCTGGAGCCGCTCGTGCGGCCTCTGGCGCGGCTCCTCGCCGAGGACCCACGGGGCGAGGCCGTCGTGGTGCCGACCGGCCTCCTGGGACTCGTACCGCTGCACGCCGTGCCGCTCGGGTCCGGCACGGACGAGGTGCTCGACGACGTCGGCACCCTGACCGTCTCCCCGTCCGCGAGCGTCTACGCGGCCACCCGCGCCCGCTCCGGACGCCCGCCGGAGGGGCCGCCGCACCTGGTGGCCGTCACCGACCCCGACGGTTCACTGCCGGGCAGCCGGACCGAACTCGCCGAGATCCGCGCCCTGTTCGCGTCCTGGGGCGAGGCGAGCTGCGCGGTGGGGGACGAGGCCACCGTCGACTGGGTGCTCTCGCACCTCGCCGAGGCCTCGTACCTGCACCTGAGCTGTCACGGGAGCGCCGGGTTCGAGGGCGGCTCGCTCGCGCTCGCCGACGGCAGGCTCGACATGGACGCGCTCGTCCGGCACCAACTGCCCGGCTGCCGCCTTACGGTGGCCAGCGCCTGCCAGTCCGGCCACTACGCGATCCTCGACGCCCCCGACGAGTTCCTCGGCCTCCCGGCCGGGTTCCTCCAGGCGGGGGCGGCCTGCGCGGTGACCAGCCTGTGGCTCGTGGACGACCTCGCGACCGCCGTGCTGATGACCCGGTTCTACGAACGCCTCGCAAGCAGCGAGGCCCCGGTGCCGGCGCTTCGCCGTGCGCGCCGCTGGCTGCGTCGGCTGACGTGGGACGACCTCACCCGGTACACGGACTCCCACCCCCATCTGGCGGCCCTGATCGAGCCCTACGCCGCGCGGGCGGAGGGCGGCGAGCGCCCCTTCGCGTCCGCCGTGCACTGGGGCGCGTTCACGGCATGGGGGTCCTGAGGGGCGGACCGGCCACGGGAGTCCTGAGGGATTGGCGAAGCCGGAGCGCGCGGACGGTCAGAGGCGCCGCGTCGGCCCGTACGGATCGAGGGTGTAGTCGACGACCCGGTCGCCGGGGGACTGCGGGGCTCTGACCTGCATGAGCGTGTAGCGTCCTCCGGTCAGGCCGGTGAGGATCACCGTCGCCGGGTACGCGGCCTCCCGGCCGTTCGCGCACGTGGGCTCGCAGACGCGCTCCCACCCCTGGCCGGTGCCGCGAGCGGTGGGCTCGCCCCAGTCCGACCACTTCAGCTTCTTCAGCCCGATCCCGCCGTCGCCGCACGCCAGGACGAACATGGCGGGTCTGGACAGCGGCTTGCCCCCACAGGTGACGATCGCCGCGGGGCGCGTGCTGGGCCGGGCCTCGGCCGTCGTCGGCACCCGGGGCGAGGGCTCGGCGGCCTCCGAGGGTTCGGGGGCGGGCGGCGTGGCCGATGCCCCGGCCGATTGCCGAGGCCGCTCCGAGGCCGGGACGGTGGCCGACTCCTGGACCGTGGGGGTGGCTCGCGGCGGCCGGGAAGTGGTGTCCGTGTCGCTGTCGCCCCCGGGGTCGAAGAGGAGGGTGACGAGGACGGCCCCCACGGTCGCCGCGACGAGCGCTCCCACGGCGAGCGGCCACTTCCGGGGGGACGGGGCGGAATCGGACGGCGGGGCGGGGTGCCCCGGACCGGCCGGGGACTCCGTCGCGGGGGCCGCGGCCTCCTGTTCGGCTTCCCTGCGGGCCAGCTCCTCCCGGAGCCGGGCGATCTCGGCCTGTTGCGCGGCGATCAGCTCGTGCACTTCCAGGGGCCAGGGGCGCGCCGCCGGGGTGAGCTGCCCGAGGCCGTCGAGGAGCTGGGCCGGGGTCGGCCGGTCGTTCGGGTCCTTGGCCAGGCAGCGGGCGACGACGGGGCGGATCCTGGCCGGGAGCCCGCTGAGGTCGGGCTCCGTGTGCACCACGTTGTACAGGGTCTGCGGGACGGAGGGGCCGACGAACGGGCAGGTGCCCGTGCAGGCCATGACCAGCACCGTGCCCAGGGAGAACACATCGCCGGCCGGGCCGGGCGGCAGCCCCTCGGCCTGCTCCGGGGACATGAAGCCGGGGGAGCCGACCAGCCAGCCCGAACGGGTGAGTTCCGTGGTGCCCTCGCCGTCGGTCGCCCGCGCGACGCCGAAGTCGATGACCCGCGGGCCGTCGTCGGCGAGGAGCACGTTGGACGGTTTGAGGTCCCGGTGCACCAGGCCCGCCCGGTGGATGTCGCGCAGGGCGGAGGCCAGCCCCACGGCCATGCGCAGCACTGCCTCCTCCGGCAGGGTGCCGACGGCCGTCACCGCTTCCTGGAGGGAGGGGCCCGGCACGAACTCCGACGTCAGCCACGGTTCCGGCGCGTCGGCGTCGGCGTCGATCACCGCCGAGGTGTACGCCCCGGACACCTTGCGGGAGGCGTCCACCTCGCGGCGGAACCGGGCCCGGAAACCGTCGTCCTCGACGAGTTCCTGGTGCACCTGCTTCAGCGCCACGAGGGTGCCGTCCGGCGCGCTGCCGAGCAGTACGCGTCCCATACCGCCCCGGCCCAGCTCCGCGATGGTCCGGTACTGCCCGACTTCCTCCGGGTCCGTCGTTCCCAGTCGTTCCACTGTGTCCCCCGCATCCGAGTCCCGTGGCAGGAACGAGTCTGCGCGTGTCATGTACACGAAACAAGGGGGCGCGTCGGCGGGTCGCGCGCGGAGGTGGCGGACCGTCAGATGATGACGGAACCCTGCCGGTCGCGCAGTCGGGTGTGGACTTACTAGGACGTCCAAGTATATGTTCGTGGACAAGCCCGCGGTGCAGGGAAGCCGGTGTGAATCCGGCACGGTCCCGCCACTGTGACCGGGGAGTGCGTTCTCGCGTGAGACAACGCCACTGACGGAGAAGTCCGTTGGGAAGGCGGGAGAACGGGCGCTGATCCGGGAGTCAGGATACCGGCCGTGGGGTGTTCCGTGTTGTCCACGAGGATGGAGCAGACACGCATGGCCCCGGTGTGCACCCACGACCCTGGTGATCCGGCGATGCGAGCGACAACCCCCGCTGTCTGACGGCCCCCGGCCGTTCGCGTCCCCTTCTTCCGTCCGTCGATCCGGCATGCCCGCGCACGCCGCCGACGGCCGGTCGGACGCGCCCGTCCCCGGATCCCACCTGACGAAAGAGCAGGCCCCCATGGTCCGTGAACTGACCCACTTCATCGGCGGCAAGCACATCCCGGGAACATCGGGCGCGCTGGCCGACGTGTACGACCCGAACACCGGCGAGATACAGGCCCGCGTCCCGCTCGCGAACCGCGCGGAGACCGAGGCGGCCATCACCGACGCGGCCGAGGCGCAGCGCGAGTGGGGCGAGTGGAACCCGCAGCGCCGCGCCCGCGTCCTGCTGCGGTTCCTGCGGATCGTCGAGGGCGAACGCGAGTCGCTGGCCCGGATGTTGTCGGCCGAGCACGGCAAGACCGTCGCCGACGCGCACGGCGACCTCCAGCGCGGCCTCGAGGTCGTGGAGTTCGCCGCGGGCATCCCGCACCTGCTCAAGGGCGAGTTCACCGACAACGCCGGGACCGGCATCGACGTGCACTCGCTGCGCCGCCCCATCGGCGTCGTCGCGGGCATCACGCCGTTCAACTTCCCCGCGATGATCCCCCTGTGGAAGGCCGCGCCCGCCATCGCCTGCGGCAACTCCTTCATCCTCAAGCCGTCCGAGCGCGACCCGTCCGTGCCGTTGCGCCTCGCCGAGCTCTTCCTCGAGGCGGGCCTGCCGCCGGGCGTCCTGAACGTCGTCAACGGCGGCAAGGAATCCGTCGACACCCTCCTGGAGGACCCGCGCGTCGAGGCGCTCGGCTTCGTCGGCTCCACGCCGATCGCCGCGCACATCTACGCCACCGCCGCCGCCCACGGCAAGCGCGCCCAGTGCTTCGGCGGCGCCAAGAACCACATGATCGTGATGCCGGACGCGGACCTCGACCAGGCCGTGGACGCGCTGATCGGCGCCGGTTACGGCTCGGCGGGCGAGCGCTGCATGGCGATCTCCGTGGCCGTGCCGGTCGGCGAGGCCACCGCCGACGCCCTGGTGGCCCGCCTCAAGGACCGCATCGGCGCGCTGCGGATCGGCCGCTCCGACGACCCCGAGGCCGACTTCGGCCCCCTGGTGAGCCGCGACGCCCTCGACCGCGTCCGCTCCTACGTCGACCTCGGCGTCGAGGAGGGCGCCGAACTCGTCGTCGACGGCCGGGACTTCAAGCTGCCCGGGCACGAGGGCGGCTTCTTCGCGGGCGCCTCGCTCTTCGACCGCGTCACCCCGGACATGCGGATCTACCAGGAGGAGATCTTCGGCCCGGTCCTGTCCGTCGTCCGCGCCGCCGACTACGAGGAAGCGCTGCGGCTGCCCACCGAGCACCCCTACGGCAACGGCGTCGCGCTCTTCACCCGCGACGGCGACACCGCCCGCGACTTCACCCGCCGCGTCGACACCGGCATGGTCGGCGTCAACGTCCCCATCCCGGTACCCGTCGCGTACCACACCTTCGGCGGCTGGAAGCGCTCCGGCTTCGGCGACCTCAACCAGCACGGACCGGACTCCATCCGCTTCTACACCCGCACCAAGACCGTCACCTCGCGCTGGCCCTCCGGGGCCAAGGAGGGCGCGAGCTTCACCATCCCGACGATGGGGTGACCGCCGTGACCAGCTCACTGCTCACCGAGGACCAGCTCGCCATCGTCGAGACCACCCTCGACTTCGCCCAGGAGCACCTCGCCCCGCACGCCCTCTCCTGGGACCAGGAGAAGCACTTCCCGGTGGAGGTGCTGCGCAAGGCCGCGGACCTCGGGCTCGGCGGGATGTACGTCGCCGAGGACGCGGGCGGCTCCGGGCTCACCCGCGCCGACGGCGTCCTCGTCTTCGAGGCCCTCGCCTCCGGCTGCCCGTCCATCGCGGGCTACCTCTCCATCCACAACATGGTCGCCTGGATGATCGACCGGTACGGCGACGAGTCCCAACGCGCCCGCTGGCTCGGGTCGTTGACGTCTATGGACTGGCTCGGCAGCTACTGCCTCACCGAGCCCGGCGCGGGCTCCGACGCCGCCGCGCTCAGCACCCGCGCCGAACGCGACGGCGACACCTACGTCCTGAACGGCGTCAAGCAGTTCATCTCCGGCGCCGGTGCCTCGCACGTGTACATCGTGATGGCCCGCACGGGCGACAGCGGTCCCGGCGGCGTCTCCGCCTTCGTCGTCGAGCGCGACGACGAAGGCCTGTCCTTCGGCCCGAACGAACAGAAGATGGGCTGGAACGCCCAGCCCACCCGGCAGGTGATCCTCGACGGGGTGCGGCTGTCCGCCGACCGGCTGCTCGGCGGCGAGGGCAACGGCTTCCGCATCGCCATGAACGGCCTCAACGGCGGCCGCCTCGGCATCGCCGCCTGCTCGCTCGGCGGCGCCCGCAGCGCCCTCGACCGCAGCCTCGGCTACCTCGCCGACCGCGAGGCGTTCGGAGCCCGGCTCCTGGACGCCCAGGCGCTCCAGTTCAAGCTCGCCGACATGGCGACCGAGCTGACCGCGGCCCGCGCCCTGGTCCGCCAGGCCGCCCAGGCCCTCGACGCGGGCGACCCGCAGGCGCCCCAACTGTGCGCCATGGCCAAGCAGTTCGCCACCGACACCGGCCACTCGGTCGCCGACCGTGCCCTGCAACTGCACGGCGGCTACGGCTACCTGACCGAGTACGGCATCGAGAAGCTCGTGCGCGACCTGCGCGTCCACCGCATCCTGGAAGGAACCAACGAGATCATGCGCCTGATCGTCGCCCGCGGCCTGACGGGGGCGCTGCGATGACGCCCGCCGACGCCGCCCCGGCCCCGGCGCCCGCCGACGACTCCGTGCTGCTGCGCACCGAGGGCCGCGCCGCGTACATCGTCCTCAACCGGCCCAAGGCCCTGAACGCCCTCACCCACGCCATGGTCCGCCGCATCGACCAGGCCCTCGCCGCCTGGGAGCACGACCCGGCCGTCGAGACCGTCGTGCTCACCGGCGCGGGGGAGCGCGGCCTCTGCGCGGGCGGCGACATCCGCGCCATCTACGACGACGCCCGCACCGGCGGCAGCGCCTCCGCGGACTTCTGGCGCGACGAGTACCACCTCAACGCCCGCATCGCGCGCTACCCCAAGCCGTACGTCGCCGTGATGGACGGCATCGTCATGGGCGGCGGCGTCGGCGTCTCCGCGCACGGCGGCGTCCGCGTCGTCACCGAGCGCTCCCGCATCGCCATGCCCGAGACGGGCATCGGCTTCGTCCCCGACGTCGGCGGCACCTACCTGCTCGGCCTCGCCCCCGGTGAACTCGGCACCCACCTGGCCCTGACCGGCCAGCAACTGGGCGCCCGCGACGCGCTCCTGTGCGGGCTCGCCGACCACTTCGTCCCCTCCGACCTGCTGCCGCGCCTCGTCGCGGACCTCGCGTCCGATCCGGTGCGCGAGGTCCTCGCCCGGTACGTCGCCGAAGCGCCGCCGGGCGTCCTCGGCGACCAGCGCGCGTGGATCGACGCCTGCTACCCGGCACACGGCGTCGAGGAGATCGTCGACCGGCTGCAGAACCACGGCGCGCAGGCCGCCAAGGAGGCCGCCGAGACCCTGCACGGCAAGTCGCCGACCGCCCTGAAGGTCACGCTCTCCTCGCTGCGCCGGGCCCGGCAGCTCGGCCCGCTGGAGCGGGTCCTCGAACAGGAGTACCGCGTATCGTGCGCGGCCCTCGCCTCCGCCGACCTCGTGGAGGGCATCCGCGCCCAGGTCGTCGACAAGGACCGCGACCCCCGCTGGTCCCCGGCCACCCTCGCCGACGTCACCGACGACGACGTGGCCCGCTACTTCGCCCCGCTCGGCGCGCGCGAACTCGCCCTCGCCGCCGACCGCTCCCCGCAGGAGGTGCCCTGGTGAGCCCCGTCATCGCCTTCGTCGGCCTCGGCCACATGGGCGGCCCGATGGCCGCCAACCTGGTCAAGGCCGGATACCGGGTCGTGGGCCACGACCTGGTCCCGGACGCCGTGGACGCCGCTGTCGCCGCGGGCGTCGAGGCCGCGCCCTCGGCCGTCGCGGCGGCCGCCGACGCGGACGTCGTGCTCACCATGCTGCCCGCGGGCCGCCACGTCCTCGCCCTCTACCAGGACGAAGGACTGCTCGCGGCCGCCCGGCCCGGCACCCTCTTCGTCGACTGCTCCACCATCGACGTCGCCGACGCGCGGGCCGCCCACGAGGCGGCCGCCGCGGCCGGGCACCTCGCCGTGGACGCACCCGTCTCCGGTGGCGTCATGGGCGCCGAGGCGGGCACGCTCACCTTCATGGTCGGTGGTGACGAGGCCGCGTTCGCGCGGGCCGAGCCGCTGCTCGCCGAGATGGGCAAGAAGGCCGTGCACTGCGGCGCGGCGGGCGCCGGACAGGCCGCGAAGATCTGCAACAACATGATCCTCGGCGTCTCGATGATCGCCGTCAGCGAGGCCTTCGTCCTCGGCGAGAGCCTCGGCCTCTCCCACCAGGCGCTGTACGACGTGGCGTCCACCGCGTCCGGTCAGTGCTGGGCGCTGAGCGTCAACTGCCCGGTGCCGGGCCCGGTCCCGGGCTCGCCCGCCAACCGCGACTACCGCCCGGGCTTCGCCGCGCCCCTGATGGCCAAGGACCTCGGCCTCGCCGCGAACGCGGTGCGCGCGGGCGGCGTCGACGCCGAACTCGGCCTGCGCGCCGCCGCGTTGTACGCAGCCTTCGCCGAGGGCGGCGGCGCGGCCGAGGACTTCTCCGGGATCGTCCGCGCCATCAGAGAACGCTCCGGGCAGCAGCCCGCCGACCAGCAGAAGGACCAGCCGGCATGACCACCTCCAGCAGCACCCCCACGGATCCCACCGGTACGACGACGGATCCCGCCACCGTTTCGTACGAGACGATCCTTGTGGAGCGCAAGGGCCGGGTGGCCGTCCTCACCCTGAACCGCCCCAAGGCCCTGAACGCCCTGAACCTCCAGGTGATGCGGGAGGTCGTGGCCGCGGCCGAGGCCCTCGACCGGGACCCTGAGGTCGGCTGCATCGTCCTCACCGGCTCCGCGAAGGCGTTCGCGGCGGGCGCCGACATCAAGGAGATGAGCCCGCAGAACTACCTGGACATGTACCTCAGCGACTGGTTCACGGCCTGGGACCGGCTTGGCCAGGTGCGCACCCCGACGCTCGCCGCCGTCTCCGGCTACGCCCTCGGCGGCGGCTGCGAGCTGGCCATGCTCTGCGACATCCTGCTCGCCGCCGACACCGCCGTCTTCGGCCAGCCGGAGATCAAGCTGGGCGTCATCCCCGGCATCGGCGGCTCGCAGCGCCTGACCCGCGCCGTCGGCAAGGCGAAGGCCATGGAGCTGTGCCTGACCGGCCGCACGATGGACGCCGAGGAGGCCGAGCGCGCCGGACTGGTCTCGCGGGTGGTCCCGGCCGACGACCTGCTCGGCGAGGCGCTGGCCGTCGCCGAGACGGTGGCGGGCATGTCCCTGCCGGTCGCCATGATGGCCAAGGAGTCGGTCAACCGCTCCTTCGAGACGACCCTCACCGAAGGCGTCCGCTTCGAACGGCGCCTGTTCCACGCGGTGTTCGCGACGGCGGACCAGAAGGAGGGCATGACCGCCTTCACGGAGAAGCGCAAGCCGCAGTTCACCCACCGCTAGACCACCCGTGCCGCCGCTCAGCGCACGTAGGCGTTGAGCGGCGACACGCCGTCGAGGTCGACCTGGAGGCCGTGCAGCGCCTTGGAGTACAGGAACGTGCGCATCGGCACGTACACGGGCACGGCCGCCGCCTGCTCCATCACCCGGCGGTCCACCGTCGACCACAGCTCGCCCGCGGCGCTCAGCGATCCCGCGGAACCGGCCGCGTCGATCGCCGCGTCGACGCCGGAGTTCTTCAGGCGTGAGTAGTTCGACGAGGTGGGGTAGGTGTACTTGCCGTCGAAGTACTCCGGCAGGGTCGCGGAGCCGACGGGCAGACCGGCGCCCACGGGCAGCCGGAACAGGTCGTACTTCCCCGTGCCCGCGTTCTTGTAGTAGTCCGTCGTGTCGTCCTTCTGCAGCTTGACCCGGAAACCGGCCCGGTCGAGCGCCGTCTTGATCACCTGGGCCCGCTCGGCGTCCGTCGCGTCCGCGTGGCCGAGGGTGAGCTTGAAGCCGCTCTCGTCGGCCTCCTTGAGCAGCGCGCGGGCCTTGGCCGGGTCGCCGCGCTCCCCGGCTCCGTACAGGTCGAAGGGGCGGGCGCCACGGACGCCGGGCGGCAGCAGGTTGTGGTGGACCGTGCCGTCCTCTCCGCTCGCCGCGAGGACGTCCCCGGCGGGCAGCGCCGTGGCGATGGCCTTGCGGACCTTGACGTCCTTCACCCGCCGGGTGTTGATCTGGTACGCGTGGATGAAGGCCGACGGCGCGGACAGACGGCCCGCCCCGCCGGGGGTCTTGCCGAGCCCGTCCTTGCCGAGGGATCCGGTGAACGACATGATCGCCTCACCCGAACTCGCGCCCACCGTGCGGGACTTGACCTGCTCGACGGACAGCCCGCCCTCGATGCGGTACGTGTCCGGATAGGCGGTCCGCAACGGGTCGGAGTCCGCCTTCCACTCGGCGTTGCGGGTCAGGACGACGTTCTTCGCCCCGGCGAAGGTGCTCACCTCGTACGGGCCGGTGGACGGCACCGTCGGTGAGCCCGTCGAGGTGTCCTTCACCCGGTCGGGCACGGGCGCCCCGCTCGGGCCCGCGAGCGCGACGTTGAAGTCCGGCCGGGCGCTCTCCAGATGGAAGACGATCGTGCGGTCGTCGGGCGTCTCTATGGTGCCGGGCGGCAGGGTGCGGTCGCCGCCGATGCCGTCCGCCTCCTTGGGGCCGAGCAGCCAGCTGCGCAGGGTCCGGTCGCCGATGGCGAACGACGGGTCGAGCGTGCGCTCGACGGCGTTCACGAAGTCCTTGGCGGCGACCGGAGTCCCGTCGTTGTACGTCAGTCCGGGCTTCAGCGTGAACGTCCAGGTCCGCCCGCCCGACGAGACGCGGCCGCCGTCCGTGGCGAGGTCGCCGACGAGCTTGACCCTGCCGTCGGGCAGCGTCTTGAGGCCCGTCAGGCTGCGGTGGACCAGGCGGGAGACGAGCCGGTCGGTGCCCGACCACATCTTGCCGGGGTCGACGGTGGTGAGGTCGGCGGGCTCCAGGACGGTGACGCTGCCGCCCTTGCGGGCACCGGCGACGGCGGGCGCCGGGCCCTCGGAGTCGTCCGCCGTGCCGAGGGCCAGCGTCTCGGTCTTGGCGCGCTCGGCCACCGTGCTGCCCTTGGGGCCGGGCTTGGGACGGTCGGACGTGCCGCCGTCCGTCCTCTTCCCGGAGTCGTCCCTGGCGCCGAACGGATCGGTGATGGTGAGCGTCGCGACGAGCGCGGCGACGGCCACGGCCGCACCGCCCGGGACCCACCAGTTGCGCCACCACGGCCGCCCGGCGCGCACCGCGCCCTGGTGGGCGACCGGGGCGGGCCACAGCGGGGGCGGGGCGGTCGGTCTGGGCGGGGGCAGGGGATAGGAGGTGGGGACGGGCTGGGGGCCGGAGTCGACGGCGTGCCCGTTCTGCGCCGGGGGCGCCGAGGCTGCGGGCGCCGCCCCGAAGGGGGCCGGGGTGGCGGGCGCCGCGTTGGCGGAAGCGTGCGGGGCGGGCGTCGACGCCGGGGGCGTCGGAATACCCGGGGTGGGAAGGGCGGGAGCGGGCGCGGCCGGAGCCGGTGCGGCCGGGGCGGGCTTCGCCAGGCCGACGGAGGCCTCCTTCGCCAGGCCCTCCAGCTCGCCCCGCGTCTGCTCGGCGTCCGGCCGGTCGGCGGGCGACTTCGCCAGCATCCGGCCTACGAGGTCGTCCCACGCGGGCATGAGCTCCGGGCGCCGCAGCGACGGCCGGTCCGGGGTCTCGTACACATGGCAGTGCATCAGCGCGGCCGCCGACGGCGCGTCGAACGGCGGGGCGCCGGTGAGCATTTCGTGGACCATGCACCCCAGCGAGTACACATCGGTGCGTCCGTCGGTCTCGCCGTGCGCGAACCGCTCCGGGGCCATGTAGTGCAGCGTGCCGATGGGGGAGTCGGAGGTGCGGGTGAGATAGCCGCCGGCGCCCGTCGCCGCGTCCAGGAACTTGGCGATGCCGAAGTCGAGGACCTTCACGGTGCCCTCGTCGGTGACCATCACGTTGGCGGGCTTGATGTCCCGGTGCACGATGCCCGCGCGGTGCGCCACGGCGAGCGCCCGGCACACCTGCGCCGCGATGTCCGCCACCCGCTGCGGCGCCAGGCCCTTGCCGCCCCTGAGCAGGTCGGTCACCGTACGGCCGTTCAGGAGCGGCATCACCAGGTACGGGATGTCGCCCTCCGAACCGTGGTCGAAGACCGGCACGATGTACGTGCTGTCGAGCGCCGCCGCGGCCCGCGCCTCCCGCACGAACAGCGCCAGCATCCGCTCGCGGTCCGGAGCCGACGTGTCCGCCGGCAGGCCGAGCAGTTTGACGGCCACCTCCCGGTCGAGCCGGGCGTCCCGGGCCCGCCACACCGCCCCCATGCCGCCCGCGCCTATTCGCTCCGTGAGCGTGTACCGCCCGTCCAGGACTGCGCCGCGCATCCCCTGCTCCACCCCACCCACCCCGTAGAAACACGCCCGCTGTGGGCGGCAAGGTCAATTTACCCGCGCTGTGGAGAAGTTGGAGAGGTGTTGTGCCGCGGGCGTCGATGTCATCGGTGGTCGGCGCGGCAGATCGGCTGCGCGTGGCGTGTTTTCCACACTCCGTGTTCAGGACTTGATAGATGATGCGCAAGTTATTGACGTGACTTGTTCATGAAATTTATGGTCCGTGGACCCTCACCTCACCATGACGGAGAACAATGACGTACTCCCTGGTATCGCGGCCGCATGCCGCCAGACTGTCCGCGGCGCTGCTCGCCGGAGTGCTCGTGGCCGCGGTCCCCCCGACGGCACCCTCCCGCGCCGACGCCGCCCCCGCCGCCACCGCCACCGACTGCCGTCAGGGCGACGGCTGGACGCTCGACTCCACCCGCGTCGACCCCAAGGACAACCACCACGCCTTCGTCGGCAACGGCTACCTGGGGCAGCGCGTGCCGCCCAACGGCGCCGGCTACGCGGACAGCGAGGCCAAGACGGGATGGCCGCTGTTCACCCCGCGCTACGACGGCTCCTTCGTGTCCGGCCTGTACGCGCACAACAAGCGGACCGCCGAGAACCGGCAGGCCGTCGCGGCGCTGCCCACCTGGACCCCGCTCACCGTCACCACCGGCGGCCAGGGATCCGACACCTTCAACTCTTCGACGGCGCCCGGCCGTATCTCCGCCTACCGGCAGAGCCTCAGCATGCACTGCGGCCTCGTCACCACCACCCTCACCTGGACCGCCGCTGACGGCCGCCGCACCGACCT
Source organism: Streptomyces sp. NPDC127108 (assembly GCF_042677545.1). Lineage (NCBI taxonomy): Bacteria > Bacillati > Actinomycetota > Actinomycetes > Kitasatosporales > Streptomycetaceae > Streptomyces > Streptomyces sp. NPDC127108. Next base: position 38,917 of record NZ_JBHXTE010000029.1, on the reverse strand, counting down.
GACCTACGAGGTCCTCGCCGACCGCGCCAACCCGCACGTGGGCGCCGTACGGCTGACGATGCGTCCGCACTGGAGCGGCGACGCGACCGTCACTGACGTCATCGACGGGCGCGGCGCGCGGCGCGTGCAGCAGACCGGTGGCGGCGACCGCACCGGCGGGGAGCGGCACGGCGGGTCCGGGCCGACCATGGACGTCGCCTTCCGCACCGACGGCACCAAGGTCAAGGGCGCCGTCGCCTCCACGCTGCGCACCGGACACGGCGTGCACGACGCGCGGGAGCGCCGGGCGGGCGGCGCGGCCGAGCTGACGAACCGGCAGTCCCTCACCCTGCCCGTCCGCAGCGGCCAGTCCTACGAACTCACCAAGTTCGTGGGCGTCGACACCGGGCTGACCTCGCGGTCCCCGCGCCAGGACGCCACCGCCGCCTCGCGGCGCGCCGCCGAGCGCGGCTGGGACGCGCTGCTGCGCTCCCACACCGCGGCCTGGGCACGCCTTTGGCGCAGCGACATCGAGGTGGCGGGGCGGCAGCGGGAGTTGCAGACGTGGGTGCGTTCCGCGCAGTACGGGCTGCTCTCCAGCACGCGCGAGGGCGCGGCCAACAGCATCGCCCCGGCCGGACTGACCAGCGACAACTACGCGGGACTCGTCTTCTGGGACGCCGAGACCTGGATGTACCCGGGGCTCCTCGCCACCCGCCCCGACCTCGCCAAGTCCGTCGTCGACTACCGCTACCGCACCCGCGCCGGAGCCCGCGACAACGCCCGCAAGTTCGGTTACGACGGGCTCTTCTACCCCTGGAACAGCGGCAGTTCGGGCAACCTGGCCAAGGAGTGCCACAGCGTGGACCCGCCGCACTGCCGCACCCAGATCCACCTGCAGTCCGACATCTCCCTGGCCACCTGGCAGTACTACCTGGCCACCAAGGACACCCAGTGGCTGCGTGCGCGCGGCTGGCCCGTGATGAAGGGCATCGCCGAGTTCTGGGCGGGCCGCGTCCACCGCAACGCCGACGGCAGCTACTCCATCAAGGACACCGCGGGACCCGACGAGTACAGCAACGGCGTCGACGACGCGGTGTTCACCAACGCGGGCGCCGTCACCGCCCTGCGCCACGCCGCCCGCGCCGCGAAGCTCCTCGGCAAGCAGGCTCCCGCCGAGTGGACGTCGATCGCGGACCGGATCCGGATCCCGTACGACAAGGAGCGCAAGGTCTTCGAGCAGTACGACGGCTACAAGGGCAGCAAGATCAAGCAGGCCGACACGGTGCTCCTGATGTACCCCCTGGAGTGGCCCATGCCCGACGGCGCCGCGGCCGCCACGCTCGACTACTACGCGCAGCGCACCGACCCGGACGGCCCGGCCATGACGGACTCGGTGCACGCCATCGACGCGGCCGGGATCGGCGAGCCGGGCTGCTCCACGTACACCTATCTGGAGCGCTCCATCAAACCGTTCGTACGCGGTCCGTTCGCGCAGTTCTCGGAGGCCCGCGGCGACAAGGCGGGCGCGGAGGACCCGCTGGCGGGCTCGCCCGCGCACGACTTCCTCACCGGCAAGGGCGGCTTCCTGCAGATCTTCACCAACGGCCTGACCGGCATGCGCATGCGGGAGGACCGGCTGCGTCTGGACCCCATGCTGCCCCCGCAGCTCGCCGAGGGCGTCACCCTGCGCGGGCTGACGTGGCAGGGCCGTACGTACGACGTCGAACTCGGCGCCCACCACACCACGGTGCGGCTCACGTCCGGCGCGCCGATGACGCTCGACACGCCGCAGGGCAAGCAGGTCGTCAGCGAGGGCGCTCCCGTCGTCCTGAAGACCCGCCGCCCCGACCTCACGCCCACGGACAACGCGGCCCGCTGCACGCCCGCCAAGGCGTCGTCGGAGGAGCCCGGCATGTACGCGAACGCCGCGGTCGACGGCAACACCGCCACCGCCTGGGTCCCGGCCGAGAAGACCGGCACCCTGACCGCGGACCTCGGCGAGCCGGTGCGCGTCGGGAAGGTCACGCCGACGTGGACCGGCGTCAAGCCCGCGTCGTACGACATCGAGGTCTCCCTGGACGGCCACCACTGGCACGCCGTGCGCGACTCGTCGGGCACGGAGGCCGGCGAAGGGTCGGACAAGGCGCGGCTCGCGCGCTATGTGCGGGTGACGGTGCGCGGTGCGGCTCAGGTCAAGGAGCACCCGGGCATCACGGAACTCACCGTGGGTTACTAGCCGGGCCCGTCCCTCGTACGTGCGGCGCGCCCGGCGTTCGCGCCGCCGCCGCTCGTACGAGGGACACCCCGCATGTCCGCAGGTCGGCGAGGGCAGCCATGTCGGCGCCAAGGATCTTCGGGACGCGTCCCGAAGGACCGAAACGGGCCAACACGGGCCAACACCCAAGAGAAACAAGGTGGTTCCATGCGCCGTTCCGTCGTCCTCGTAGCCGGAGCGCTCGCCGCGATGACCGCGCTCGCCACACCGGCCGCAGCCGTCACGGCAGCCCCCGCGACGACTCCCACGGCGGTGAACTCGGCGGCGAGCCCGCTGCCGCCGTTGCCCGTCGCCGAGTCCCTGGTCACCGAGGGCGTCACCATCGAGGGCCCGCTGATCAACAACTTGGGGCTGCCGCACATCGTGTGACACCGCCCGTGCCCGGAGCCGGTCCCCCGTGGCACCTCAGCCCGAGGGCTCGTCCGGCACCGGCCGGTCGGGCCCCGGCCCGTGGGCGTGCGGGGCGCCGCGCCTGCCGGTCCCGGCCTCGTCGGTGTCGGGCACGTCGTCGTCGGCGTCCGGCGCGTTGCCGCTCCGTGCCGCTTCGGCGTCCGGCTCCCACGGATCCGGCCGGTCCGTGGCCTGCTGGTCGGGAAGGTCCCGCGGCACGGGCGGGCCGTCCTCGCCCGCCGAGGGGGGCTTCTGCTCGCTCACGGTCCTGCCTCCGTTCCTTCGGGGGTCCTGCGGTGCGGCCGCGGCCTCCCGCACGGGTGCGTGCCGGGGGCCGCGTCGCTCAGCGGGTACCCCGGTCGCCCCCGAGCCAATCGAGCGCCGCCCGCGCCGTGAACTCCGACTGGCCGCCGCGCAGCAGCAGGTCCGCCGACGCGAACGCCGGGTCGTCGGCCTGCGCGGCGACGTAGGGGATCGCGACGCACCGCATGCCCGCGGCCTTCGCGGCGAGCGCGCCCGGAGCGGCGTCCTCCAGGACCACGCAGTCGGTGGGGTCGGCGCCGAGCAGGGCGGCCGCGGCGAGGAACACATCGGGCGCGGGCTTTCCGTGGGCGACCTCCTCCGCGGAGACGAGCGTCTTGAGGTGGGCGTCCAGGCCGGTGCCCACGAGGATCGCCTCGATGGCGGCGCGCGAGGACCCCGACGCCACCGCCATCGGCACCCCGGCGTCGGAGAGCCGCTCCACGAACTCGCGCATCTGCGGGTACACCTGGGTGGAGGCGCGGGCCAGTTCCAGATAACGGCGGTTCTTCTCCGCGAGCAGGTCGGCGAGCGGCGCGGTCAGGCCGTACCGCTGCCGCCAGTCGGTGAGGGTCTCGCGCGTGGAGATGCCGACGTACGTCTCGTGGTCGGCCCAGGTGAAGCCGGTGACACCGTGCACGGCGAGGAGCTGACGACCTGCTTCGAAATAGTTCGGCTCGCTGTCCACGAGTGTGCCGTCGAGATCGAAGATGACCGAGGTGCGGTTCGGGGTGCTCATGTGTCCCAGCATGCCAAGGGCGTCCCGGCGGCCGCCCGGCTACTTCTCGGCGGCCGCCCGGCCCACCGACTCCACCAGCGGCAGGAGCCGGTGCGGCACGCGCTCGCGCAGCGCCATCTCCGTACGCGTACGCACCACACCCGGCAGCTGGATCAGTCGCTGGACGACGTCCTCCAGATGCCCGTTGTCGCGCGCCACCACTCGGGTCAGCAGATCGCCGCCCCCGGTCATCGAGAACGCCTCGATGATCTCCGGTACGGCCGCGAGCGCGTCGCCGACCTCGTCGAGCCGTCCCTGGGTGACCTCGATGTGCACGAAGGCGAGCACCGGGTGGCCGAGCGCGGCGGGGGAGAGCTTCGGCCCGGTGCCGGTGATGACGCCCTCGCGCTCCAGGCGGTCGAGGCGTGCCTGGAGGGTGCCGCGCGCGATGCCGAGGATGCGCGCGTACTCCCGCACGCTCGTGCGCGGCTGCTCCAGGAGGAGCCGCAGGATGCGGGTGTCGAGTTCGTCGACGGCCATGGTGCGTGGGCCTCCCGGGTGCGCGAGTCGATCACCGTGACCGTACCAATGGCACGGCGGGACCCGCGAGGCGCCGACCGTTGGACCGCCGGACCGCACCGCACACGGACCCGGACGCGGCGCCGGGGCGCTGTTACGTACCTGTTTCACTTCACCCTGCAACGAGTCGGCCCCTTCCACGGTCTAGCTGTCGTAAAAACGCGCAACGCACACGTATGGCGCGTACGAAGACGAACGAGGAGTGGACCGCAGTGGGGGACATACACAGACGAGCCGTCGTCGCCCTGGGGATCACCGCGCTGGTGGCCCCGCTCACGGTGGCCCTGGGGAGCACCACCGCACAGGCCGCGTCGTGCTCGACGCAGGCCGGGCCGTACCAGAAGCAGGTCGAGAAGTTCCTCGGCCGCCCGGTGGACGGCAGGCAGTCGAGCGCCGACTGCAAGGCCATCAAGGCCTTCCAGACCAAGCACGGCATCAGCCCCAACGCCGGCTACGCGGGCTCCGTGACCTGGGGCGTCATGAGCCTGATGAACAAGCAGAAGGCCGCGGGCAACAACCCGAACAAGGCGGGCAAGTGCCCGGTCAACAAGGGTCGGATCGCCTGCGTCGACCTGACCCGGCAGCTCAGCTGGATCCAGGACGGCAAGACCCTCAAGTACGGGCCGGTGCCGGTGCGCACCGGACGCAACGGGCACGAGACCCGCACCGGCCTGAAGAAGATCTACTGGCGGGACATCGACCACATTTCGAGCATTTACCACGTGCCGATGCCCTACAGCCAGTTCTTCGACGGCGGCCAGGCCTTCCACTCGGTCGGCATCAGCGTCTGGTCCCCGCCCGGCTCCCACGGGTGCGTGAACATGACCAAGAAGGACGCCACCAAGTACTGGAACACGCTGCGCAAGGGCGACGACGTCTTCGTCTACGGCCGCAAGCCCGGCACCTGAGAGCACCGAGGCGCGTAAGCCCGCAGGCGGCGTCGGTGTGGCCCGTTGGCCCGCCGACGCACCACCCTGCGGGCCCCCGGCTGGGCCAATGGCCCAGTCGTGAGTGTCCCGCTTGAGCCACCGGGCCTCCGAATGGTGAGATGGATCCGTCGATGGCGCTGCGGGATTCCGCGGCGCCTTATTCATGTCATTGATGTCGCGCGCGACCCCGGTCATCCGGGTCGCAAGACGCGCCGGGCCCGCAGCGGCCGGGCGCCGCGACCGCCGGGACCGTCGAGGGGTGGGCAAAGCTGTGCTGAGGTCGATGTTCGTGGCACCGGATCCGGGGCGGCTGCGGCTGCGCTTCGCGACCCGGGCCGTCCTCGGCATCTCCCTGGCGGTCACCGTCTGCGCCCTCGTCGGGCACACCCTCGTCGCGGCCATCATCGCCGGTCTCGCCGCGCTGCTCGCGCTGTTCACCGTCACCGACACGACGGTGCGCGGCCAGGCCGTCACCACCGCGCTGCTTCCCGCCGTGGGCTTCCCCGTGCTGGCCCTCGCCGCCTTCCTGCACGACTACCCGGTCCTTCGCGACCTGGCGTTCCTGGCCGTGATGGGCGCCGGGGTGTACGCGCGCCGGTGGGGACCGCGCGGCCACTCCCTCGGCGTCTTCGCGTTCATGACCTTCTTCGCGGCCCAGTTCCTGCACACCGAGCTGCCGCAACTGCCGTCCCTGTACGAAGCCATCGGCCTGGCCCTGCTCGCCTCGTCCACCGTCCGCTTCGGCCTGTGGTGCTACGAACGACGGCTGCCGCCCGCCACGGTGCCGGTCCTCGCCGTGCGCCGGGGTCTCGAGCGCGCCACCACCCGGCAGGCCGTCCAGGCCACCCTCGGCGGCGGCGTCGCCCTCGTCATCGGCCACGCGCTGTCCGGGGACCGCTGGTACTGGGCCATCGGCGCCACCTGGTGGATCTTCGTGAACACGGTGTCGCGCGGCGAGACGCTGGTCCGCGGCTTCCGCCGGGTGCTCGGCACGCTCATCGGCATCGCGGTGGGCGTCGTCGCCGTGCTGCCGCTCGACGGCGCTCTCGTGCCGACCGCCGTGATCGTCGCCATCTGCGTCTTCGGGATCTTCTACACGGCCGCCGTCTCGTACACCTGGATGATGCTGGCCGTGACCGTGATGGCGGGCGGCCTCTACGGCCTGCTCGGCGTCCTCGACCCCGGGCTGCTCGCCCTGCGGCTCCTGGAGACCGCGGCCGGGGCGCTCGGCGCGCTGCTCGCCGTGCTGCTCGTCCTGCCCGTCACCACCCACGCCACGACCAACGCCTGGATCGAGCGCGCCGTGCGCACCGTGCACGCCTGCACCCGGGAGGCCGCGGCCCGCCTGTCCGGCTCCACCACGGCCGACCCGGCCCCGCACATCGCCGACCTCGAAGTGATCCTCGGCCGGGTGCGGCTCTCGCTCGCCCCGCTGGTGCACCCCCTCAGCCCGCTGCGCGCCCGCCGTGTCCGCGCCCGCCAGGTCATCGCCCTCCTGGACGAGTGCGCCGACCAGGTCCGCAGCCTCACGGCCATCGCCACCGACCCGGAGGCCTCCTACGACGACCGGCTGGCCGCCGCCTGCGCGCGGGTCGAGGCCGCCGTCGAGGCACTGATCGCCTCCGAGGAAGCGCTCACGGCCCCGGACGCCCCCGCCGCCGTGAAGCACACCGGCGCCCTCGAACCGGCCCTGGCGCATCTGCACGGCCTGGAGCGGGCCCTGCTGGAACTGGCGACGCCGGTGCGCAGCTCGCCTCGTACGCCGCTGATCGGGGCCTGAGGGGCTGAGGCGAGGATCGCTCCGCGTACGTGTTCGTGGTCGAGGACTCCGCTCGTGCCGGTGGTGGAGATCGCGCCTGCGCGCTGACGCAGAGGCCTCATACCCCCCAACTGGTCCAGACCAACTGCTAGCGTCGCCCCATCGGTGCCGCCCGGACGCGGTGCCCAGGGGTGAGCCGAGAGGGGCATGCAGTGGGTGGCGGGCAGGCACGGCGGGCATACATCGGGTCCTTCACGCAGGGGGGAGGCCCTGGCATCGTCACCGCGGCGTTCGACGCCGACACCGGCGCGCTGGCCGTCCTCGGCGTGACGGACGCCGTGCCCGACCCCTCGTACCTGGCGCTGTCGCCGGACGGCGCCACGCTGTACGCCGTGAACGAGACCCCCGACGGAGCCGTCGCCGCCTTCCGCACGGCGGGGGACGCCGTGGCGCCCGTCGGCGCGCCCGTGCCCGTGCGGGGCGCGTCCCCCACCCACCTCGCGGTCCACGACGGACACGTCCACACCGCCAACTACGGCTCCGGCAGCGTTACCAGCGTGCCTGTGGCCGCCGACGGAAGCCTCGCCCCCGCCCCGGCGGGCGTCCTGGAGCACAAGGGCTCGGGGCCCGACCCGGATCGTCAGGAGGGCCCGCACGCCCACCAGGTCCTGCCCGACCCCAGCGGCCGCTGGGTCCTGAGCGTCGACCTCGGCACCGACTCGGTACGGGTCTGCGGGCCCGGCCCGACCGGACTCGCCCCGCGCCACGAGGTCGCGCTGCGCCCCGGCACCGGGCCGCGGCACCTCGCCTTCCACCCCGGCGGCCACGTCGCCTACGTCCTCAACGAACTCACTCCGACCCTCACCGTGTGCTCCTGGGACCCTGTCGACGGCACGCTCACCCCGCTCACCGAGACACCCGTGCTCCCCGCCGAGCCCGACGGCGACGCCTACCCCTCGGAGGTCGTCGTCGCGCCCGACGGCCGCTTCCTGTGGACCGCGACCCGCGGCGCGGACGTCATCTCCGTGTTCGCGCTCGACGCCGAGGGCACCGGCGCCCGTCTGACGGCCTCCGTGGCCTGCGGTGGCGCCTGGCCCCGTGACCTGGCCATCGACCCCTCAGGGCGCTTTCTGTACGCCGCCAACGAGCACTCCGGGGACGTCACCTGGTTCGCGCTGGACAGCGGGACGGGTCTGCCGCGCCGCGCCGGTGCGATCGACGTGCCCGCGGCGAGCTGCGTGGTCTTCGGCTGAGCCGCCCGCACCACCGGCGGTCCCGGCACTCGCTGTACGCGGATGGGCCCGCCCCCGAACTCGGGGGCGGGCCCATCGACGTCGTGTCGTGCGGGTGGTGCCGACGCGAACCGCGTGTCAGTGCACCGGCGCGCCCGACGGCTGCTGCGGGGTGATGCCCAGCGCCGTCGTGTACTTGGACAGGGCCAGCTTGCCGATCGCCGGGTACGCGCCGAGCGGCTCGGCGACGGCGCATCCCGCCTCCTTGGCGGCCGCGTCCAGGAGGCTCGCGTCCACCTCCGGGCCGATCAGGTACGGAGCGAGCGCCAGCTGGGCCGAGCCGGAGCCGCGCAGCTGCTCCGTGATCGCGGCGACCGAGCCCTCCTCGTCCAGGGCGGCGGCCATCACCGGCACCGCGAGGCGCGCCGCGAGCAGCATGCCGGTGATCCCGGCGGCCTGCACGGCCTCCTCGCCGCCGACCGTGGCGAGGACGATGCCGTCCGCCGCGGTGGCGACCGTGAACAGCCTGGCCCGGTCGGCGCGGGCCAGGCCCGCCTCGGAGAGCCGCACGTGCAGGCCCTCGGCGAGCAGCGGGTGCGGGCCGAGGACGTCGGTCAGCTCGGCGGCGGCGCGACTGTCCATGACGGCCTGGCGGACGCGGCGCATCAGCGCGTTGTCGGGGCCCGCGAGCAGGGGCACCACGACGGCGACGGGACCTTCGGGGCGGCGGGCGTCCTCGACGCCGGCGGCCAGCGCCTGCTCGTAGCGGGCGGTGCGCTCGGCGGCGGTGTGCGCGAGCACGGCCTGCAGCGTGGGGAACTCGGCCGACGGGCCGGCGTCGGCGTCCGTCCCGTCGACGTAACCGATTCTGGCGTCGAGACCGGGCAGCTCGGAGCGCGCGATGGAGACGACTTCCTCGGCGATGCCGCGGGTGGCGGCGCTGGGGACGCCCGGCACGGCGAGGACGAGCGCGGGCGCGCCCTCGGGAGCCGCGACGGGCTCCGGGCGGCGGTGCCGGCCCGGCTGACGGGGGCGCGGCATTCGTACGGGCAGGCCGGATGCGGGCCCAGTGGGGGAGCTCATGGCGCCGCATGCTACTGGCTTGAGGGGTTTCCCTGTTCGGGGAGGGTACGGGTCAGTGGTATTAGTCCGCTTTGTCGGGTGAGTTGGGGAGCGTGGGGCGGTAGGAGGGTTTGGGGACGGTGCGCATGGTGGGGATTTTGTGGGCGGTGTGTACCGGGCGATGCTTCCCGGACGGTGTGCGGCCCGTCGAACACGCGGCGCGGGCTGCCGCGCTTGGTCCGAGACGCGTGACTGCGCGACGTACGCGCCGCGTTACGGCGCGTACGAACACGTGCGCGGCTGCGGCGCGGTCACTCCGCGACGTACAACAGGTGCGGGTCGCGAGGGAGCTTGAGGGTGTCCGCCGCGAGGTCGGCCGCTATGCGGACGGCGCCGTCGAGGGGGTCGCCCGCGGCGGCGACCCGGCGGGCGTGCGGAAGACGCTCCGTCAGTTGTGCCTCCAGCGGGTCGAGGAGCACGCCGCCGAGCTTCAGCAGGCCGCCGGTCAGGGCGACTTCGCAGGACCCGTCCGGCGGGCAGGCCGCTGCCGCCGCGTCCGCGATGTGCCCGGCCGCCTCCCGCAGCACCTGCACGGCCACCGGGTCGCCGTCCGCCGCGCACCGCCCCACCTCGGGCGCGAACGCGGCGAGCACGGCGGGGCGGTCCGGGCGCGGATACAACTGCCCTGGCAGCCTCGACAGCGGACTGCCGAACATCTCCTCCGCGCGGGCGCGCAGCGCGGCCGAGCCGCCCCGGCGCCCGTCGAAGGCCCGCATCGCCGCCTCGAGCCCGGCCCGGCCGATCCACGCGCCGCTGCCGCAGTCGCCGAGCAGATGCCCCCAGCCGTCGGTCCGCCGCCACGCCGTCAGGTCCGTGCCCAGGCCGATCAGGCCGGTGCCCGCGGCGACGACGGCCCCGGGCCGCTGGCCGAGCGCGCCCGCGTACGCGGTGACGGCGTCCGCGGCGAGAGCCACCCGCCGCACCCCGAACGACTCCGCGAGCGCCGCCGGCAGGCGGTCCCGCAGATCGTCGCCGAGTGTCGCCATCCCGGCGGCGCCGACAGCGACGGCGACGAGTCGCCCGCCGCCCACGTCGGCCAGCAACTGCCGCACCATGGGCTCCAGTTGCTCCCGCATGTGTGCGGCGTCGATACCGCGCGGGCCGGTCCGCACCGGCTCCGCGGAGCGCACCGGAGCCGGCGCGCGCAGCCCGTCAGGGACGCCCAGCGTGGCGCGCAGCCCCGAACCGCCGGAGTCGACGCCGAGCACGACCGCGGGCTCGGTCACGGCAGCCGCCAGTCCACCGGCTGCGCGCCCTGCCGCTCCAGGAGGTCGTTGGCGCGGCTGAACGGACGCGAACCGAAGAAGCCGCGGTCCGCCGACATCGGTGAGGGGTGCGAGGACTCCACCGACGGCAACTGGCCGAGCAGCGGCCGCAGATTGCGGGCGTCCCGGCCCCACAGGATCGACACCAGCGGACGGCCGCGCGCCGCGAGCGCCCGGATCGCCTGCTCGGTGACCTCCTCCCAGCCCTTGCCGCGATGTGCGGCGGGCTTGCGCGGGGCCGTCGTGAGCGCCCTGTTGAGGAGCAGCACACCCTGCCGCGTCCACGGTGTGAGGTCGCCGTTGGACGGCTGGGGCAGGCCCAGGTCGCTGTTCATCTCGCGGTAGATGTTGATGAGGCTGCCGGGCAGCGGTCTGACGTCGGGCGCCACCGAGAAGGACAGGCCCACCGCGTGCCCGGGCGTGGGGTAGGGATCCTGGCCGACGATCAGGACGCGCACCTCGTCGAACGGCTGCTGGAAGGCGCGCAGCACATTCGGTCCGGAGGGGAGGTAGGTGCGCCCGGCGGCGATCTCCGCGCGCAGGAAGTCCCCCATGGAGGCGATCTGTTCGGCCACCGGCTCCAGGGCCTTGGCCCAGCCGGCTTCGACGATTTCATGCAAGGGTCGTGGTGCCACGGAGCGTCACTCTACTGCCGTACACGCGGCGGCGATCAACCGATGGCCGAAGCTCGCGGGCGGGCCCGCCGCCGCCCGATCGACGGTGGCCCCAGGGGCCCGATCGGCGGCGGCAGCCCCGGCCCGCATCACCCGAGGACCGCCGCGCGGACGCACAGCACGTCCGGCAGGTGCGAGGCCAGCTCCTGCCAGGAGTCCCCGTCGTCCGCGGAGGCGTACACCTCGCCGTTGCGGTTGCCGAAGTACAGGCCCGCCGGGTCGGCGCCGTCGGTGCACATCGCGTCCCGCAGCACCACGCCGAAGTGGTCGCCCTGCGGCAGGCCCGCGGTGAGCGGCTCCCAGCTCTTGCCCGCGTCCGCCGTGCGGTAGACCCGACAACGCCGGTCGGCCGGGACCCGGTCCGCGTCCGCAGTGATCGGGAAGACGTAAGCCGTGTCGCCGCGGTGCGGGTGGGCCACCGCCGCGAAGCCGAAGTCGGAGGGCAGGCCCTCGCCGATGTCCGTCCAGTGGGCGCCGCCGTCGTCGCTGCGGTACACCCCCCAGTGGTTCTGCAGATACAGGCGGTCCGGGTCGGCGGCGTCCTTGGTGACCTTGTGCACGCACTGGCCGAACTCCGGGTTCGGGTCGGGCAGGAACACCGCCGACACGCCGGAGTTGGACGGCTGCCAGCTCGCGCCGCCGTCCTCGGTGCGGAACACGCCCGCCGTGGACACCGCGACGGTCACGGCGGCCGGGTCACGGGCGTCGGTGAGGATCGTGTGCAGACCCTCGCCACCGCCTCCGGGCTGCCACTGGGAGCGGGAGGGATGCTCCCACAGCGGCCTGACGAGCTCGAAGGACTCGCCCCTGTCCTCGGAGCGGTAGAGCGCGGCCGGTTCCGTGCCCGCGTACACCACGTCCGGCTCCGCCGCCGCCGGGTGGAGCTGCCACACCCGCTCGAGGGAGGCCCCGGTGTCCTTGGGGAACTTGACGGCGGCCTTCTTCGGCTCCGTCCACGTCCGGCCGAGGTCGTCGGAGTGGAACACCGAAGGCCCCCAGTGGGCGCTGTCGCCGCCGACGAGCAGGCGTGGATGCGGCGTGCGGGTGTCGATCGCGATCGAGTAGATCGCCTGGGCGTTGAAGTACGGCTCGTCGTCGAACCGCCATGCGCCGTGCGTGCGGCGCCCGACGAACAGGCCCTTGCGAGTACCAACGGTGAGCAGGACGTCAGCCATGACTGACACCTTTCGGACGGCGTTGTCTCAGGTACGGCTCAGTCTGCACCCAGCCACTGACAATGACGTCTTGGCGCGTTTCTCCCCAGGTCAGGGTGTGGGTCGGGGCAACGGAGCGGGTGCGGGGCGGCCGCCCGGATGGTCGTTCGCACGCTGCGCCCTCAGGCGCGGACTTCCTCCGCCACCTTCGTGATCGCCTCCGGACCCACCCGGCAGCAGCCCCCGATGAGGCGTGCCCCCGCGTCGCGCCAGGCGCTCGCCCGGCGGGGCGCGAAGCGGGCCGGGCCCTGCCAGGTGCGGCTCGCCGCGTTCCAGGACTCGCCCGAGTTGGGGTAGACCACGACCGGCTTGCCCGTGACGCGGGCGGCCAGCGGGACGGCGGTGTCCGCGTCGCGCGGATCGCAGCAGTTGACGCCCACCGCGATGACCTCGTCGGCGTCCGCCGCGAGCGCGAAGGCCTCGGCGAGGGGCTGCCCGGCGCGGGTGCGGTCGCCGGTGACGGTGAACGACAGCCACGCGGGCACGCCGAGGCCCCGTACCGCGCGCAGCAGGGCACGGGCCTCGTCGAGGTCGGGGACGGTCTCCAGGGCGAGCACGTCGGGCGCCGCGTCGGCGAGGACCTCCAGGCGGGGGCGGTGGAAGCGCTCCAGGTCGGCAAGGCTCAGGCCGTAGCGGCCGCGGTACTCCGAGCCGTCGGCGAGCATCGCGCCGTACGGGCCCGCCGACGCCGCCACCCACAGCGGGCGCCGCGCCGAGGTGAGCGCCGCCGCCTCGCGCGCGAGGGTGACGCTCAGACGCAGCAGCTCGGCGGTGCTGACCGCGTCGATGCCGTGCCGCGCGAAGCCCTCGAACGTGGCCTGGTAGCTGGCCGTGGTCACGACGTCGGCGCCCGCCTCGTAGTACGCCCGGTGGGCCGCGCGGACCGCTTCGGGCCGTTCGGCGAGCAGCCGCGCCGACCACAGGTCGTCGGACAGGTCGTGGCCGGCGGCCTCAAGCTGGTTGGAAAGGCCGCCGTCGACGACCAGCGGCCCGCGTGCCAGCGCCGCGGCCAGGGCTGAGCCGCCGTTGCCGGGCCCCGCCTGCGTACTCGCCACCTCGTTCATACCGCCGACGCTAGCCGAGGCGCGGCCAGCGGGAAGTGACACGCGACCTGGTGCCCCGCCCCGTCAGGGGCGCTGACCGGGGGTTCCGTCGTCGCGCAGACCTCCTCGGCGAACGGACAGCGGGTGCGGAAGCGGCAGCCGGACGGGGGCTTCGCCGCGGACGGGGTCTCGCCGCGCAGCGGTTCGCGGTCCCCGCCGGACGCCGCGGCCGGGTCGGGCACGTTCACCGTGTCGAGCAGGCCGCGCGTGTAGGGGTGCAGCGGGTGGGCGTACACCTGCTCGGCCGGGCCCGACTCCACGAGTTTGCCGAGGTACATGACGCCCACGGTGTCGGCGAGATGGCGGATCACCGCCAGGTCGTGGGAGATGAACAGATAGGTCAGTCCGCGCTCGCGCTGGAGCTCCCGCATGAGGTTGAGGATCTGGGCCTGGACCGACACGTCGAGCGCCGACACCGGCTCGTCCGCCACCACCAGGTCCGGTGCGAGCGTCAACGCCCGTGCCAGGCCGAGGCGTTGGCGCTGGCCGCCGGAGAACTCGTGCGGGTAGCGGTGCACGGCGCCGCGCGGAAGACCCACGGCGTCGAGGAGCTCGGCCGTCAGCCGCTCCTGGTCCGCGCGGGTGCCGACGCCCTGGATGACCAGCGGCTCGCGCAGGATCTCACCGACCCGCATGCGCGGGTCCATCGCCGCCGTCGAGTCCTGGAACATCAGCTGGATGCGGCGCCGGTGCGCGCGACGCTCCGCGCGCGAGAGCCCGGACAGATCACGGCCGTCGAAGCGGACCGTGCCCGCCGTCGGCTCCTCCAGGCCCGCCACGATCCGGCCCAGCGTCGTCTTGCCGCAGCCGGACTCGCCGACCATGCCGTACGTCTCGCCCCTGCGGACGGTCAGCGAGACGCCGCCGACCGCGCTCACGGTGCCCCGGCGCCGCGCGAAGGGCCCGCCCGTGAGCGGGAACTCCTTGACCAGCGTGTCGAGTTCGAGCAGTACGTCGCCGGGTTCGGTGGCCGCGGCGGGCGGTGGCGTCACGACCTGCTCGGCGGGCGCGTCGCCGTAGGGCACGGGGTGGAAGCAGGCGAAGCGGTGGCCCGCCGCGGCCTCCTCCGCCTGCTCGGGCGCCGTAGCCGATGCCCCGTCCCTCGCCCCGTCCGGCTCCAGGTCCGGCTCCCGCTCCCGGCACTCGTCCGTGGCGAACGCGCAGCGCGGTGCGAAGCGGCACCCCGTCGGCCGCGCCGTGAGGCTCGGCGGCAGACCGGGGATGGTGTGCAGCTCGGTGCCCCGGTCCGCCGCCCTCTCCGGGAGCGCCGCGAACAGGGCTTCGGTGTAGCGGTGGCGGGGGCGGGCGAACAGGTCCTTCACGTCGGCCTGTTCGGCGACCCGGCCCGCGTACATCACCGCGACGCGGTCGACACGGTTGGCGATGACGCCCAGGTCGTGCGTGACGAGAATCATCGCCATGCCGAGGGTCTGGCGCAGGTTGTCGATCAGCTCCAGGATCTGGTGCTGCGTCGTGACGTCGAGCGCGGTCGTGGGCTCGTCGGCGATGAGGAGCTTCGGCTCGCACACCAGGGCCATGGCGATGGCCACGCGCTGGCGCATGCCGCCCGACAGCTGGTGCGGATAGGACTTCATGCGCTCGGCGGGCTGCGGCATGCCGACGAGCCGCAGCATCTCCTCGGCCCGCGCCCACGCCTCCTTCCTGCCGATGCCCGACCGGTGCAGGAGCAGCGGTTCGGCCACCTGCGCGCCGATCGTCATCGTGGGATTGAGCGAGGTCAGCGGGTCCTGGAAGACCATGCCCACGGTGTTCCCGCGGATGTTCTGCAGCGTCGGCGCGGACGCGGCCGCCAGGTCCTGGCCGTCGAAGAGGATCCGGCCGCCGGTGACGGCGCCACCGGGCGGCAGGAGTCCGAGGACGCTCAGGGCGGTCATGGTCTTGCCGCAGCCCGACTCGCCCACGATGCCGAGGGCCTCGCCCGGCGCGAGGTCGAGACCGACACCGTCGAGGGCGTGCACGGTGCGGTCGCGCGAGGCGATGTCGACGCGCAGGCCGTCGATGCGGAGCAGGGGCGCGGGCGCGCGGCCCGGCTCTTCCATGTCATCCATGTTGGCGAGTTCCTTTACTTGCGCAGCCGTACTTCGAACGCGTCCCGCAGCCCGTCGCCGATGAAGTTGAACGCGGCGACGACCAGCACGATCGCGATGCCCGGCGGGAAGATCAGCCACCAGTAGCCGTTCTGCGTATAGGTGATCCCGGCCGACAGCATCGAGCCCCAGTCGGCCGACGGCGGCGGAATGGAGAGGCCGAGGAACGCCAGATAGCTGACGTAGAGGATGGCGTCGGCGATCTGGAAGGTGCAGTTGACGATGACGGTGCCGATCGCGTTCGGCACGATGTGCTTGAAGACGGCCCGCGCGCCCCCGCCGCCCATCATCCGCATCGCCTGGACGTACTCGCGGTTGCGCAGCGAGAGCGCCTCGCCCCGCACGAGCCGTGCCGGGGACAGCCAGGCGACGGCCGCGATGATGAGGATGAGGACGCCCTTGCTGGGCGTGATGATCGCGGCGACCACGACGAGCAGGAACATCGCGGGGATCGCGAGCGCCGCGTCCGTGATCCGCATCATCGTGGCGTCCACCCATCCGCCGAAGTAGCCGGAGACGGCGCCGTACACGGTGCCGAACAGGGTGGCGAGCAGCCCCGCCGCGAGGCCGATCTCGAGGGACGTCCGGCCCGCGACCATGAGGCGGCCGACCATGTCGTAGCCGAGGTCGGTGGTGCCGAGCAGATGGCCGTCGGTGCCGGGGGAGAGGTTCGCCCGGGACAGGTCGGTGTGGATCTGCTCGGTGTCGTACAGGAGCGGGCCGAGGTAGCTGAAGGCGAGGAGCAGCACGAGCAGGACGACGCCGGTCAGGGCGAGTTTGTTGCCGGTGAAGACCTGGAGGGTGCGGCGGGCCAGCGAGGGGGTGGCCTGCGCGGCCTCCTCGTGCCCGGGCGCGGTGCGTGGGGCCGTCGTGGTGGTCATGCCACGCTCCGTATCCGGGGGTCGAGGACGGCGTAGAGGATGTCCGTGAGGAGGGAGCCGACGACGGTGGCGATGCCGACGACGAGGGTCACGCCGAGCAGCACGGGGAAGTCCGAGCCCTGGGCCGCGTTCCAGAAGAGCAGCCCCATGCCCGGGTAGTTGAACATCGACTCGACGACGAGCGCGCCGCTGAACAGCGTCGGCAGATACAGGCCGAGCAGTGTCGCGAGCGGGATGAGCGCGTTGCGCAGGACGTGCCGGACCAGGATGCGACGGCTCGACTGGCCCTTGGCCATGGCGGTGCGGACGTACTCCTCGGTGAGGTTGTCCAGGACCGCCGAGCGCATGTAGCGGCTGAACATCGCCACGATGCCGAACGCCATCGTCACCACCGGAAGCACAAGTCCCGTGAAGTCACCGAGGAGTTCACCGACCGACTCGCCCTGCGGTGCCTCCGCCGGGAAGACCGGGAAGACCTGCGCGAACAGGATGATCACGATGAGGCCGAGGAAGAACACCGGCGTCGCGTACAGCAGGAACGCGAGCCCGGTGAGCGCGTAGTCCGAGGCCTTGCCGCGCCGGACCGCTTGCAGCAGACCGAGCGGCACCGCGATGACGACGGCCAGCGCGGTCGAGAGGACCGTCAGGAGCAGCGTCTTCGGCAGCCGCTGCTTGAGCAGCTCGAAGACGGGCGAGTTGAGTTTGTACGAGTCCCCGAGGTCGCCCGTGAACAGCCGCTTCACGTACATGAAGTACTGCGTCGGCAGTGAACGGTCGTACCCCTGCTGGTGGTTGAACTGGTCGATCTGCTGCGGGGTGCCCTTCGGGCCGAGGATCGCGCGCGCCGGGCCGCCCGGCAGCATGTGCAGGAGCACGAAGACGATGATCGACACCAGGAAGAGGACGACGAGCGCCTGCAGGAAGCGCTTGACCAGAAAGCCGGTCACTTGTCGGCTCCCTTCTTGACGTAGTACCAGTCCTGCGGCGCGAACGTGACCGTCGGGTTCTGCTCGATGCCCCGCAGGTCGTTGCGGATCACCGAGACCTGGTAGGCGGGGTTGGGCATCCACATCACCGGCAGCTGGTCGGCCAGGTACTCGCCGTACTCGTGCACGGCCTTCATGTCGGGGGAGTACTGCACGGCGCGGATGATGCGGTCGGCCTTCTTGTCGCTGTAGTTGCCGAAGTTCGCCGACGCGCCGGTGGAGAACAGCTGCTCGCCGCTCGGGTTGAGCGGGTAGTACCAGCTGCCCGCGGTGCCGAAGAACGACATGTCCCAGTCGCAGCCGGGGTCCTTGGCGGTGCACGGGACGGAGTTGCCGAGCACCGAGTTGAGCGGCTGCTGACGGACCGTGAGGTCGATGCCCGCCTTGGAGAGCGACGACTTCAGCTCCTGCATCGTGTTCGTCGTCTCCGTGGAGCCCGACTGCGAGAGCAGCGTCAGCTCCAGGGGGTCGTTCTTCGCGATGCCCTCGCCGCACTCGTCCGCGCCCGTGCCGGGGCGCACGCAGCGCGCGGTGCCGCCCTTCGTCTCCCAGCCGTGCGACGTGAGCAGGGACTTGGCCTTCGCCACGGAGAACGGGTAGCGGTCGCGCTCCATCGCCTTCGACAGGTACTGGCTCTTCGGCGTGACCGGCACCGGGCCGAGCGTCGGCGTCGCGCTGCCCTGCCAGATGACGTCGCTCATCGCCTTCTGGTCGACGAGGTGCTGCATCGCGCGGCGGATGTAGAGCTGGCGCATCAGCGGACCGGCGTGGGTGGAGTTGAAGTTGTAGACGATGTACGTCGCCGCCCAGCCCTCCCACGGATCGACGCGGTAGCCCTTGTCCTCGAACTTCCCCTTCTGCGCCATCACCGACGGCGGGATGTAGCCGTAGTCGACACCGCCCGAACGCAGCACGTTGTACTCGGAGTCGGCGGTGGTGAAGGGTTTGAAGACGACCTTGTCCAGGTGCGGGCGCTGGGACTTCGGGCCGGTGAACTTCTCGTTGGGGACGATGGTGACCTGGCCGCTGTCGCGCCAGCCCGCCAGCTTCCAGGGTCCGTTGACCGTCTTCCACAGCGGGTCGGAGCCGTACGACCCGAGGCTCTTCGCATGCCGGGTGAGCCGGGCGAAGACGGCCTTGGCGCCCTTCTTCGTACGGTCGAAGTCGCCGACGGGGCCGCCGTCGGTCCGGGCGCCCCAGGCGTGCTGGGGCAGCGCCCGCATCAGCGTGAGCTGGTTGGCGGTGAACCAGTCCGGGTTGTACGCGCGGGTCAGGCGCAGCCGCACCGTGTGGTCGTCGAGCGTCTCGAACCGCTTGACGTTGTCGGGCATCGTGCCGACCGAGTAGTTGCCCCAGTTCGCCTTGTTGGCCTTGAGGAGGTTGAACCAGAACTCCAGGTCGCGGGCCGTGACCGGCTTGCCGTCGGACCACTTCACGCCCTTGCGCAGCGGCACGGTCACGGTCCTGTTGCCGTCGGAGTACTTCGGCTCCAGGCCGAGCGTGCTCGGGCCGTGCGTGGTCAGGCCGCCCTTCTCCTTGTCGAGGACGGCGTCGTACACCGGCATGAACAGCAGGAACTGGATGCCCGCGTTGTACGAGGCGCCATAGCCCGGTGGCCCGATCGGGAAGATCCAGTTGGGCGTCGCGTTGGGCGGCAGGGCCATGGTCGCCGTGCCGCCCTCGACCGGGACGCCGCCGGTCGGGCCCATGTCGACGCGGCCGCCCTCGCGGGTGCAGCCGGTGAGGACCGCGAGCACGAGGCCCGCGACTGCGGCTGCCTTGACTGAGCGCATGGTGGTGGGCCTCCAGGGACTGCCGGGACCGATCCGCACACGTGAGCGGCGGGGAGGCCCGAACGCTAGGCCTGCGAGGAAAAGCAAGTCAAGAGCTTCGTTCGGCAAAGAATGTGAAAGGTCGGAAGTTCGGGCACCTTTCTTGGAGGGTCTGGTCAACTTCGTTCGTCGGGACCTAGTGTTCGGCTGGTACTCGAAGCAACTCGTCGAACGAACGGGGTCGGTATGGCCAGCAACGCACACGGCGAACCCGGATCGGCACAGCACATCGTGCGGCTGGTCTCGTCGGGCGCGGCCGCCTCCAGGGCCGACCTGGTGCGGGAGCTGGGACTCGCGCCGTCCACCGTGTCGCTGCGCGTCCAGGAACTCGTCACCGCCGGTGTGCTCACCGAGTCCGGCGAGGGCGCCTCGCGCGGCGGACGCCGCCCCCGGCTCCTGCGGGTGCGCGCCCAGGGCGGCATCGCGCTCGCCGCCGACCTCGGCAGCCACCACGCCAGGCTCGGCGCGGTCGACCTCGACGGCACCGTCCGCGACACCGCCGACCTGCCGCACGACATCACCGCAGGACCCGAGTCGGCCGTGGACTGGCTGTGCGAGCGCGTCACCGAACTCGCCGCACGGGAACGCGCGGCGGGCCGCACCGTGCGCGCCCTCGGCGTAGCCTTCCCCGGCCCCGTCCGCCCCGGCGAGGGCCGCGTCCTGAGCCCCTCCCGCATGCCCGGCTGGCATCGCTACCCGCTGCGCGAGGTCCTCGCCGACCGCCTCGGCCTGCCCGTGTCCGTCGAGAACGACGCCACGATGATGGCCGTCGGCGAGCACGGAGTGGCCCGCCCCGACCTCGACCACATGGTCGTCGTCAAGGCCGGCCGGGGCATCGGCAGCGGTGTCATCGCGTCGGGCCGCCCGCACGACGGCGCTAACGGCGCGGCCGGGGACATCAGCCACGTTCGCGTCGAGGAGGCGGGCGACCGGCCGTGCAGCTGCGGGAACATCGGCTGCCTGGAGACCGTCGCGAGCGGCGCCGCGCTGATCCGTGAACTCGCCCGCCAGGGCGTGGAGGTGGCGACCACGGGCGAGCTGCTCCGGCTCGTCGCCGACGGCGACCCGCTGGCGACCACCCTGGTGCGCACCGCGGGCCGCCACATCGGCGCGGTCCTCTCCGTCGTCGTGAACTTCTTCAACCCGCAGGCCGTGGCGCTCGGCGGCGTACTCGCCACCGCCGAGCCGCTGGTCGCCGCCGTCCGGGGCGTGCTCTACGAACGCTGCCTGCCCGTGTGCACCGCCGACCTGGAGATCACCACCACGGTGACGGGACCGGACGCGGGCCTGCTCGGCGCCGGTCTCACCGCGCTGCGCCGCCACCTGCGGACGGGCCCCGCGGACCTCGCGGCCGGGAGCCCCGACCGGGACCAGGAACCGTCCGGCACCACCACCGAGGACTCCACCGCCAAGGAGCCCTCCGCCCCCGCCGACCAGGAAGAGAGCGCACCCGCATGACCACCGCCCCGGCCGCCCCCGCGACCGCCCCGGCCGTTACCCACCGCCGCCTGCGCGTCGGCATCGGCGGCATCGGCATCGAGTCCTCCACGTTCTGCCCACACCGCTCCACCGCCGACGACTTCCGCCAGACCCGCGGCAAGGAACTCCTCGACCGCTACACCTGGACGCAGCCGGACTCCGACCTCGCGGACCTCGTCGAGTGGGTGCCCCTGCTGCACGCGACCGCGCTCCCCGGTGGCCCGGTGGAGGCCCAGTCGTATCTGGCCCTCAAGGACGAACTGGTCACGCGCATCCGGCAGGCGGGCCCCCTCGACGGGCTCGTGTACGACATCCACGGCGCCATGAGCGTCGTCGGCCTCACCGACGCCGAGGCCGACCTGACCGAAGCCGTCCGCGCGGCCCTCGACTCCGTCGGCACCCCCGACGGCACCGGGCGCCCCATGATCTCCACCGCCATGGACCTGCACGGCAACGTCTCGCACCGCTTCGCCGCGCCCGTCGACCTGCTCACCGCACACCGCCTCGCCCCGCACGAGGACGCCTGGGAGACCCGCGAGCGCGCGGCCCGCAACCTGGTGCGCTGTCTGCGCGAGGGGCGGCGCCCGCACCGCGCCTGGGTGCAGGTGCCCGTCCTCCTTCCGGGCGAGAAGACCAGCACCCGCCTCGAGCCCGCCAAGTCCCTGTACGCCTCGCTCGCCGACATCGAGCGGCTGCCCGGCATCCTCGACGCCGCGATGTGGGTCGGCTACGCCTGGGCGGACGAGCCGCGCTGCCAGGCCGCGATCGTCGTCACCGGCGACGACGCCGAACGCGCCGCCGCCGAGGCCGGACAACTGGCCCGGCGCTACTGGGACGCCCGCCGCGACTTCGTCTTCGTCGGCCCGACGGGCAGCGCCGAGGAGTGCGTCGAGCGGGCCGTGGCCTCGACGAAGCGGCCGTTCCTCATCAGCGACTCCGGCGACAACCCGACGGCGGGCGGCGCGGGCGACCTCGCGTACATGCTCGGCAAGCTCCTGGAGCACGACGCGATCCGCTCCGGCGAGGTCACCGCCGTGCACCCGGGCATCACCGACCCGGTCGCGGTCGCCCGTTGCTTCGAGGCGGGTGTGGGCGCCGAGGTCGAGCTGTCCGTCGGCGGCAAGGTCGACGCCGACCACGGCGGTCCCTACGACCTCACCGCCACCGTCGTCGCCCTGCAGCGCGCCACCGACCAGAAGGACAGGGCCGAGGGCGGCGCGTACGACCGGGGCGTGGACATGGCGGCGGTCCGGGTCGGCGGACTCACCCTGATCCTGGTCGAGCGCCGCAAGCCCTTCCACACGCTCGCCGACTTCACGGGCCCGGCCGAGGGTGGCCTCGGCATCGACCCGCGCACATACGACCTGGTCGTCGTGAAGATCGGCTACCTGGAGCCGGAGCTGTACGACATGGCGGCCGACTGGCTGCTCGCGCTCACCCCGGGCGGCGTCGACCAGGACCTTCTACGGCTCGGACACCACCGCGTGGAGCGGCCCCTGTACCCCTTCGACGACCTGGCGGACGGCGCGTACGAAGATGGCACGGGCCCCGACCTGACGGCGGCCCTGCTGCCGCCGCTCACCCCGCACCGAGTCTGACGCCAGAGAGGAACCGCCCGCATGAAGCGTGCCGCCACCCTGTCCGCCCTCGTCTGCCTGCTCGCCGTCACCGCCGCCGCGCCCGCGGCGCCGGGCGCGAGCCGCGGCCACCACCCCTCGCCCGGCAAGGGCACCCTCCTCGACTCCGTGCCGAAGAAGGGCGTCCTACGGGTGTGCACGACCGGCGACTACCGGCCCTTCACGCACCGCGAGGCCGACGGGACGTACAGCGGCATCGACATCAAGATGGCCCACGACCTCGCCAAGTCCCTCGACGCCAGGCCCCGGTTCGTCGCCACCACCTGGAAGGAGATCGCCGACGACGTCGCGGACGGGCGCTGCGACATCGCCGTCGGCGGCGTCTCCATCACGCTGCCGCGCGCCCGCCAGGTGGCCTTCAGCGAGCCGACCCGCGAGGACGGCAAGACGCCGATCGTGCGCTGCGCAGACAAGGCGCGGTTCGGGGACGGGGCGCTGGCCGACATCGACAAGCCGGGTACCAAGGTCGTCGTCAACCCCGGCGGCACCAACGAGCAGTTCGCCCGCGCGCACATCAAGCAGGCCTCCCTGATCGTGCACCCGGACAACTCCACGATCTTCAAGGAGATCATCGACGGCCGCGCGGACGTGATGATGACCGACGCCAGCGAGAACCGCTACCAGGCGAAGATCCACCCCGAGCTGTGCTCGCTCCACCCCGACAAGCCCTTCACCTTCGCGGAGAAGGCGTACGCCGTGCCGCGCGCGGACGCGCAATTCCGGGAGTACGTCGACCAGTTCGTGCACCTCGCGACGCACGACGGGACGTACGCGGCGTACGAGGCGGAGTGGATGAAGTGAAGGGCGAGGTGAGAGCGCCCAGTTGATACGATCCCGGCTCTGACTCCGGGGGGAACGGATGTTGACAGGAGACGGGCAGCCCGACGACGGGACCGCCGGGCGGCGCGACGACGGCTCTGCCGATGGCAACGGGCCGTCCGACGGCCGGATGCGGCACCTCGCCGAAGAGGTCAGGCAGATCGCCGCCGAGTCGCGGATCGGCGCACGGCGGGCACAGCGGCGCAGCAAGCTGTGGAACGCCACCTACATCTGCCTGGGCTTTCCGGCCGCGGTGCTCGCCGGTATCTCCGGCGCCGCCGGCCTCGCCTCGCCCGGGGCGCGGGTGCCCGCGGCGATCCTCGCGCTCCTGTCGGCGGGTTTCTCGGCCGGGTCGACGTTTCTGCGCGCCGACGCGCGACAGATGGCGAACCTGCGCCGCAGGTACGCCTGGCAGAACCTGGAGACCCGGGCCCGACTGATCCTCGCGCACGAGGCGTACGAGGGCGTGGAGCAGCTGCATACCGCGCTGGTGGCTCTCCTGGAGATGCGGGCGGCCATCCCCTCCAGCGCCCTGGTCCTTGCCGAGGCCGTGCCGCCGCCCCTCCAAGTGCCCGCCGCGCCCACGCCGCCGGGTCCGTAGACCGTTCCCCCAGGGGCCCGGCCTTTTCGACGGGCCCGTAATTCGCTGGAGATGGATGGTGGGGGCACGTACCGTGTGCCGGTCATCGCTCGCCGAAGGTCTGTGCCGTCGCGCGAGCCCAGCGTCACCAGAAAGCAGCGGGACAGTGGAACACAATGGGTGGGCCGACGAACGGTTCGGGGCGGTCGCCGACGTCTTCGCGGAGAACTTCACCGAGTTCGACGAACTCGGCGCGGCCGTCACCGTGTTCGTCGACGGACGCGAGGTCGTGAACCTGTGGGGCGGCGTCGCCGACCAGGAGACCGGCCGGGCCTGGCGGCAGGACACCGTCGTGCCCGTCTTCTCCTGCGCCAAGGGCATCGTCAGCCTCTGCGCCCATCTGCTCGCGCAGCAGGGACGCCTCGACCTGGACGCCCCCGTGGCCACGTACTGGCCGGAGTTCGCCCGCGGCGGCAAGGAGTCCATCACCCCGCGCATGGTCCTCGGCCACCGGGCCGGGCTCCCCGTCCTCGACGCGTCCCCGGCCTTCGCGGAGATCACCGAGTGGACGCCGGTGGTGCGCGCCATCGAGGAACAGGAACCGCTGTGGGCGCCCGGTGAGACGTACGAGTACCACGCCCACGTCTTCGGCTTCCTCCTCGGCGAGGTCATCCGCCGCGTCACCGGACTCACCCCGGGCACCTACTTCCGCGAGGCCGTCGCCGACGAGCTGGGCCTGCGCACCTGGATCGGCCTGCCGAAGCGGGAACTCGGCGCCCTGGCGCGGCTCGTCGAGGCGCCGGGCCGGCCGCCGATGCCCGGCCCCGAATCGATCCTCACCCGCATGGTCACGATGAACGGAGCCTTCGTCTTCCCCGGCGTCGACGTCCCGCACGGCTGGAACGACCCGGCGCTCCTCGGCGCTGAGATCCCCGGCGCGGGCGCGGTCTCCTCGGCGCACGGCCTGGCCGCGCTGTACGCCGCCGCCGCGACCGGCGTCGACGGATCCGAGCGGCTGCTGAGCCGCGAGACCGTCACCGACGCGGTGCGCGAGCAGTCCGGCGGCACCTCCTGGCTCGGCTTCGACATGGGGGTCCGCTGGGGCTCGGGCTTCCTCCTCGACGCCCCGGCCTTCCGCCCCACCCTGGGGCCGCGCAGCTTCGCCAACGACGGCTCCGGCGGCCAGTTCGCCTTCGGCGACGACGAGTTCGGGGTGGGTTTCGCGTACGTGGCCAACAAGATGATCGGGCACGGCGACGCGCGCGCCAACCGCCTCGTCGCGGCCGTACGGGAGTGCCTGGGGGAGCGCCCCGCGACCGCCTTGGGGTAATCCCTGGGCCCGCCCCCGAGGACGCGGCGCGCACGGCGGTTCTACGGTGGCCGTGCCAGGAGCGGCAGGAGTCGGGGGACTTCCGCGACGGGGGGCTCCTGGCGTGCGGCAATCGGCCGGAGGTCCGGACATGCACCCTTCCCGCAGGCGCTGCGTACACAGCGGGACGAGCGGACGGCTCGCCACCACGACCACCGACGACATCGACGCGCTGGTGGCGAGCCTCAAGGACCGGCCGCGCGTGGTCCTGCACTTCCACGGCGGGCTCGTCGACGACACGCTGGGGTTCGCCACCGCCGAGCGGCTCTCGCCGGTGTACGAGGCGGCGGGCGCCGAGCCCGTGTTCTTCGTGTGGAGCAGCGGCCTCCTGGAGACCCTGCAGGGCAACCTGCCGCAGATCCTCGGCGAGGGCGTCTTTCAGACGCTCCTGAACCGGGTGACCCGCTACGCCGCCGGAGTCGTCTTCCAGCGTCCCGGCCGACGCGCCGCGGGTGTGCTGGGCGCGCCGCCCGCCCGGGCCGTGGCCGCCGAACTCGCCCTGCTGCGCACCGGCCAGGAACCGTACGCGCGCCTGACCCCGCCCGCCGCCGTACCACCGCTCGGCGAGGCCGAACGCGTCCTCATCACCGCCGAACTGTCGGCGGACACCGAACTAGCCGACCGCAACCGGGAAATCGTGGGCTCGGTCCTGCGGTCGGCACCCACGACGACCGCCGCGCGCGACATCAACGGGGGGCGCGCGGCGGTCGCCACACTCATGTCACCGGACACGGTCGCCGAACTCGCCGCGGACACCGCCGAGGGCGGCAACCGGCGCGCCCTGGTGACCTCCGCGCTCCTCGTGCGCAAGACGGTGCGCGTCATCGCCGCCGTCGTGGGCCGGTTCCGGCTGCGCACCGACCACGGCATGTACCCGACCGTCGTCGAGGAGATCCTGCGGGAGTTCTACGTCGCCAACGTGGGCGCCGCCGTCTGGGACGCCATGAAGCGGCAGACGGCCGACACGTTCGCGCAGTCCGACGAGACCCGCGCGGGCCGCTACTTCCTGGACCGCTTCAGCCAGCTCCTCGCCTCCGGCAGCCGCCCCAAGGTCACCGTCGTCGGGCACAGCGCGGGCGCCGTGTTCATCGGCAACCTGCTCACCGACCTCGCCCGCAGGCGCGCCGCGGCCGACGACCCGCTGCCCGCCGACTTCCGCGTCCGCGACGTCGTGCTCCTCGCCCCCGCCTGCACCGTCACCCAGCTCGCGCCGGTCGTACGGCTGCGCCGCGAACTCTTCGACCGGCTGCGGATGTTCACCATGACCGACCCGGCCGAGCGCGCCGACCACCTGGTGCCGCTGCTCTATCCGAGGTCGTTGCTCTACTTCATCTCCGGCGTCCTGGAGCGTGGCCCCGCCCGGCAGTCGGCCGTCGCGCCGATTGCCGGCATGCAGCGCTGGTTCACCGCCGACGGCGCCTTCGGCGGGCAGGACTCCGAGGACCTGCGGGCGTTCCTCGCGGCGGACCCGCGGCGCACCGTGTGGTCGCCGGTGGCGGCGGGGGCGGGAGAGCCCGGGCTGCAATCCGGAGCCCGTACGCACGGCGCGTTCGACAACGACCCCGAGGTCCTTGCGAGCCTCGCGCGGATGCTCGCCGACTGACGGGCGGACGCGTCCGCACGGGTTCACAAAGGGGGAAGCCCGATGAACGACCTGCACTACGCCGTGGTCGTCGGCATCAACCGCTATCCGGCGATCAGCGACCTCAGCGGCGCGCGCGGCGACGCGGCACGGTTCCACGACTGGCTCGTGGACTCGGCCGGAGGCGACGTACCCGAGCGGAACGTCACGCTCGTCACGGCCACCGAACGCGACGAGCGCGAGGCCGACGTGATGAGCGCCGTCCCGACCCGCGAGAACGTCAACCGCGCCCTGTACCGGACCCACTGCGCGGTGCGCGCCGCCGTCGAGGGCGGCGGGGACTGGGCCGACACCCGGCTGTACGTGTTCCTCGCCGGGCACGGCATCGCGCCGTTCGGCGGCGACGCCGCGCTGCTCATGGCCAACGCCGCGATCGACCTCCTCGGCAACCACATCGCCGTACGCCCGTACCTGTCGTGGTACGAATCGGCGTCGCCGTTCCACGAGATCGTCTTCTTCGCCGACTGCTGCCGCACCCGCTTCGGCGGCGTCACCGCGTTCGGGCCGCCCTTCACCGACACCACCGAGGCCCCCGACAAGGTCGAGTGCTTCGTCGGCTACGGCTCGGCCCTCGGCGACCCCGCCTACGAACAGCTCTCGCCCCACCCCGACCAGTCGCGCGGGCACTTCACCACCGCCCTCCTCGAAGGGCTGCGCGGGGCGGGCGGCGGTACCGTCACCGCCGAGGGCGAGGTGACGTCGGACAGTCTCGCGCGCTACGTACGCCGGCACGTCCTCGACCGGACGGCCGGGGAACTCGTCCCGCAGGAGGCCCGGTTCCTGCGGGAGACCAGCACGCCGATCGTCTTCGCCAGGGGGCTCGGCGGCGTCGGCTCGTACCCCGTGACCCTGCGCTTCCCGCCGGGCTTCAAGGGCGGGGTCGAGCTGCGCGGCCGGGGCTTCGACGAGCCGCGCAGGCTGGACATCGACGGGGCGGACCACGTCGCGTCGCTGGTGCCGGGGCTCTACAAAGTCGTCGCGGACAGCCTGACCGCGCCGGAGTTCACGGACGGCGGGTTCTTCGAGGTAGTGACCGGGGGTGGCAGCGTTGTCCAGTTCTGACAAGCCGGGTACGGCAGGGGCCGAGCGGGGCCCGGAGGTCCCGTTCGTCGTCATCCCCGACACCCCGTCGGTCCTCGTCACCGTGACCGACGAGGCGATGACCGAGGTCACCCACGGCATGGGCACCATCGAGACGACCGTCGCCCCCGGCATCTACCGCATCGAACAGCGCTTCGCGGGCGCCGTGGCCAGCCAGCTCGTCGAGGTCGGCACGACCGCCTTCACCGCCCGCCTGCCACTGCCCCGCATCCCCGCACCGGCCCCCGTCGAACGCACCGTCACCACGCAGGCCGCCCACCGCGAGGCCACCCTGCGCTGGAGCACGGAATCCACGCACCGGCGCGGCCGGCCCAGCCTGATGGTGCTGCTGCGCAACCTGCGCCCCGGCTGGCGCTTCGACCCCTGCGCCCTCCAGATCACCGACGGGACCGGCGCGGCCGTGGACGGCGGCGAGACGGGCTGGCGGGCCGACCCGCAGCAGGGCTGGGCCGCCTGGAGCGGCCGCCTCACGCCCGGGGGCTACCGGCTGCGGCTGCGCGAACCCTCCGGCGAGGGGCTGCCGCTGGCCCAGGCCCTGTGGGTGTCGGAGGGCTGGACCACGCTCGTCTTCGTCGGCAACGGTCCGTACGGGCCGCAGCCGCAGCACGCCACGGTCGAGATGGCCCCGCTCGGCACCGGCTGGCGCCCGGCCGACGAGGCCCTGAACCTCGCCCGCGAGGCCGCCCTCTCCGGGCTGCGCCAGGGCATCGACCTGACGTCGGACCGGCAGCTGTTCCCGATGCTCGATTCGGGGCGCCTCGACCCGTTCCTCGGCATCGTCGGCGCGCACGCCATGCTCCTCGACCGTGCGCCCGACCTGCGCCGCCTGGACGAGGTCGTCCGGCGCCTCGCCCCGCACGTCCCCGGGCACCCCGACCTCGCCGCGCTCAGCACCCTGTTCGACGGGGCGGCCCCGCAGGTGTCGTCGCCGCCGATGCTGGCCGCCTCCTGCCAACTGCTCATCCGGGCCGACGGCGCCGACCCCGGCGTCATCAAGGACGGTTCGGTAGCGGAGAGCGTCGCCGAGCACCTCGTCGGGCGCGGAGTCTGGACGACGTGGCTGGAGGAGGACCGGCGGCCCGCGTCGGGGGCACGCGGCGGCCTCACGGCGCCCGCGGCCGGGCCCCCGGCGGACGACCCGGTGAGCCGCGTCGAGGCCTACGTACGCGAGATCGCGGCCCTCGCCGACAAGCCCGTCGAGGAGGTCCTGCGGGACGTCCCGCAGGGCGAGCTGTGCCGCAGGACGGGCCTGCCGCACCGGCCGGTGGAGCGGGCGATCGAGCGGTTGCGGGAGGCGGGGGAGGGCTGAGCCGGGGGGCGGGGTCCGGGGGCGGGGCCGGGCCGGGTCGGGCAGCGGGGTCCGGCTCCGGGGCCGGGGGGAGTGGAGGGGCCGGGCGGCTCGGGGGAGCCCGGCCCCTCTGGCGTGGGTGAGGGATTCCCCCTCTGGCAAGGGTGGGGGCTTCGTCGGTGGTCGTCTGTGTGGGCGAAGGCAGGTGCGTGGTCGCCCGAAGGCAGGTACCCGCAGGCAGCTGTGGGGGTGAGCGCGACGGCCGGTGGGCCGCGAGTGCGCGCGGGGAGAGGCTGGTGCCCACGGTCGGCCGTGTCGTGGCCTACCGCGGGACTTGGGCACCCCGTCCAGGGCATGAGCGACCACCCAGGTGGTGGCCGTGACGGCCGGCGCGTCGCTCAACCAGGGGAGATCCCCCTTCTCCCCGCATCCTGGACGGGGCACGCCCCATCGTGCCGGTAGGGGCGTCACCGCGGCGTCACGTCATCCGTGGGTGCCCTGTCCGGCGCCCCGCACCGCCGTCGCGCCCTCGCGTTTCCGGAGCGTGCCGCGGGGCCGCCCCCAGGAGGGCGTACCACCGTAACGCCACAGCGGAGCGTGTCCCAGCCTCAGACCAGCGCGTGCCGCAGCATCGACGAGAACTGGCCGGAAGGCTCCACGCCGAGTTCCCTCAGGAGGAGTTCGCGGAACGTCTCGTACTGCCGCACCGCCTCCGTGAGGTTGTGCTCGGCGAGGTGCACGGACACGACCGCGCGGTGGGCGCTCTCGCGCAGCGGGTCGACGCGGGTGCTCTCCAGGGCGGCCTCCAGCGCGGGAGCGTACAGGCGCCGGGCCACGAGCCGCGCCGACAGCGCCTCCAGGGCGTGCAGCCGCAGCTGGTGCAGCCGCTCGCGTTCGAAGGCCACCCAGTCCTGCTGCCAGCCGGGCAGCAACTCGCGGCCCAGGAGCAGTACTTGGTAGGCCGTCCGCATGCGTTCCCGCGCCGCCGACAGGGCGTCCCCGGACAGGACCTGGTGCGCTACCTCGGTGAGGTCCTGGATGTCGACGCGCACCCGGCGGCTGAGCGAGAGGGCGCCGTCGTGGGCGTCGGTGAGTGCCGAACTCGCGCCGTTGAGCCGCCATACGGCGGTGCGCAGGCTGGCGCGGGCCCGCGCCTCGGTGACGTCGGGCCACAGCGTGCCCGCGAGCGCCGAGCGCGTCGCCGCCCCGCACAGCGCGAGCCGCGCGAGCACCTGACGGCCGCTCGCGGGCACGTCGAGCGGCTCACCGGCACGCGCGTCGAGACAGCCCGGGTCGTCCGGACACACGTCGGTGCAGTCCGGGTTCCCGCAAGCGGGTTCCGGTGCCTCCCGGGTGAGGAGGAATCCCCCGAGCAGCCGCAGCCGCAGTGTCGGCCGCTCCTCACCGGCCGCCCCGTACCTGATGGAAACCATCGGGCCACCTCCAGTGGCTCCCGCGTTCGCCCTAGCCCTACCGGCTCGACCGTACGAGCGGGGCGCCGCGCGCGCCTCCGGGACCGTGCCGGGGATTACCCCGGTTCACCTCAGCCCGCCGACGGCGACGAGGACTGCGGCCCGAGCCGCTGGACCAGGCCGATCCGCGAGGTGATCCCGAGCTTCGCGTAGGTGTGGCCCAGGTGGTATTCGATGGTCTTGACGCTCAGGGCGAGCGCCGTGGCGATCTGACGGTTCGTGAGGCCCTGGGCGGCGAGGCGGGCCACGGCCAGCTCCTGCGGGGTGAGCGTCCCGTCCAGGGCGTCGGCGGCGGCGTCCCGCTCCCGGCCGTCCGCCGGGAGGTCGGGCACCGCCCGTCCGCAGGCGTTCAACTCCCGCAGGCACAGCGCCCGGTAGGGAGCCGCGCCCAGCGCCGTCATCGTCGTGTACGCGGCCTGCAACTGCGCGATGGCCAGGGACCGGCGGCCGATCCTGCGCAGGAACGAGCCGTGGTCCAGCTCCACCCGTGCCCGTCCGAACGGCGCCGGGACCTGCGCGGCGTGGTCCTGCGCCCGCGCGAACGCCGCCTGCGCGCGCTTGGGGTCGCGGCGCGCGGCGGCCAGATTGCCCCGGGCCCGCGCGGCCGCGGCGAGCGACGCGTGCCGGCCGCGGGCCCGCGCCCGCTCCTCGAACGGCCCGAGCACCGCCTCCGCCTCGGCCAGCTCACCGACCTGCACCAGCGCGTCGCCGAGCAGCGGCTGCCAGTCGACGACGCCCGGCTCGTTGACGCCGTCCTGTTCGGCGAACCGCAGCAGCGGACGCAGCGCGTCCACGACCTCCCGCGGCTCGCCGCGCGCGTCCGCGAAGTGCCCTCGCGCGCACACCGCGTACGCCCACGCGACGGGTGTCTCGGCGCCGCCCGGCACGTCGAGGGCGGTCCGCAGATGGTCCGACGCGCGCTCCCAGGCGCCGCGCGCGGCCAGGATCTGCGCGGAGACGCCGTGCGTGACGGGCTTCAGCCACGACTGGTCGGTGTCGTCGGCGATCGACGCGGACGACTCGGCGTGGATCAGCGCCTCGTCCCACGCGCCGAGCCGGTGCAGGGTCTGGGCGAGCGCGGACGCCGAGAGCAGCCGCAACGGCACCGTTGTCGTACGGCAGTTGGCGACGGCCCCGAGCAGGTCCTGGCGCGCTCCCGGCAGATCGTCCGACCAGAGCCGCAACTGCCCCCGTGCGAGCAGCAGGTCGATGCTCTTCAGCGGCACGATCATGGGGTCGGGCAGATCCGCGGCGAGCGCGATGCCTTCCTTGGCGCGACCGCTGAGGCCGAGGGCGATGAGGTGGTTGAAGCGCAGCATGCGGCTCGGCCCCTGCGCGGTGGAGAGGCGCTGCGCGCGCTCGGCCCACTGCGCGGCCACCGCGGCGCGGCCGCACATCACGGCCGCGTAGCTCAACTGCTCGGCCGCGCGGGCCGCGAGGCAGGGGTCCCGATCGCGGTCGCACTGCTCCCAGGCGTCCGCGAGCAGCGTCCTGGCCGCCTCCGTGCGCCCCTGTACGCGCGCCACATAGCCGCGTACGTAGCCGCGCAGCGCCGGATCGGCCCCGTCGGGCACGCCGTTGGCCAGCTCGGCTGCCTCCTGCACCCGGCCGTCGAGCAGGAGTGCCTCGACGGCCTCGACGGCGAGCCGGTCCCGCTCCCGGGGGCTCGTCGCGACGCGCGAGGCGTGCCGCAAGTGCGTGCCCGCGACGGACCACTGGCCGGTTGCGGCCTCGCGGCGCGCGCAGGTCGCGAGGGCGTCGGCGAGCTGCTCGTCGGGTCCGGTGGCGGCGAGGACCCGGTGACGCAGCTTGGTGTACTCGTCGTCGACCAGCTCCGCGGCCCGCGTGTGCAGGGCGGCGCGCTGGGCGGGCCCGATGTCCTGGTAGACCGCCGCGTGCACCAGCGGGTGCGGGAAGGCGACCTCAGGGGCCACTCCGGCGGGCGTCTCGCGCAAAAGCCCTGACTTCACGGCTCGTTCGAGCGCGGGCAGCGGCTGGGCGACCCGCGCGAGCCGGGCGGCGGTGCGCAGTCGGCAGGAGAGCCCGAGCACGCTCACCGCCTGCACCAGGCGCTGGGTGGCCGCCCCGCAGTCGGCGAGGTTGGCGAGCACCAGCATGGCGTACGACCGGGGCGCGGGCAGCGGCGTCGCCACGTCGAGCAGGACGTCGGGCGGCACCTGGCCGAGCAGCGCGCGGGCGTGCAGCGGATTGCCGTGGGTGTGGGAGTGCAGCCGCTGGGACGCCGAGTGCGGAAGGCGCGCGGAGCCCAGGCGCACGCTGAGCGCCGCCAGCTCGCCGGGGCTGAGGCCGTCGAGGACGAGGCGGCGCGTGGGGGCGTCGGTGAGGAGGCGGCGCAGTCCGTCGGGCAGTTCGGGAACCTGCGGGTCGCGCAGCGCGACGATCGCGAGGACCCGGTCGTGGCGCAGCCGCCGCAGCGCGAACGTCAGCGCGTTCAGGGACTCCGGGTCCGCCCAGTGCGCGTCGTCCACGACCAGGATGACAGGGCCCTTGCCCTGCACCTCGCTCAGCAGGTCAAGGAGCCCGAACCCGGCCGCGAGCGGCGGCAGGTTGGCGTGCAGCGACTGCGGTACGCGGACGAGTCCGGCCAGGGTCTCCGGCACCGGCAGCGGGCTCTGCCCGACGAGCTGGGCGAGCACCCCGCACGGCAGCGCGCTCTCGTTCTCCTCGCCGCTCGCGTGCAGCACGCAGGTGCCGTGCACCGAGTCGAGGAACCGGCGCACCAGGGCCGTCTTGCCGATGCCGCCGGGCCCTTCGAGCAGCACCAGCCGCGGCGAGCCCGCGCAGACGTCGGCGAAGTCCTGCTGGAGCGCGGCCAGTTCACGGGTGCGACCACAGAACGCGTCGCCGGGCGGCGGGGCGTGGAAGAGGTCGTGCGCTGTGCCCTCGGTCGTCATCACCGCCCCCGCGCATCGGCACCGGCCGCGGGTGACCAGAGAGAAACGGTGACCCGTGCCGGGCGCATGGCCAGAACACCACGATGGTGGGCGACCGGCGCTCCGCACAAGGCGAATTCCGACTTACGTGGTCGAGGACCGGCCAGGCTCGGCCGTGCGGGCCGCCTGTTCGGGACGTCCGTCCGGGACGTCCGTCCGGGCTTGTCCGCTACAGAGACGTCTGTCCGGGCTGCCTGTCCGCTACAGAGCGGTCAGGCCGCCACCCGGCGGCTCCTGGCGCGGAGCGGTCCGCCCGGCATCCGGCGCCTCCTGATACGGCGGGGCGTCCAGCCCCGCACCCTCCGGCAGCGGCGGTTCGAGCAGCGAGAGGAGTTCGAGCCAGCCGTGGAAGGGCCGCGGACTGCCGCAGCTCTCGACGGCGACGCTTCCGCACACACCGTCGTGCTCGCGGTACACCTCGATGACATAGCGCACAACGCCTCCCCAGGGACCGGCCCAGGGCGTGAGCCGTGACGCATGGCGACGCCGTCCAGAGTAGAAGCGGCGCGATGGGCGCCGCGTCGGTGCGGCACCTAGGGAAATCCCTAGGGTGGAATGGGAGTTGTGCCCCTGGGTGCAGGGGGTTGCAGAAGGCTTCCGGTGCGGGTGCTGCGCAGGGTGCGGGTGGGGCGGGAGCTGACGACGACATGGGTCGCTCCGGCGGCGGCGAGCGCGCCGGCCCCGTCCGCCCGGGACCCGAGACGCGGAAGCCCCGCCCGACCCGGACCCAAAGCGCGAACGCCCCGCCCGACCCGGGCCCAAAGCACGAAAGCCCCGCCCGACCCGGGCCACGAATCCCCGCCCTCAGCCCGCCCAGGCCCGCTCCACCTGCGCGCGCAGCAGAGGCAGCGGGCTGTCGTCACGGCCGTCGAGGCGGTGGGCGAGCCGGATCGCGGTGTCGCAGCGCGCCAGGAGCACCCCGCGCCGGAACACCTCCGGCGCCAGACCGGCCGCGACGGCCACCCGCTCGGTCGCCGGGGTGCCGATGGACAGGGCGAGCCCGGCCACGTCCTCGGCCGGATCGCCCACGACGGCGTCCGCCCAGTCGAGCACGCCGCTGACCCGGCCCGTGGAACTCACCAGCAGATGCTCGCCCTTGAGGTCGTTGTGGAGTACGACGGCGGGCGCGGGGCGCGCCGTGGCGGCGGGCCCGTGCGGCGGCACGTGTGCGGCGGGCGCCTCGCCGTACGCGGCAAGGCGGGCCAGCGCCTCCTCGGCGGAGCGCCGCAGCGCGTCCAGCGCTCGCGGCTCCTGCCGGGGGAGTCCCAGTGCCGACGCCCTGCCCGGGGGCAGGGCGCGCAGGCCCCGCAGCATCCCGGCCAGGTCGTGCTCGCCTTCCCGCCCCACGGGCCGCCGCTCCGCCGAGTCCCCCGGCAGCCGGGAGTCGACGGTGCAGGCGAGCCCCGGCGCCCAGTCGCCGGCCGCGACGCTCACCGGCACGGCGACCGGCACGTACGCCTGGATCGCCGCCCGGAGCGCGACCTCCCGCCGCTGCCGCACGGCCGCGTCCTCGTCCAGCGTGAGCCGCAGGACGTACCGCTCGCCGACCCACCAGGTGGAGTGCTCGCCGCCCTCGTCGACGGGTTCCACCCGCAGGTCGGGTTCCTTTGGCAGCAACTGGCCGATGAGGGCGCGCACCACGGACGGCGAGGGTGAGGCCGTGGGCGACAGTGGGTCGGGGGAGGTGCACATGGCGTCGATCGTGGCACCCGCCGGACAGGGCCTCCAGCGCATATTCGCCGGAGAGCCGGAGAGCCGGAGAGCCGGAGAGCCGGAGAGCCGGAGAGCCGGAGAGCCGGGGACACCGGGACACCGGGACACCGGGGAGTCGGGGATACCGGGGCGCCCGTGCGGGGGCACCGCCGGGACGCCCCATGCCCGCCACCCCAGTGACACCCGTGACCCCCCGCGCAGGCGGTGTTGCTCAGCGCAGCGCGGTGCGCGAGTGTTCCTCGCATGGATCGCGACAGGAACCACACCCCCCTCCCTCCTCCTCGTTCCTCTCAACTGTCACGCCGTCAACTGCTGGTCGCCGCAGGCGTGGCCGGGGCCGCCGGTGCCGTCGGGGTGGCGGGCGCCGGGCCCGCCGCGGCGCGCGAATCCGCCGGTGTGCCCCTGTCGTTCAGACGGGCCACCAACGGCTCGGCGACGCTCTCGCCCACCGGGGACCGGCTGGTCGCCGAGGTGCAGCACGTCCTGTGGTCCCAGCCGCGCGGCGGCGGCAAGGCGGAACAGCTCACCCCGCCCGGCCTGGAACCCAACCGGCCGGTGTACGCGCCGGACGGCGAACTCATCGCGTTCTGCGCCTTCCAGGGCGGCGGCTTCCACATCTGGACCATGCGTCCCGACGGCTCGGAGGTCCGGCAGCGCACCGAGGGCCCCTGGGACGACCGCGGCCCCGCCTGGTCGCCCGACGGTACGCGGCTCGCCTTCGCGTCCGAACGCGGCGGCGACCCGGTCGCGGGCAGCCCGTACCGCATCCACGTCCTCGATCTGCGCAGCGGCGAGCTGTCCCGCGTCACCGGGGTGCCGGGGCAGGGCGGCCCGCTGCAGGACGGTCCCTGGGAGGACTTCGACCCGGCCTGGTCGCCGGACGGGAAGCGGATCCTGTTCGTCCGGGCGAAGGGGGTCACTTCGGCCACCGGCCTGACCCTGGAGGCACGGACCGTCGCCACCGTCCCTGCCGACGGGGAGGGCCCCGTCGTCGTGGAGCACACCGAGACCGAGAACGCCCAGGTCATGACGCCCGCCCTGAGCACGGACGGCCGTCGCCTCGCCTATCTGCGCACCACCGCGTCGCCCGCCGCGTCCTGCGCGCTCGTCGTCGACGGCAAGCGCGTGGACGTCACCGGCGACATCGCGCCCGTACCGCCGCGCTGGACGAAGGACGGCCGGCTGCTCCTGACCGTCGAAGGGCGCTTCACCCTCGTACGCCCGGAAGCACCGGGCACGGCGGAGGCGATTCCGTTCGACGGCGTGCTGCGTGTGGACCGGCCGCGCTACCGGGTCAAGGAGTACGACCTCGGGCTCGCGGACGAGCGGGTGCGGCCCGTGCGGGGCGTCCATCTGCCCGCGCTCTCGCCGGACGGCCGCAAGGTCGCCTTCGCGGCCCTCAATTCGCTGTGGCTCGCGGACGCGAAGGGCGGCCGGGCGCCGAAGCGGCTGCGGAGGGCGGAGCCCACGCGCTATCTCCTCGGCCCGACGTGGGCGCGGGACGGACGCTCCCTGGTGTACGCCGACGACCGCGACGGGCTCCTCGGCGTCTACCGGCGGGACCTGGCCACCGGCAAGGAGACCGCACTGGCGACGGGCGGCCGCGTGCACCCCGCGCTCTCGCCCGACGGCAAGCGGCTCGCCTGCCTCGACACGACGGGCAGGCTCGTCGTACGGGACCTGGACACGGGCACCGAACGCGTCGTCGCCGACCCCCTCGGGGGCGGCGGAATCCCCGGGCGGCCGAGCTGGTCGCCGGACGGCCGCCTGCTCGCCCTGTGCGACCGCAACCGACTCAACCTCCGCTTCCGCGAGGGCTACAACCTCATCCGGGTCGTCGACGCCACCACGGGAACCGCCCGCCTGCACCCCGTCGCGCCCCACACCTCCGTCGCCGACCGGTACGACTCCGGGCCCGTCTGGTCGCCCGACGGCCGCTGGATGGCGGTGATCGTCGAGTCCGCGCTGTGCCTGCTGCCCGTCGCCCCCGACGGCAGCCCGCGCGGCGAGCTGCGCACCCTCACCACCGAACCCGCCGACCACCCCACCTGGTCGGGCGACTCCAAGACGCTCCTCTACCTGTCGGGCGCCAAGCTGCGCCTCATCGGTGTCGACGGCGGCCACACCCGCACCGTGCGCGTCCCGCTCGACCAGCGCAGGCCCGCACCCGCCGACACCGTCGTGCACGCCGGACGGCTGTGGGACGGCACCGGCGACACGGTCCGCGAGGACGTCGACATCGTCGTACGCGGCGGGCGCGTCACCGCCGTCGAACCGCACCGCGCCTCCCGCACGGGCGCCCTCCGCCGCGTCGACGCCTCGGACCGCACCGTCCTGCCGGGCCTGTGGGACACCCACACCCATCCGTGGCAGAGCACCTACGGCGGCCGCCAGACCGCCGGCCAGCTCACGTACGGGATCACCACGGCCGTCTCGCTCGGCGGCTTCGCCTACGAACAGGCGCGCATCCGCGAGGCGGTCGCCACCGGACAGCTCGCCGGGCCCCGCCTGCTGACCACCGGTGAACTCCTCGACGGCGGGCGCGTCGCGTACAGCATGGGCCGCGCCCACCGCACCCGCGCGGGCCTGCGCCGCTCCCTGGAGCGGGCCGCGCAGCTCG
Organism: Streptomyces sp. NPDC127108; assembly: GCF_042677545.1. Lineage (NCBI taxonomy): Bacteria > Bacillati > Actinomycetota > Actinomycetes > Kitasatosporales > Streptomycetaceae > Streptomyces > Streptomyces sp. NPDC127108. Next base: position 894 of record NZ_JBHXTE010000029.1, on the reverse strand, counting down.
ACTGGGACTTCGTCAAGACCTATGTACGCGCGCCCAGTTGGGTGATGGAGGAGGCCGCCCACTTCGCGCACGAGCGCCTGGGCGTGCGTTCGGGCAGCCACTTCCTGTCACCCGGCATCCAGTCCGGGCAGGACCTGACGACCCATCTGCAGGCGACCCAGCGCGCCGAGTTCGGGCACGCCACCACGGCTTCCGGGTACTCCTATGACGACGTCACGGAGATCTACAGCGCGCGGGGAGCGCGGTTCGCGATGATCGCGACGCCGTTCACCTCGGCGCCGCTCCTCGGCGCGGACCCCGGTCTCGCCGACGACCCCCGGGTCACCGCGGTGATGGCGCCGTGGGACGCGGCGGCGGTCGTGAAGGGTGCGGGCACCCCGCCGACGGCCGCCCAACTGGCCACCCTGCGCAGGGAGACGGACATCTACCGGCGCATCCTCGCCGCAGGTGGCCTCGTCGCCCTCGGCACCGACCAGCCCCTCGTCCCGATCGGCCTGTCGCTGCACCTGGGCCTGCGCGCCCTGCACCGTGGCGGCCTCTCCCCGGTCGAGGCGCTGCGCACCGTGACGGTCCTTCCCGCGCGGCTGTTCGGCGTCGCGGACGACCTCGGCACCGTCGAGGCGGGGAAGGTCGCCGACCTGACGGTCGTGGACGGCGACCCGTTCACGGACTTCGCGTCGCTGGTGCGGACCGTGGCGGTGCTGCGCGGCGGCACTCCGTACGAGACCGACGACCTCGTGTCCGCCTTCCCGAAGGCGACCCGGCACGCCCACGAAGGCCCCGACTGGCTGCAGGTGGGACGCCTCATGCGGCGGGACGGCTGCTGCGATCCCGGGATGTGAGTCCGGGGCCGTGAACCGGGGACGCCGACGGCGCCCGGTGCGGGGTGGGACC
>NZ_JBHXTE010000028.1:0-135368 GCF_042677545.1 Streptomyces sp. NPDC127108 | reverse complement strand
CGGATCGCCCTCGTACTGGACGTACTTGGGTGATTCGGGCGTGCGGCGAGAGTGCGTGCCAGGCGTCGCGGGCCCGCGAAGATCCGCCGGACAGGCCCTAGGCCCGGTCCGGCGCGGCGCCCCGCAACGCCGGGCAGGCCCTGGCATCCGGCGCGCCGCGCGGCCTGCCTCAGTCGACGGCCACCGGCACCCCCGTCCGCGCCGACGCGTACCCCGCCTCGACGATGCGCAGCGTGCGCAGACCGCCCTCGCCGTCCGCGACGTCCATGCCGTCGGGACCGGGGCCGTACAGGAAGGCGCGCAGCATCGCCGCGTCCAGGTCGACGCCGAAGGGGAGTTCCAGGGCGCGGCCGTGGCGTTCGCTGTGGCCGTGCACCTTCTGGTCGAAGGCGTCCATCTCCAGCGTGGCGTGCTCGCCGACGAGGGTCATCTCCAGGCCGCCCCAGGCGGGGTGGGAGCGGGGGTGGGACCAGGAGCAGTCGATGGTGGCGACGGTGCCGTTGTCGTACTCCACGGTGACCAGACCGCTGGTCTCGGCGGTCACCTCGCCCTCGTACAGGAGGTTGTTGGTCTGCGCGTAGACCTCCACCGCGCGGGCGGCGAACAGGTCGTCGAGGAGGTCGGCGATGTGGACGGTGTGGTCCATCAGGGCGCCACCGCCCGCGAGTTCGGGGTCGGCGAACCAGCGGCGGGCGCGGGTCGGCATATGGCCGTTGTTGGCGCCGGACACGGTCAGGACGCGGCCGGTGTCGCCGGCGGCCACGGCCCGTTTGACGGCCGCGTACGCCGGGCTGAACCGCACCGGGAAGGCGACCGCGAGCCGCACCCCGGCCGCCCGGCAGGCGGCGACCATCGCCGCGCCGTCCGCGACGGTGGTCGCGAGCGGCTTCTCGCACAGGACGTCGACGCGGCGCGCGGCGGCCAGCTCGACCAGCGGGCGGTGCCGGGCGTTCTCGGCGCAGACGATCACGGCGTCGGGACCCCAGGCGAAGACGTCCTCGTACGTGTCCGCGTACGGGACGCCGTGCTGCTCGGCGAACGCGCGGCCCCGGGTCTCGCCGGGCGCGGCGAGCTCCGTGTCGGGGTCGCTGCCGATGACCTCCACGCCGGGCAGGTCACGGAGCAGGGTCAGATAGGCCGCCGCGTGGACGTGGGCGAACGACAGGACGGCGACCTTCATCGGGCGTACTCCTCGTTCGCGATGGTCCCGGCGCTCGGTGCGGGGGCGTTCCCGGGCCCTGGGACGGGGGCGGTGGTCAGTTCGACGGCGCGGCCCGTGCGGCTCGACTCCACCGCCGCGCGCGCGACCCGCACCGCCTCGATGCCGTCGCGGGCGCTCACCCGCGGCCGGATTCCCGGGTCGTCCCAGGACGCGGCGAACTCGCGGAGTTCGGTGAGGTAAGGGCTCTCCGTCATGGGGCTCGACGGGATGCCCTCGTTGGCGGCGCGCTCGCCCTGCGCGGTGATGCGGAAGCCGGGCACGGCGGTGGAGTCGTGGCGCAGCAGCCCGTCGGCGCCCGCGATCCGGAACGTCGTGCGGAACTGCTGGTCGGGCAGCCCCCACAGGCCGCTGACGTGGCTGACGGCGCCGGAGGCATGGGTGAGGACGGCGGTGGCGGTGACGACGCCGGCCGGTGCGCCGGTGGCGTGCTCGACGCCGCGGGTCCGGGCGTGCACGCGCACCACGTCGCCCGCGACCCAGCGGGCGATGTCGATGTCGTGCACCATCAGGTCCATGATCACGCCGCCGGACTGGGCGGGGTCGGCGAACCAGGGCGCCCACTGCGGCCGCGCCCCGCCCCGGGTGAGGCGGAGCACGGCGAGGGCGCCGAGCTCACCGCGTACGACGGCGTCGCGCATGGTCGCGTACGCGGGGAAGTAGCGCACCACGTGCGCCGGGTGGAGGTGTACGCCCGCGGTGTCGGCGGCGGCCGCGATGTCCTCGGCGTCGTCGACGGTCAGCGCGAGCGGCTTCTCGCAGACGACGTGGCGGCCCGCGGCGATCGCGGCGAGGGCGAGGTCCTTGTGGGTGGGGGTGGGGGTGCAGATGTCGACGGCGCGGCAGTCGGCGAGGAGTTCGTCGAGCGTGGGCACGGCGGTGACGTCGTGGCCGCGCGCCGCGTACTCGGCGGCGAGCTTGTCCGCGGAGCCGTCCTGGGTGTGGACGCTGACCCGCGCGCCCAGTTCCAGCCAGCCGGGCAGATGCGCGCGGGCGATGCCGCCCGCGCCGAGCAGGCCGATGTGAAGCGGTGGCATGGAGGATCTGGCCTTTCTCTGTGCGTCGGTGTGCCGTCAGCCCTTGGAGCCCGTGAAGGCGACGCTCTGTACGAAGTGGCGCTGGAGGAAGACGTAGACGAGCAGCATCGGCAGGCTCGCGATCAGCGAACCGGCCATCATCACGGGGTAGTTGGTCTCGTACTGGCCTTCGAGGGAGGTCAGGCCCGCGCTGATCGGCATGGTCTCGGGGTCGGTGTTCACGATGAGGGGCCACAGCAGGTCGTTCCACGCGGTCATGGCGGTGATGACGGCGAGCGCGGCGAGCGCGGGCCGGATCAGCGGCAGCATGATCGACCAGAAGATGCGGAAGGAGCCCGCGCCGTCGATGCGCGCGGCCTCCTCCAGCTCCTTGGGGAGCGCGAGGAACGCCTGCCGCAGCAGGAAGGTGCCGAAGGCGCTGAACATGCCGGGGAGGAACAGCGCGGGCGTGGAGTTGAGCAGCCCGAACTGCTGGATGATGTCGTACTGCGGCAGCACGAGCAGTGAGCTCGGCACCATCAGGACGGAGAGGAAGAGCCCGAACAGCACGTCGCGGCCGCGGAATCGCATGCGCGCGAAGGCGTAGGCGGCGAGGGAGCAGAACACGAGCTGGCCCGCGGTGCGCCCCGCGGTGGCGAGGGCGCTGTTGGTGAGCATCTCGCGGAACGGCAGCGCGGTGAAGACCTCGTCGAAGCTCGACCAGTTCCAGTCGTCGGGCAGGAACGTGGGCGGCACCCGGGAGACCTCGGCGAGCGACTTGAGCGCGGTGAGGGCCTGCCAGAGGAACGGGAAGACCATCACGACGGCGCCGAGCGAGAGCACCAAGTGGGTCGCCAGGGAGCCGTAGTCGACACGCCGTCGGGGTCGCGGCACCGCCGCCTCCGCGACGGCGGTCCGCGTGCCCGCCGTCCGCGCTCCGGTGATCTCGGTGTCAGCCATAGTGCACCCACTTCCGCTGGAGCCGGAACTGCAGATAGGTGAGGCCCGCGATGAGCAGCATCAGCAGGAAGGCGAGGGCGGCCGCGGCGCCCTGGGCGTTCTCGATGAACGCCCACTTGTAGAAGAGGCCGACGACCGACTGGGTGTCGCCGACCGCGGGGTTCTTCTCGCCCATCATGATGTAGATCAGGTCGAAGGTCTGCAGGGACTGGATCATGCAGATGACGGAGGCGAAGAACAGCGTGGGGCTGAGCAGCGGCAGGGTGATGGTGAAGAAGCGGCGCAGCGGCCCGGCCCCGTCCAGCTCGGCGGCCTCGTAGTAGTCCTGCGGGATCGCCTTGATGCCCGCCATGAAGATGATCAAGTAATAGCCGGTGGTGGACCAGACCATGACGGCGCCGATGGCGAGCACGGCCGTCGAGGGGTCGGAGACCCAGTAGTGCCGGTCGACGCCGAACCATCCGAGGATCTCGTTCAGCAGGCCGAAGTCGCCGTTGTACAGCCAGTTCCAGACCAGGCCGACGGCGACGGGCAGCGTCACGAACGGCACGAAGTACAGGGCGCGGTAGACGGCGACGCCGCGCAGCCCGCGCCGGTTGAGGAGCGCGGCCACGGCGATGGCGAGGGGCAGTGCGAGCAGCCCGATGCCGCAGTAGATGAGGGTGTTGCCGAGGGCCTGCCAGACGGTGACGTCCCGCAGCACGCGCGCGTAGTTGTCGGTGCCGGTCCAGGTGTGGCCGCCGAAGGGGCCGAACTCGGTGAAGCTGAAGTAGAAGGTCTGGATCATCGGCCAGAAGTAGAAGACGGCGAAGCCGATGCCGAGCGGCGCGATGAATCCGTACGCGGCCCGCTGTCCGCGCGAGCCGGGCCGGGCCGCGGACTTCGGCGACCGGCGTCCGGCCGCCTTCGCGGCCGCCGTGGCGGGAAAGAGACTCATCAGCTCCGCTCCTCCTTCAGGGCCCGGTCCATCTGCTTCCCGAGCGTGCGGGCGGCGTCCTCGATGCCGCCCTTGCCGCTGAACGCGGCGCCGAGGAGCGGATATTGGAGGTTCTCCCAGACGGCCGTGTTCTTCGAGCTCGGGTACGGCACGCCGTACTTCTCCATGTCGATGAAGTGCTTGAGGTCGAACTCCGGCATCGACTTCAGCCAGGCGTCCTGGGTGCCCGCGTAGCTGGAGATGGTGACGCCCGACGCCGCCTGGATCTCGGCGGCCCGGCGGCCCGCCATGAAGTGCACGAACTTCCAGGCGGCGGCCTTCTTGTCGCTCTTGGCGGAGATCACGTTGGCCAGGCCGTGGATGATCGTGGTCCGCTCGCGGCCCTTGGGCAGCACGGTGACTCCGGCGTGATCCTTCAGGGCGGGCACCGCGTACATCTGCCCGGCCATCGCCGACAGGTCGTGCACCATGGCCACCTTCTCGGACCAGAAGCGCACCCGCGCGATGTTCTCCACCATGGCGGACTGGGGCGGCGACCAGCCGCGGTCGATCATGTCGGTGAGGAACCGCAGGCCCTCGACGGACCGCTCGTCGCCGAAGCCGGAGTGCCCGTCGCGCAGGACGTAGCCGCCCGCGGCGTGGATGGCCGGGTAGAGGACGATCTGGCGCTGCATCTCGGAGCAGAAGCCGTGCACGCGCTCGCGCGGATCGGTGAGTTCGGCGGCGGCGTCCCGCATGTCGTCCCAGGTCCAGGTGGTGTCGGGGTACTTGATGCCCGCCTTGTCGAAGAGCGCCTTGTTGTACCAGAGGCCGATGGTGTCGAAGTCCTTCGGCAAGCCGTACTGGACGCCGTCGTAGGAGTAGAGCCGCACGAGCTGCTCGGGGTGGCGGTCGACCGGGGTCCGGTCGTTGCCGATGTGCTCGGACAAGGGCTCCAGGACGTCGTGGGCCGCGTACAGCTGGAAGTTGACGGCGTTCATCCAGAACACGTCGGGGGCGGTGCCGCCGCGCATCGAGGTCTTCAGGGTGGTCCAGTAGCTCGCCCACGGGGTCAGCTCGATGCGCACGGAGATGTCCGGGTGCTGCTCCTCGAACGCCGCGATGATCTTCTTCATGCCCGGGACCTGGGCGGGGTCCCACATGCCGTACGAGACGGTGGTGCGGCCGCCGCCGTCGGCGCTGCCGCCCTCGTCCGAGCAGGCGGCGAGCACCGGTGCCGACGCCGCGGCCAGGCCTGAGCAGAGGAGGGTCCTCCTGCGCATCACGCGCCTCCGCTTCCGTTGGGGGTGGGTGGGGGTGCCGGACCCGGCGCGGGCGCCGGTGGGGCGGCGGGCGGTCAGCCGACCGGGTCGGCCAGCAGTTCCTCCTCGACGCGGTCGAGGGCCTTGCGCACCGCGCCGAGGGCGACGCCGCGCTCGCCGAGGGAACTCAGCGCGATCCGCGGCACGTGCAGCGTCAGGGGCCGCAGCCGCTCCTCCAGGAGCGGCACGAGGTGGGCGCCGAGGGGGGTGGCGCCGCCGGTGAGGACGACGAGTTCGGGGTCGAGGGCGAGGGCGAGGGCGGCGATGCCGGGGGTGATGCGGTCGGCGAAGTCCGCTATGGCGTCGAGCGCGCGCGGGTCCGCGGCGTCGGCCGCGCGGGCGAGCGCGGCCACCTCGGACTCGCCGTCGCGCAGCCCGTCCTTCCAGGCGAGGGCCTCGTGGGCGCTGTCCATGCCGAGCAGCGGAAGCAGGCCCATTTCGCCCGCGCCGCCCCGGCCGCCGCGGTGCAGCTGCCCGCCGATGGTGAGGCTGCAGGCGACGCGGTGTCCGGTCAGGACGCAGACCACGTCCCCGGCGAGGGTCGCGGCGCCCTGCCAGCGCTCGGCGAGCACGGCGAGGTTCACGTCGTTCTCGACGAGCGTGTGGCCGCTCTCGCCGTCGGCGAGGAGACGGCCGAGGTCGACTCCGGACCACTCGGGCACCACGACGGAGGTGACGTGGCCGCTCGCGTCCACCACGCCGGGCACGCCGACGCAGCGGGCGAGCACCAGGTCGCGGCGTACGGTGTGGGCGTCGAGGAAGGCGTCGAGGCTGTTCTGGAGGAGGGCGAGGCGCGGGCCGCCGCCCAACTCCGGTTCGATGTCGGCGCGTTCGGCGGCGATGACGTTGCCGCCGAGGTCGGCGAGGAGCAGCACCATCTTGTGCAGCCCGATGTCGGCCCCGAGCACGTACCCGGACTCGCCCCGGAACCGGAACCGCCGCGCCGGGCGCCCCCGCACCCGCTCCCCCGCGTCGGCCTCGGTGACCCACCCCTGCGCGGCGAGCTCCTCCAGGGCCGCGTCCACGGTGGGCCGGGACAGGCCGGTGCCCGCGGCGAGTTCGGCGAGGGTCTGGGGGCTGCGGCGGTGCAGGGCGCGCAGGACGACGGTGGTGTTGAGTCGGCGCAGAGCGGCCAGATCATGGCCGCGCGTCCGTTTTCGCATCAGTTCTGCACCCCGGAAGAAATGGTGAGCGAGCCCGGAATCAGCCCCAGTGAAGGGCCGTGGCAGAGCTCCCGTCAAGATTTGGTAGGACAGTTTCATAAAGCGCGGCCCTCGGGAAGACCTCGCGCACGGCCGATTCCCGTACGGCCACGGGCTCATCGCCCGCGCGGGCACGGCCCGTTGCCCGAACGGTCACCGGACCCTCGCGGTCCGCGCCGGCACGGTCACGGGCGCTTGCCGCTACCGTCTCCTGGCCGGGCCCGCGCGGCCCGAACCACCGTTCCCGCCCGAGGAGTTGCCCCGTGACCGCAGTCCCGCCCGCCGCCGAAGGCCTCGACACCGGAACCCCGCACCCCGCCCGTGTCTACGACTGGTTCCTCGGCGGGACGGACCACTACGCGGCGGACGCGGAGCTGGGACAGCAGCTCGTCGCCCTGGACGCCAGCACCAAGTACTGCGCCCAGCACAACCGTTGGTTCATGCAGCGCGCCACCCGCCACCTCGCGGGTACGGCCGGAATACGCCAGTTCCTCGACCTCGGCAGCGGCATACCGACGGAGCCGAACCTGCACCGCGTCGCACAGTCCGCCGCACCCGACGCGCGCGTCGTGTACGTGGACAACGACCCGATCGTCCTTGCGCACGCCGAGCCCCTGATGGCCGGGTCCGCGACGGGCGCGAGCACCTTCCTCCAGGCGGACGTCCGCGAGCCCGACCGGATCCTGGACCTCGCCGCGTCCGTCCTGGACTTCGACGAGCCGATCGCGCTCTCCCTGATCGCCCTCCTGCACTTCGTCAGCGACGAGGACGGGGCCCGGGAGATCGTCGCCCGCCTCGTCGGCGCCCTAGCCCCGGGCAGCCATCTGGTCCTCTCACAGATGGCGGGCGACTGGATCCCCGAACGCACCGACCGCGCCGTGCAGATGTACAAGGCGGGCGGCGTCACGCTGGTCCCCCGCTCCCGGGAAGAGGTGCTGCGCCTCTTCGAGGGCTTCGACCTCCTGGAGCCGGGGCTGGTGTGGCCGCCGGACTGGCGCCCGGAGCTCGGCGTGGCGGAGGTGCGGGACGGGACGGAGGTGCCGTTGTACGCGGGGGTGGCACGGAAACGGTAGGCAGGGCAGGGCCAAGAGCCCCCACCTCCCTTTTAGTCGCCTTGACGATAAGCAAGTCGAACCAATATCGTCGAGGTGACGAAAAACGGGAGGGGTTCCACCATGGCCGACATCACCCGGCGCCTGGGCCTGCGTCATCTGCGGTCCGCGCCGACCGCCCACATCCGCCACCACAAGAACGGCAAGCTCGCCCACGACGGGCCCGGGCTGAGCTTCTGGTTCCGGCCGCTGAGCGCCGCGCTGTCCGAGATACCCGTCGACGACCGGGAGTTGGCGGTCGCCTTCCACGCGCGCACCGCCGACTTCCAGGACGTCACCGTCCAGGCCGCGGTCACCTACCGGATCAGCGACCCGGCGGCGGCCGCCGCCCGCCTGGACTTCTCCGTCGACCCCGACACCGGGGTCTGGCGGTCCGCGCCCCTGGAGCAACTGTCCACGCTGCTCACCGAGTCGGCCCAGCAGCACGCCCTGGACGTCCTCGCCCGGATGCCGCTCTCGGAGGCCCTCGCGGAGGGCGTCGCCGCGGTACGGGAGCGGGTCCGCACCGGGCTCGGCTCCGAGCCCCGGCTGCCCGCCACCGGCATCGAGGTCGTCGCCGTACGCGTCGTGGCGATCCGGCCCGAGCCGGAGGTGGAACGCGCGCTGCGCACCCCGGCACGCGAGCGCATCCAGCAGGACGCGGACAGCGCCACGTTCGAGCGCCGGGCCGTGGCCGTCGAGCGCGAGCGCGCCATCGCCGAGAACGAGCTGGCCAGCCGCATCGAACTCGCCCGCCAGGAGGAGGAGTTGGTGGCACGGCGCGGCACCAACGCGCGCCGCGAGGCCGAGGAGAAGGCCGCCGCCGACGCCGTACGCACCGAGGCCGAGGCCGCCCGCACGGTGGCGCTCGCCCGGGCCGAGGCCGAAGCGGCCCGCACCGTCGGCGAGGCGCGTGCCGCCGCGCAGCGGTCCTGGCTGACGGCGCACGCGAGCGCCGACCCGACGACCCTGCACGCCCTGGCGGCGACCCGGCTCGCCGAGAACGTCCCGCGCATCGAGAGCCTGACGCTCACCCCGGACGTGGTGACGGGACTGCTGGGGAGGCTGGGGCGCGGTGGGGGTGTCGGGGTGGCCGGGGCCGAGGCGGGCACAGGTGCTGGTGCCGGTGCCCAGGAAGGCACGGGTGCGAGTGAGGCCGGTGCGGGCGCGGGCGCGGGTGCCGGGGGCGATCCGGGCACGCGGGGCGCTCGCGACGCGCGCGGTGGCGGGGGTCGGCGGTCATGAGCCTCGCGCCGCGCGCCGTCCTCGTCCACCGCACCACCGAGTACGAGGAGTTGATCGCCCGGCACGGCACGCACGGGCAGGCCGCGTTCTTCCTGTCCTCGCGCGGCCGGGACATCGACGAGGTGGCCGGGCGGCACCGACGCGCGCAGCGGGCGCTCGCCGACGTGGCGGCCGCGGTGCCGCTCAGGTGGCGGACCGCGCGGGTGGAGCGGGCCGACCTGGACCGGTTCCTGTTCGGGCCCGAGGACGTGGTGGTCGTGGTGGGGCAGGACGGGCTCGTGGCCAACGCCGCCAAGTACCTGTCGGGCCAGCCCGTCGTGGGCGTCGACACCGAGCCGGGTCGCAACCCCGGCGTGCTGGTGCGGCACGGGGCGGCCGACGCGGCGAAGCTCCTTCCGCACGCGGCGGCGGGGGCGGCCGGGGCCGACGAACTCACCATGGTCGAGGCGGTGACCGACGACGGCCAGCGGCTGTGCGCGCTCAACGAGATCTACGTCGGCGCCGCCGGGCACCAGACGGCCCGCTACCGCCTCAGCTCCGGCGCCGCACCGGGCACCCCCGCGGACACGGAGGCGCAGGCGTCCTCCGGGGTGGTGGTCGGCACCGGCACGGGCGCCACCGGCTGGCTGGGGTCGCTGCGGCGGCAGGCCGGGGACGGCCCGCGCCCGCCGCAGCCGCACGAGGCGCGCCTGCTCTGGTTCGTACGGGAGGCCTGGCCGTCCCCCACGACCGGCACCTCGCTCGTCCGCGGCGAGCTGACCGAGGAGCAGCGCCTGTGGCTCACCGTCGAGTCGGACCACCTCGTGGCCTTCGGCGACGGCATGGAGGGCGACGCGCTGGGTCTGGGGTGGGGACAGAGCGTGCGGGTGGGGGTGGCTGAGGGGGCGCTGCGGCTGGTGGGGTGAGAGTGTGAAGGGAGGACGAAGATCGCAGGTGGGGGCCGGTGCGGAGGGCCGCGGCGAGTAGGGCAGGATGGGCGGCCGTGTCATCGCGCACGGGAGCGAACCGGCCGACCATGGGAGCGTATTGATGGACCGAGCCCTCACTCTGCACGACTGGACGATCGCCGGCATAGCGGTGTTCTGCGGGCTCGCCGCGGCCCTGCTGCTGCGGACGACGCTGCGCTGGCTCGGGGAGCGGGCCAGCCGTACCCGGTGGGGCGGGGACGACGTCATCGTCGACGCCGCCCGCGCGCTCGTGCCGTGTGCGGCGATCGCGGGCGGGCTCGCCGCGGCGGCCGCGGCGCTGCCGCTGACGCCGCGTACCGGACGTACCGTCACCCTCGTCCTGTCGGCGCTGCTCATCCTCGCGGCCACGGTCACCGCGGCCCGGATCGTCGCGGGGCTCGTCAAGTCGCTCGCCCAGTCGCGCTCCGGCGTGGCCGGCTCGGCCACCATATTCGTGAACATCAGCCGGGTCGTGGTGCTCGCCATCGGCTGTCTGGTGGTGCTGCAGACGCTGGGCGTGTCCATCGCGCCGCTGCTCACGGCCCTCGGCGTGGGTGGTCTCGCGGTCGCGCTCGCCCTCCAGGACACCCTCGCGAACCTGTTCGCGGGCGTGCACATCCTCGCCGCGAAGACCGTGCAGCCGGGCGACTACATCGAGTTGACCAGCGGCGAGGAGGGGTACGTCGTCGACATCAACTGGCGCAACACCTCCGTGCGCAACCTCTCCAACAACCTCGTCATCATCCCCAACGCCAAGCTCGCGGGCACCAACATGACCAACTACAGCCGCCCCGAGCAGGAGCTGTCGATCATGGTGCAGGCGGGCGTCGGCTACGACGCCGACCTCGACCGGGTCGAGCAGGTCACCGTCGAGGTCGTCGACGAGGTGATGAAGGACATCACCGGGGCCGTCCCCGACCACGAGGCCGCCATCCGCTTCCACACGTTCGGGGACTCCCGGATCGGCTTCACGGTGATCCTGGGCGTCGGCGAGTTCAGCGACCAGTACCGGATCAAGCACGAGTTCATCAAGCGGCTGCACCGGCGCTACCGCGCCGAGGGCATCCCCGTCCCCGCGCCGACGCGCACGGTGACCGTGCGACAGGGCGAGCTTCCCGCGCTCATCCCCCACCAGCGGGACGACGCCTCGATCTGATCCGGGCACGCCTTCCTCACGGCCTCGAAAGCCCTTGCATAAGGGGGCGTTGGGGGGTCACGAACTGCCCGTAGGGGAGCAAAACCAGTCGCATATGACGGGCGGGCAATCGACTTGGGGCGGAACCGCGGGCCACGCCTCCGTCGTAGAGCGCCGGAATCCCCGCCCCCGGATCCCGGGTCGGTCATTTCCGGCCGATTGCCAAAAGTAGTTGAAAAGCTACACCTTGTGGTCACGGAACCCCCCGAAGACGATCGGCCCCTGCCCGTCTTCGAGGAGGTTCCCGTGACCGATCGCCTTTCGCTCTCTCCGGATTCAGCACGGCAACTCGCGACCACCACCAAGACCGCGCCGCAGATGCGCGGCACCACCCCCCGCTATCTGCTGCGCGCCCTGCCCTGGGTGGACCTGAAGTCCGGTGTGTACCGCGTGAACCGGCGCCGCACCTTCGTGCTCGGCGACGACCGCATCAGCACCCACAACGACGGCGGCTCCCCCCGCGTCATACCGGGTGACCTGCGCGAACTGCCGTATCTGCGGGACGCCGACGACTCCTGCCTGTCCGAACTCGCGGGCGCCTTCAGCGAGGTCCACTTCGAGGCCGGGCAGGTACTCGCCCAGGAGGGCGACCCCGCCGAGCGGCTGTGGATCATCGTGCAGGGCCGCGCCGAGAAGCGCGTGACGGGGCGCTACGGCGAGGAACAGCTGATCGAGGTCATCGGCGACGGCCAGTTCTTCGACCTCGGCGCCTGGACCCGCGAGGAGCAGACGCCGTACCGCGTGCGGGCCCTCACCCCCGGTACCGCCCTGTGCGCCGACCGCAGCGCCCTCGCGGCGCTCGCCGGCCGCGACGAGCGGGTCCAGAACTCGCTGACCGCGTACGTCTCCGGCAACGGCATCCGCCCCGGCGCCGAGGTCCCGGTCGACCTCACCTCCGGCCACGTCGGCGAGCCCGACCTGCCGGCCACCTACGTCGACTACGAGGACGCGCCCCGCGAGTACCACATGACGCTCGCGCAGACGATCCTGCGCGTCCACACCCGCGTCCACGACGTCTACAGCGGCGACGTCGACCAGACCCGCCAGCAGGCGCTGCTCACCATCGAGGCGCTGCGCGAGCGGCAGGAGGCGGCGCTGCTCAACCACCCGGAGTTCGGCCTCTTCAACAGTGTGGCGGCGGGCCAGCGGGTGCAGACGCGCACCGGTTCGCCGACCCCCGACGACCTGGACGAGCTGCTCTCGAAGGTGTGGAAGCAGCCCAGCTTCTTCCTCGCGCACCCGAAGGCCATCGCCGCGTTCGGCCGTGAATGTACGCGGCGGGGTGTGCCCCCGGTGACGGACAGCCGCTTCGGCAGCCCGCTGCTGACCTGGCGCGGGGTGCCGCTCCTGCCGTCGGACAAGGTGCCGTTCAGCAACGGCGTGCGCGGCAACGGCTCGGCCGCCGCCGTCGGCACCACGGAGATCCTGCTCATGCGGATGGGCGAGGCCGACCGGGGCGTGGTCGGGCTGCGGCCCGCGGAGGTCGCCGACGAGGTCGAACCCGGCCTGTCCATGCGGAACATGGGCACCGACCAGAAGGGCATCAGCTCGTACCTGATGACGGCGTACTTCAACACGGCGGTGCTCGTCGAGGACGCCATCGCGGTGCTCCAGAACGTCGAGGTGAACAACTACCATGACTACTCCTGATCTCAGGGCGCTGCTGCGTTCCCCTGAGCAGGTGCCGTCGCCGACGGCCACCTCGGCAGCCGGGATCCCGGCGACTCCCACGACGACCACGGCCACGACTGCGGCGGTGCCCACGACCGGTGTACCCGCGGCGGCCACCGTCCCGGCGGAGGTCCCGGGGGCCGCCTCCGTCCCCGCCGAAGTACCCACGGAAGCACCGACGGTGGCACCCGCTCCCGCGGAAGCACCGGCGGCTCCCGCCCAGACGCCCACGGGCACCACGAGCGTGCCCGCCGCACCCCCGGCCGACCTCTCCGGCCTGGCCACGACGGCCCCCGGCGTCTTCTCGCCCGAGGCCGCCCGCAAGGACGTCCCGATCCTGCACCGCACCGTCAACGGGCATCCGCTCGTCTGGCTCGACAACGGGGCGACCACACAGAAGCCCCGGCAGGTGATCGAGGCCGTCAGCGCGTACTACAGCGCGGCCAACTCCAACATCCACCGGGGCGCGCACACCATGGCGCGCGAGGCCACGGAGCTGTACGAGGCGGGGCGCAACGCGGTCGCCCAGTTCCTGGGCGCGCCCTCGCCCGACACGATCATGTTCGTGCGGGGCACCACCGAGGCGATCAACCTGGTGGCGCAGAGCTGGGGCCCGGCCCATCTCGGCCCGGGGGACGACATCCTCGTGCCCGTCCTCGAGCACCACTCGAACATCGTCCCCTGGCAGTTGATCACCGAGGAGACGCGGGCCCGGGTCGTCCCCGTGCCGTTGACCCCGGACGGTGAGATCGACCAGGCCAAGTACGCCGACCTGCTGTCCGCGCGCACCCAGATGGTGGTGATCAGCCAGGCCTCGAACGTGCTCGGCACCGTGCCGCCGGTGCGCGAGATGACGGCGCTCGCCCACCGCTACGGCGCGAAGGTCCTGGTGGACGGCGCGCAGGCGGTGGCCCACATGCCGGTGGACGTCACGGAGTTGGGCGCGGACTTCTACGCCTTCTCCGGGCACAAGCTGTTCGCTCCCACGGGCATCGGCGCCCTGTACGCGTCGCCGCAGGCCATGGCGGAGATGCGGCCCTGGCAGGGCGGCGGCAACATGATCGAGTCGGTGAGCTTCGAGCGGACGACGTTCGCGGCGATGCCGCACATGATGGAGGCCGGGACCGGTCACATCTCGGGTGTGGTCGGCCTGTTGGCGGCGATCGACTGGCTGCGCGGCTTCGACCAGAACGCGGTGGCGGCGTACGAGCAGGAGCTCATGGCGTACGCGATGCAGGCGATGGCGACCGTGCCGGGCCTGGAGGTGATCGGGTCGGCGGCCGAGCGGATCGCGGTCCTGACCTTCACGATGGCGGGCCACGATCCGGCGTCGATCGCGGACTGGCTAGACCGGGACGGGATCGCGGTCCGCGCGGGCCACCACTGCGCGCAGCCCGCGCTCGCGCACTACGGCCTGGAGTCCGCGGCCCGTGCCTCGTTCGCGCTGTACAACACCTCCGCCGAGGTGGACCAGTTGGTGGCGTCGCTGCGGCGGCTCGGCCAGTCCGGCCAATCGGGTCAGCGCGACCAGACCGGCCAGGGCGCCCCGGCGCAGTAGCCGCCGTAGTCCGTCCGGGATCCGGGGCCGTCAGCCCGTGGGGCGGCGGCTCCGGGTCCTGAAGTGGAACACGATCAGGCCGACGACGGCGAAGGAGGCGGCCCAGATCAGACCGAGGCCGAGGTAGCGCCACAGGACGGTGTCGCCGAGGGAGCCGCCCACGGAGAACTGCATCGGCCCGAAGGAGGGGAAGTACTGCAGGACCGGCTTGTTGGCGGCCGGGTTGCCGAGCGGGTTCTGCAGGAACGTGTCGGTGAGGCCGCCCATGATGATGAGGAAGAAGCCCTCCAGGTCGTTCTTGACCAGGACGCCGAGCAGCAGGCCGAGCGAGCCGTAGGTGAGGGTCATCGTCACGAAACCGGCGAGGATCGTCGCCCAGCCGGTGAACCCGGGGCGCCAGTAGAGCAGCAGCGCCAGGGCGGTGTAGAGCGCGATGGTGCCCGCGACGATGCCGATGGCGAGCATCTTGGCGCCGATGAGGGTGGACTGGCCGAACCCGGCGAAGGCGAGGCGCTTGTCGAAGGCCAGGGCCTTGCGGACGGCGTCGAAGACGACGAAGCCGGAGATCATCGTGAGCGAGTTGAGCCCGGCGGTGATCAGCGTGATGTGCTTGCCGTTGACGTCGAGCATCTCGCCCGTCGCGTACAGCTTGAAGTCCAGGCCCTTGTCGCCCGCGATGGACGTCATCAGGAGGTACCAGAGCGGCACGAACAGGAGAAGGAGCAGCGCGGCGAGGCGGTTGCGGCTCTGTTCGCGAACGGAGAAGCGCAGCGCGGTCGGGAACTGGCCGTAGAGCGGGGTGGGCGGGGTGCCCGTGAGGGTGTCAGGCGCCGGCATGGCTGTGCTCCTTCACTGCCGTGTCGCGCGGCGTGAGCCGGCCGTCGACGAGGTCGGCCAGGACGTCGAAGCGCTCCTGCTCGAAGACGAGGTGGGTGATGACGACGACGGCCTTGTCCCGCTCGTGCAGTTGGTCGACCAGGTCCCAGAAGCGCAGGTACGTCTCCCAGTCGAAGCCCTGGTACGGCTCGTCGAGGAGCAGGACGTCCGGGTCGTGCAGGAGCGCGAGCGTCAGGTTGAGCTTCTGGCGGGTGCCGCCGGAGAGGTCGCCCGCCGCGGTCCCGCGGTACTTCTCGTAGCCGAGCAGGCGCACCAGTTCGTCCGCCCGGTCCAGGCGGTGGAGCCGGTGGGCGGCGGCGAAGTAGCGCAGGTGCTGGTCGACGGTGAGGTTGGCGTTGAGGACGGGGTCCTGCGGGCAGTAGCCGAGGCTGCCGCCGAGGGCGACCTCGCCCCGGTCGACGTGCAGGGTGCCCGCGATCGCCTTCAGGAGCGTCGACTTGCCGGAGCCGTTCTCGCCGACCACGGCGACCAGTTGCCCTGGTTCGACCGTGAGGTCCACGCCGCGCAGCACCTGATGTCGGCCGTAGGCCTTGTGGATGTCCCGGGCGGTCAGTGCGGGCTCGGGCCGTGTGGTCATGCCTGGCCTCCTTCTGCTTGCGGTGCCTGGGGAGTCGCGTTCAGCCCGCCCGCGTAGATGCTCATGAGCTCCGGGCCCCAGCGGGCCAGGCCCGCCGCCGACAGCGGGTCGACTCCGAGCACCCCGGTCAGCTGGTCGCGGAGCAGGAACACCGAAAGGTCGTTGACCAGCAGCAGCGCGGCGCGGACCTGCGGGTCGCCGCCCCTGGCGGCGACGCCCGACTCGGCGAGGTCGTCCAGGGTCTCCCTGCTCATCGCGTACAGCCGCCGGAACAGGCCGCGGCCCGCCTCCGTGTCGGACAGCAGGAGCCTGCGCAGATAGCCGGGCAGCGGCGAGCCGACCGGCAGGTGGCGCAGGAAGATCTCGCCGAGGGAACGCGCCGCGCTCGTCGACTCCTCGAACAGCTCCGTGCCGCTCTCGCCGGTCAGCTCGCTGAGCATGCCTTCGAAGACGGTGATGACGTACTGGTCGACCTCCTGGCGCAGGCCGTCCTTGGAGCGGAAGTGGTGCACCACGAGTCCCGGCGAGACCCCGGCCGCGGTGGCGATCTGCCGGACGGTCACCACGTCGGGGCCGTGCACGGCGAAGAGGCGCAGCGCCTCGTCTCTGATGACCGCCCGCGTGGTGCGGTCCTCGGGCATTGAACGCATGTACAGCAGACTAAACGCTCGTTCAATCAACTGTCCAGTGCCCCCACGGGAGGCGGCCGTCAGCCATCCGTGGAGGACCGCGGTGCCCGTCTCCACGGATGATGGAGACGGGTATCCGGAAATTGATCGGGACCCCGCGAGCAAAACCCGCCAGGTGATCGATGACACCCGGACACCACCCCTGCAAAACTCGTTCCGAGTCGAAAGAACAGGGCCAAGAGGGGGCCAAAGGGGGAACTCGCACTCTCTTCTCTCCGAGCGACCAGTGCTGCCCTTTGCTGTCCAGTGATGCCGTCTGCTGCCACCGGGGGGAACGCCTTGCACATCCATATCCTGGGGCCCGTGTCCGTGGCCGCGGACGGGAAGCTCCACGGAATTCAGGCCAACAAGGTACGGGCCATGCTGGCCACGCTCGCCCTCGACGCGGGCCGGGCCGTGGCGCACGGGGACCTCGCCGACGAGCTGTGGGCGGGCCAGCCGCTCGGCAACGCCCGCAACGCGCTCCAGGCGCACGCCACCCGGCTGCGCAAGGTGCTCGACACCCACGTTCCGTACCGCCGCGGCGCGACCGTCCTGCGCGCCGTGCGCGGCGGCTATCTGCTCGACGTGCCGCCCGGCCGCGTCGACGGCGACCGTTTCCTCGACCTGGCCACGCGTGGCGCGGCGGCGCTGCCCCTGGCCCCCGAGCGCGCCATCGAGCTGCTCCAGTCGGCGCTCGAACTGTGGCGGGGGCCCGCGCTCCTCGACGCGGGCGACGGGCTGCGCTGCCGGGGCGCGGCCGCGCTCTTCGACGAGCGGCGCCTGACGGTCCGGGAGGACCTGGTCAGGGCCCGGCTCGCGGTCGGCGACGCCGCCCGCGCGGTGGCCGAGTTGCGCCGCCTGGTGGCGCAGCACCCGCTGCGCGAGCGCTTCTGCGAGCTCCTGATGCTCGGCCTGTACCGCACCGGTCGGCAGGCGGAGGCCCTGGAGCTGTTCCATGTGACGCGGCGGCGCCTCGACGAGGAGCTCGGGGTGCGGCCGGGACTCGTGCTCCAGCGTCGGCACACAGAAATCCTGTCGCAGGATCCGGCGCTTTCCCTTTCCACCGCCACAGCGGCCACGTGAATCCTCGCGCATTCCTTGACACCGGTTTCGCACCAGCCGCCCCACTCGTCGAAGTACGTCGGCGAGCGGCCTTTCTTCGTGCTCAACGAGAACTCATTCCCGGGTAAGGCATCCGGTTCGCCGACCGCAGGAGCCGCCGCGTGACGATCTCCGATCCAGCACCTTCCGGGACCGCCCCCGCTCGGCCGGGTGAGCCCGTCGCCATCGTGGGCGTCGCGGCGCTCGACCCCGGCACGCTCGACGACGTCGTGGTGGACGTCGCCCGGTTCGGCATCCCGCCCCTGCAGGCCAGGTCCATGAACCGGATGCAGTTGCTGATGCTGGAGGTCGCCCGCCGATGCCTGGCCGACTCGGGCCACCCGGCGCGGCCGCTGCCCGCCGAGCGCACCGACGTCGTCGCCGGGCTCTGCTTCGCCCTCGACCGCCAGCACGCGAACGCCCTGCGGGTCGAACTCCCCCGGTACGCCCGCGAGGTGGAGCGCGCGGCCGTCGCCGCGGGCTCCGACCCGGACAGCGCCGCGCGCGCCGGGGACGAGGTGCGCGGGCTGCTCGCACGGCGGCTCGGCGGGTCGCCGCACGACCGGGTCGGCGAGATGGCGAGCACGATCCCGGCGCGGATCGCGGCGGCCTTCAAGCTCCACGGCCGCACCCTCGCCGTGGAGTCCGCGGAGGCCACGTCGTTCGTGGCCCTCGCCCACGCGCTGGAGCAGCTGCGTGCCGAAGGGGCGGACGCGGTGCTCGTCCTGACGGGGCAGCGCGACGAGAGTCCGTACGTGGCTCGGGCGTTGGGGGCGAAGGGACAGTCCGGGGCGGGGCAGACAGGGGGGTCGTCCGGTACGGGAGCACGGCCGCTCACCGAAGGTGTCGGCGCCGTCCTCCTCAAGCGGCTCTCGGACGCCGTCCGCGACCAGGACCGCGTCTACGCCACGATCCTCGACTGCACCCTGCGCCACGACCCGCGGCCCGGCTGCTTCCGCCCCTCCCGCTCCGCCGACCTGCGGCAGCGCGCGGCCACCGCGTCGCTGCGGGCGGCCGGGGTCGACCCGGACACGGTGCAGTACGTCGAGTACGTGGACTCGGCCGTCGCCACGGGAACCCGGGCCACGACCGCCCTGGGCGGGCGTCATGCCACCGGCGTCCCCGCCGAACCCGAACGCGGACCCGAAGCCGGACGCGAACCCGGACGCGGACCTGAACCCGGACGCGGACCTGAACCCGCCACCAAAGCGCCCCACCGCACGCCGACCCCCGTGACCCTCGGCACCGGCGACGGCCGCGCCTTCGCGCACGCGGGCCTCGCCTCCCTCCTGAAGGTCGCTCTGGCCCTGCACCGGGGCCGCTATCCAGATCAACCAGCCTTCTTTGACGGGGAGTTGGACGGCGCGCCGACCCGGGCGCCGGAGCCGGGTGCGCCATGGCAGGCGGGCGTTCGAGCCGACGCGCCGCGCCGCGCCGTGGTCCAAGGAGCCTCCCTCACCGGCACGTTCAGCCACCTCGTACTGGAGGAGCACCCCGGCCCGCAGGCGGACGGCACCCGGGTCGGGGACCACCCGGGCCCCCGGGGACGTGCCCGCCGCACCTCGGCCGCCGCCGCGCACGCCGTGCCGGTCGCGGTGGTCGGGCTCGGCGGGCGGTTCGCCGGGGCATCGGACGCCGCCGGGTTCTGGCGTGTCGTGTCCTCGGGCCGGACCCGGATCGGGCCCGTGCCGGACACCGTGCTCGACCGGGAGCTGTACCACTCCCCCGGCGCCCTCAGCCTCACCCACTCGTACACCGACCAGGGCGGTCACGTACCGGTGCCCGACGAGCCGCCGGAGGACCTCGGGGTGCTGCCGCCCCGGTACGCGGCGCTCGACGGCGCGCAGCGGCTCGCGCTCGCCGTCGCGGCGGAGCTGTTCGCGCCGCGCCGGGCGCTCACCGGGCGCGGCGTGGTCGCGGTCGGCGGCACGCTGGGGCTGACGCGGGAGCGGCGGGCCCACGCCGGGCTCGTCCTGGACGGACTCGACGACACGATCGTGGGGCTCCCCGCGCTCGCCGGGCTCTCCGCGCTGGGGCGCAAGCGGCTCCTGGAACGGCTTCGGGAGCGGACTGGCCGGACCGACCGGGTCGACCGGGCCGACCGGGACCTCGGTGGACTGCCGCCCGCGCTCCTCGACGGCTGTCTCGCCAGCGGCGTCGCCGCGCTGCTCGCGAACGAGTACGGGCTCGACGCGGTGCCGCTCGCGGTGGAGGCGGCCTGCGCGTCGTCGCTCGCCGCGCTCGACATCGCCGTCGGCGCGCTGCGCTCCGGCACGGCGGACTACGCGGTCGCGGGCGGCGTCGAACTGGCCTGCAACGTACGGGACATGGTGCTGTGCTCGGCGCTCGGCCTGCTGTCGCACAGCAGGAACGCGCCGTTCGACGCGGGCGCCGACGGGTTCACGCCGGGTGACGGCTGCGGGCTCTTCGTACTGAAGCGGTACGACGACGCGCGGCGCGACGGCGACACCGTGCACGGCGTGATCCGTGCCGTCGGCGCGTCCAACGACGCCAAGTCGCTCATCGCGCCGGACGTCGCGGGCCAGGTGCGCGCCATGCAACGGGCCTTCGCACAGGTCGACTTCGAGCCCTGCACGGTCGACTACCTGGAGGCGCACGGCACCGGCACCAAGGTCGGCGACCGTGTGGAGATCGCCGCGGCGGCGCGCCTGTACGCGGGCGGGCCGCGGGCCGAACCCCTGCGCATCGGCTCGGCGAAGTCGTTCTTCGGGCACACCTTCGCGGCGGCGGGCAGCGCCGGTCTGCTGCGCACGCTGCTCGCCCTGCGGGCCGGGACGCTGCCGCCCAACGCCCTGCTGCGCACCCTCAATCCGGCGCTCGGACTCGCCGCGATCCCCGCCGAGATCCGCACCGAGGCACAGCCGTGGACGCAGCCGCCGGGCAGGCCCCGGCGGGCGGCCGTCAGCTCCTTCGGCACCGGCGGCATCAACTACCACGTGCTCGTAGAGGAGCACCGCGAGGAAGGGTCCGGACCGCGATGAGCTTCGTCTTCGACGCCGACACGGCCGCCGACACCAGCAGTGACACCGACACCGCCGACCGTGCCGAGGCCGCGGAGATGTGCCGCGTGGTCGAGGCCTTCGCACGGCGCGAACTCGGCGACGTACCGGACCCGTTCGACCCCGCCGAGTTCCGGCGGCGCTGGCGGCTCGCGGGCGGGCAGGGCCTCGTCGGCAGCGTGGTGCCGACGGCGTACGGCGGCAGCGGCCTCGACGCGGTCACGGCCGCAGCCGTCCTGGAAGCGCTCGGCTACGCCTCGCCCGACACCGGGTTCGCGTTCTCCGTCGCGGCGCATCTGTTCGCCGCGGTGATGCCGATCGTGGAGTTCGGCACGGAACGGCAGAAGCAGCGGTGGCTGCCCGCGCTGTGCTCGGGCGAGCGCGTCGCGGCGCACGCCATCACGGAGCCGGAGGCCGGTTCGGACACCCTCGCGCTGCGGACGCGGGCGGTGCCCGACGGCGACCACTACGTCCTCGACGGCGCCAAGGCGTTCACGACGAACGCGCCCGTCGCGGACGTGTTCGTGGTGCAGGCGGCGACCACCTCCGGCGGCGGCTTCTTCGGCCTGACGGCGTTCGTCGTCGAGGCGGACACGCCGGGGCTCACGGTGGGGCCCGCGTACGACAAGGTGGGGCTGCGCGGCTCGCCGACGGCCGATGTGCGCCTGGACGGGTGCGTGGTGCCCGCGAGCCATGTCCTCGGCGCCGAGGGGGCGGGCGCCAGTGTGTTCGCGGGGTCGATGAAGTGGGAGCGTACCTGCCTGTTCGCGGCGTACCTCGGCGCGATGCGGCGCGTCCTGGACTCCACCGTCGCCCACGTCAGGGAACGCGAACAGTTCGGGGTGCCCATCGGCGGCTTCCAGGCGGTGAGCCATCGCGTCGTCGACATGACGCTGGCCCTGGAGTCGGCGCGGCTGCTGCTGCACAAGGCGGCGCGGGGTCTCGCGCGGGGCAGCGAGGACGAGGTCGCGCCCGCGCTCGCGAAGCTCGCCGTCAGCGAGGCGGCCGTACGGATCGGCCTCGACGCGGTCCAGCTGCGGGGCGCGCTCGGCGTCCTCGCGGGTGGCGACGCCGAGACGCTGCTGCGGGACGCGCTGCCGGCCCGCATCTTCTCCGGGACCAACGAGATCCAGAAGAACAACATCGCCCGCGCCCTCGGCCTCGGCGGCAACCGCCGCGCGGGCGGCAGGCGCTGACCGCATGGACCACACGCCCCTTGACTGACGGGATGTCATTCGCCATGTCGCTCACCCCATCCGGCACCGCGCGGGACGGCGGCGCCGCCTCGCCCGTCGTCACCACCGTCGTCGTGCACCGCATCCGGCTGCTTGAAGGCGTGGACCCGGAGCGCTTCGAGTCCTGGGTCCGGGACGTCGACTACGCGGCCTGTCCACGGCTGCCGGCGGTGGTGGGGTTCGCCGTGCAGCGCGTCACGGACGCCGAGGCCGCGGCGCCCGGCGAGTACTTCGAGATCATCGAAGTGACCGACCGAACGGAATTCGAACGAGATATGCGGTCCGAGACATTCCGTGGGCTGGTCGCGGAATTCGAGAAGATGGCCACGGTGGTGGCCGAGTTGACCGGTGAGCGGGTGGGTACCGGATACCGGTCCCGTTAATTGTGCGATACGGAATGGAGGGGTCTCTTCATTCCCGTTCGAGAGCCTTTCATCCCTCTTGGCCGCGGAATTCCGCGGTTCGCCCGATTGTCGCCATCAAACCTGTTTCATAGGCGATGGCGACGGCCTGGGCGCGTGTGCTCACACCCATCTTCCGGAGCACATGGTGGACATGGGACCGAACGGTCGCGAGGGACACCGAGAGTTTCTCGGCTACTTCCGCGTTGGACTTCCCCTGGGCGAGCAGGACGATCACTTCGGACTCGCGCGGGGTGAGGTCGGCGGCCCTGCGCCCCGTCCCACAGGGACGCCCCTGCCGGGGCAGGCCCTGCAGGCTGCGCCGGGCCGCGGCCGGCATCACCATGGAGGCGCCCGCGCTCACCGTGCGCAGCACGTGTATCAGGTCGTCCGCGGACGATTCCGGGGCGAGGACCGCTCTGACGCCGACGCACAGGGCCTCGACGGAGCGGTGCGCGGACTCGGCCTTGGCGATCAGGACTATCTTCGTCAGGGCGGCGAGCTCCGCCAGCTCACGGCTGTCGTCCAGGCCGAGCGCCGGCGCCACCACGATCATGACGTGGGGTGTCAACTCGGCTACGGCAGCGGCGGATTCACGTCCGGTGGTGAATCCGAGGACCTCGAAGTCGGGCTGCTGATCGAGCAGCGCGCGCATCGCAGCGGACATGATCGACTCGTCGCAGCACACCAGGACGCGGATCTTCATGGAGCGCCGCCTCACCGTGTCCCGGCCGCACGCGGGCCGTGCCCGCGCCGGTCGCGCCGGACCATTCCTCCTGTCCTTCTCGTCCCGCCCGTCACGGCATCACGTCCGCACGGGCCGGCCTCACCGGCCCGAGGGTGACTTCCGGCAGGTGCCCCTTGCAGCAGTTCCCCATCTCGCCGCCCCCCTGTGAATGACACGACCATGTGCCTTCGGGTACCCCTCGTCGCTGCTGCCCGTAAACGCATTCGGCTGCTGTTCGAATCTGCGCTTTCTCCGTCCGTACGCCCGTCTCGCGGCGTATCCGGGCAGACTCGCAGGTGCGGAATATGCCGTCCGCACTGCAACATTATGTGGGCGCAACTGCTGTCTGGGCGACGCTTGTTGGAAGAAGTATGAGAATGGCTCGAAACGGCGCGGCGGAAAAGTCAGATCCTCCGCAGGTTTGCGTCGGCAGGGCGCCGTGGGGAGCACGGGAACTCGGTGACGGGCCAGCCCAGGCGGCTCACGAAGAAGGCGCGGCCCGGAATCCGGAGGGCCGACTGGAAGGCCGCCCGCAGGTCTTCGTGCTGGAGTACGACACTCACGGGATGCAGGGCGAGCCCGGCGGCGGTCGCGCACAACCAGTAATCGGCCAGTCGCGCTCCGCCCTTGACGGCATCCGCGAGCGTCGGCTCGGTCCGGTCGAAACTCATGGCGACCACGACGGGCGTCGGGCGCACCATCCGGGCGAGTCCGTGGGCGAGGCGGCGGCCGACGAAGCGGTCGTAGCGGACGGGGCCGAGCAGCCGCATCGTCGCGGGCGCGAGGGCGGCGCGCAGCGCCTGCCTGCTCGGCCACGACAACGGCCCGAACAACTGGTCCAGGGCGAACCCGTCACCGCTCGCGTCGGCCCGGGCCCGGTCGGCCCGCAGGAACGCGTGCGTCTCGCGCCAGGCCTCGCGGTGGCTGAAGTCGCGGCCGCCGTGCTCGGCCACGAAGTCGGCGAACACCGCGCGGTCGGCGCCGGACGTCAGATGCCGCACGGTGACGGCCGCGTCGCGTGCCGCCGCGCACCCCGAGGGGGCGAGCAGGCCGTCCAGGAGGGCGGGCCGGACGGGCTGGGGCAGATAGGGGGCGCGGTTGGTGCGGCGGGCGCGGGCGGCGGCGCGCAGGGCACGCAGCTCCGCGCCGCCGTTCGTGGGCTGGGCTTCCGCCCCACCCCGGCCACGCAGCCGCGCCACGCACAGCGCCGCCCACGACCGGGGCCACGTGGTCCCGGGCAGTTCGGCGCCGCGCGCCGCCCCCGCGTCCAACGGGCCATCGGCGAAGCGCAGGGCGTCCACCGTCCAGCCCTGCGCCTCCAGGGCCCGGAGCAGGAGCTGCCAGTACAGACCGCAGCTCAGCAGCATCTCGACGGCGTGGGCGGGCAGCGACCGCAGTTCGCGGCTCCGGTCGAGGCCGAGGACGAGGTACTGGTACGTGCCGTCGCCGCGCCCGCCCCCGGGGCCGTCGGCCTCCCCGTCCACCACCCGCGCGGCGGCCACACGCGACACCTCGCTCCTGGCCCACGCCACCGCCCACGGCTGACAGTTGTGGGACGAGGGGCTGAGCACGGCGATGCGGGCTGCCTCCCGCAGGGCTGCGGCGAAACCGGTGGAGTGGGCGGAGTCGGCGGGGTCGGTGAGATCAGCGGGGTCGGCGGAAGCGGGCGCGGCGGGCGCGCCCGGGGCACGGGCCCGGTCTGTGGTCATCGTCGTGTTCTCCTCAGCTCCACACGAGGGCAAGTGAGCAGTCGTCGATGCGGGGTGCGGCGGCGCGTACGAGAAGGGCCATCGGGTCAGCGGTCCACGGGCGGCGGCAGCAGGAAGGGGTAGGGCCTGCGCCGGATCTTGCGGTGCCAGAGGCGGTCGGCGGCGCGCAGGCGCTGGATCAGCTCCCACATGCGCGCGTCGTCGCGGTAGTAGGAGGCGACCTGGGCGGCCGTGATCGGCTCGGCGAGGCGGGCGTTGGCCTGCTCGAGGAACACGGGGACGAGCGCGTCGAGGTGTTCCTTGTGGAGGTTGCCGAGGAAGTCCAGGAGGACGCCGCGCGTCGCGTAGAACTTGTCGAAGATCGACTTGGCCACGGAGACGCGGACGACGTCGCGCAGGATCCACGGCAGCGAGGTGAAGAACAGCCGCACGTCCAGGAGTTCACGGCCGCGGCCGTCACGCATCAGCGGTGTGGTGACGTCCAGATACGTCAACTCACCGTCCATGTCGACCCAGTTGGACGCCTGCGCGTCCAGGCCTAGCGTCGGGTGCACGGCGGCGTCGACGCGGTCGAGGAAACGGGCGAAGAAGTTCTTCGCCCATGCCTCGTCCTCGGTGTGCAGGAGCCGGGAGCAGAGCCGCTCCGGCGGGAGTTCGCGCTGCACGCAGTACGCCGTGATCCGCCCGGAGGGCCCGGCGGTGTGCCAGACCTCGGTGGGCGCGACGGTAAGACCCCGCTCGGCGAGTCGGCGCAGATACGCGTCGAGCGACCGGCGGTAGCCCTCGAAGCGGTCCCGGTCGCGGAAGGCGGGCAGCCGTTTGCAGGCGAAGGAGCCGTCTTCGGTGCGGAGCCGGAGCACGAGGGTGATCTCGCCGTGGCCCAGCACGTCGAGGGCGCCGTCGTCGGCTCGGCGCAGCGCGTCCTGGACCTGTTCCTCCAGGTGGACAAGGGCGGTGTGCGGGACCGTGAGGGTCATGGGTGTCTCGCTCTCGGCAGCAGCGGGGCGTTACGGGGGCGACCGTGGCGCGGTCGTCGGGCTCGGCGGCGTCGGCCCCGGGCGCGGCGCCGTGGGCCCCGGCTCACGGCGCCGTCACCACCAGGACGGCGTTCTGGCCGCCGAAGCCGAAGGAGTTGCTGACCGCGACGTCGAGCTTCCGGGTGCGCGCGGTCCCGGAGACGATGTCCAGGTCGATGTCGGGGTCCTGGTCGTGGAGGTTGGCGGTCGGCGGCACCGTGCCGTGCTGGACGGCGAGGACGGTCAGCGCGGCCTCGATCGCGCCGGCCGCGCCCAGGGTGTGGCCGAGCACCCCCTTGGTGGAGGTGACGGCGGCGCCCGTGCCGAGGAACTTGCGCAGCACCGACGCCTCGGCCGCGTCGTTCAGGGGCGTCGAGGTGCCGTGCGCGTTGACGTGGTCGACCTCGTCCGGCACGACGCCCGCCCGCGCGAGCGCCGTGCGCAGCGCGTGCAGCACACCGGTGCCCCGCGGGTCGGGCGCGGTCATGTGGTGCGCGTCGGCCGACGCGCCGTACCCGGCGACGAGGGCCCGGACGGTGGCACCGCGCGCCCGGGCGTCCGCCGCGCGCTCCAGGACGAGCATGCCGCTGCCCTCGCCGATGACGAACCCGTCCCGGTCCCGGTCGAACGGCCGGGAGGCGGCGGCGGGTTCGTCGAGCCGCCGGGACAGCGCGCCCATCTGTGCGAAGCCGGTGACCATCAGGGGTGTCACCCCGGCCTCGCCGCCGCCCGCGACCACCACGTCGCAACTGCCGTCGCGCAGCAGCTGCAGCGCCGTGCCGACGGCGGTCGCGCCGGACGCGCAGGCCGTCGCGGTCACCAGGTTCGGTCCGGTCGCGCGCAGGTCCATGGCGAGGTGCCCGGCGACCATGTTCGGTACGAGCATGGGGATCAGGAGCGCCGACACCGCCTGCGGCCCCTGGTCGAGGAGGCGGCGGTGCTGGGCCTCCCAGGTCGCCACGCCGCCGAGGCCGCAGCCGACGACGACGCCGACGCGGGCCCCGTCCCACGTCCCCGGGTCGAGGCCGCTGTCCGCGACGGCCTCGCGCGCGGCGGCGACGGACAGCTGACTGAACCGGTCCTGCGTCAACGCGCTGCGGCGGCCGACGTGCTGGCGGGCGCTGAAGCCCGGCACCGTGCAGGAGATGTCCACGGGCAGCCCGGCGAGCCCCGGGTCGGTGGCCGCGGCGGACCGCCCCCGGCACACCCCGGCCCAGGTGTCGGCCACCCCGATGCCCGCGGCGGTGACGAGTCCGAGGCCGGTGACGGCGATGTCGTCCGGGCCGCGGGCGGATGCGGGGCGCGTCATGAGGCGGGCACCCGTACCGACCCCGCCCCACCCGCCACGGGCCCCGTCTTCCGCGCCGGGACCTCCGCCACCGCCACCGCCCCGATCGTGTCCCCGGGCCTCGCCGACCTGCCGTACGTCGCGCTCATCGAATGCGCCCCACCTCTCCGCTCGCCTGGGGTCGAGTCTGGGGTCCGCGCCTGACCGCCCGCCGCGCCGGACGCTGACCGATCGCTGACCGGGCGGGCCGCCGGACCGCCCCGATCCGCGCCGGCCGGAGGTGATCAGCGGGCGGTCAGCGAGCCGTCAGCACGCGCGGCCGCTGCCCGTCAGCACGCCCGGCGAGACTCGATGACCGCACCCACGTCCTGCCGTCCGGGAGACCGAGGAGCACGCGTGACCGCACCCCCACCGAGCCGACCGTCGCCGACCCGTGCCGCGGTGCTCACCGGGGTCGGCGGCTGTCTGCCGCCGACCGCCGTGAGCAACGACGAACTGGCAGTACGCCTCGACAGCTCCGACGCGTGGATCCGCTCCCGCACCGGGATCCGTCAGCGGTACTTCGCCGCGCCGGGCACCGCCACCTCCGATCTCGCGGTCGGCGCGGGCGCCAAGGCCCTGAAGTCGTCCGGCACGCCCGTCGTCGACGCCGTGCTGCTCGCCACCACCACGCCGGACCGGCCGTGCCCGGCGACCGCGCCCGCCGTCGCGGCGCGCCTCGGCCTGACCGGGACGGCCGCCTTCGACGTCTCGGCGGTGTGCACGGGCTTCGTGTACGCCCTGGCCACGGCGGCGGGGCTGATCGCCGCCGACGCCGCCGACCGGGTCCTGGTGATCGGCGCGGAGACGTTCTCCACGCTGCTCGACCCGGACGACCGCTCCACCTCGGTGATCTTCGGTGACGGCGCGGGCGCGGTGGTGCTGCGCGCGGGCGAACCCGCGGAGCCGGGCGCGCTCGGCCCGTTCGACCTGGGCAGCGACGGCGGCCGCGAGGACCTGATCACGGTGCCCGCGGGCGGCTCGCGCCAGCGTCTGTCGGGCCGCTCCCCGAAGGCCGCCGAGCGCTTTTTCACGATGGACGGCAAGGAGGTCTTCCGGCACGCCGTGCAGCGCATGTCCGCGTCCGCGCGGGCCGTGCTCGACCGCGCCGGCTGGACCCCCGCGGACGTCGACCACCTGGTCGGCCACCAGGCCAACCTGCGCATCACCAACCACGTGGCCGACGAGGTGGGCATCCCGCGGCCGCGCTGCTTCAGCAACATCGCCGACGTCGGCAACACCGCCGCCGCGTCCGTCCCCCTCGCCCTGGACCAGGCCCACGCCGACGGCGTCCTGCGGGCGGGCGACCGGGTGCTGCTCACCGCGTTCGGCGGCGGCCTCACCTGGGGGTCGACCGTGCTGACCTGGCCGAGTCTTGACCACACCTGAGGAGAACCGCATGAGCGAGACGTACGACAGGCTGGTCGATCTCCTTGTCGACCGGTTCGAGGTGGACCGCGCGGAGATCGGCCCCGACACCAAGTTCGAAGACCTCGACATGGACTCGCTGTTCCTCGTCGAGCTGCTCCTCGTCATCCAGTCCGAGTTCCGGGTCGCCGTCGGCGAGGACGCGGCCACCCCGGGCGACACGGTCGCGGCGGTGGCCGCGCTGATCCAGGAGGGGCTCTCCGTGACGAGCCCGAGCGCCCCCGCGGCGTCGGCCACCGGAGAGCGGGCGTAGGGCGGCCATGACCACCGAGCAGTCGATCATCAACTACATCGCCGACGTCTGGCTCGACGGCGACGCCGAGGGCCTCGACGCCCAACTGCCCATAGCCGAGCTGAACATCATCGACTCGGCCGGGATCTTCGACCTCGTGCACTACCTGCAGAGCGACTTCCGCATCACCGTGCCGCTGCGGGAGATCTCCCCGGCGAACTTCCGATCCGTCGACACGATCGCCGCACTCGTCGAGCGACTGCGGGCCCAGGGGGAGAGCGTGCGATGAACGAAGCCACCACAGCGGACACCGAAGCCACCGCGAAAGGCCACGAGGGCGCCGCCGTACGGCGCGAGATCGTGGACATCGTCGCCTCCCGGACGCTGTACGACGAGTCGTACCTGCTGCCCGAGAGCCACTTCGAGGCCGACCTCGGCATCGACTCCGTGATCCACGAGTCGATCCTCGCCCTGGTGAAGGAGCGCTTCGCGCTCGGCGCGCCGCTGCCCGACGGCCTGTACACGATCCGCGAACTGACCGCCGCCGTCGAGGAGGCCCTCGCCTCCTCCTCCGCCGAGGACCCCGTCCTGGAGGCCGTCCTCCGCGCCGCCTCGCACCACACCCAGTACCGGCGCGACCAACTGCCCCTGGACGCCGACTTCGAGGGCGAGCTGGGCATCGACTCGGTGGTCCTGGTGTCGATCGTCGCCGACTGCGCCCGCGCCCTAGGCCTGCCCGACAACCTCGCGGGCACCCTGACCGCGCCGACCCTGCGCGACCTGATCGCCGAGCTGCGGGCGTACCGCGACAGCGGTGGCACCGCGGCTCCGGGCCGCGCCGCCTCCTGGGACAGCCGTTCCATGAAGGACTTCGTGGAGGGCCGTGACGGCGACCTCTTCGCCAAGACCCGCAGCTTCCGCGGCCATCTGCGCGGCCGTGAGGCCGAGCACCTGTACTGGTACGGGATGCCGCTGCACTCCCGCTGCGGCAGCCGGGCGCTCATCCTCGACGAACTCACGGGCCAGAAGCGTGAGTTCCTGATGTTCGCCTCCAACAACTACCTGGGTGTCGCCAACCACCCGAAGGTGATCGAGGCGGTCTGCGAGGCCACCCGCGCCTTCGGCGCCACGCACACCGGGTCGCGCTTCATCGGCGGCACGAACATGCTGCACAAGGAGCTGGAGCGGCGCCTGGCCGCGTTCAAAGGCCGTCCGGCGTGCATCGTCTATCCGGGTGGGTACGCCGCCAACCTCGGGACCATCTCCGCGCTGGTCAAGAGCTACGACACGCTGATCGTCGACAAGCTCAACCACATGAGCATCGTGGACGGCGCCCGCCTCTCCGGCGCGGTCCGCAAGATCTACCAGCACAACGACATGGCGGACCTGGAGCGCGTCCTCAAGCGCTGCGACGACCACACGGCGGGCAAACTCATCGTCGCGGACGGCGTGTTCAGCATGCACGGCGACATCTGCGACCTGCCCGAGATCGTCCGGCTCGGCAAGGAGTACGGCGCCCGCGTCATGATCGACGACGCGCACGCGACGGGGGTCCTCGGCGCGCGCGGCTCGGGCACCGCCGAGCACTTCGGCCTCAAGGGCGAGGTCGACCTGGAGCTCGGCACGATGAGCAAGTCCCTCGCGGGCATGGGCGGTTTCGTCGTCGGCGACGAGGACGTCGTCGAGTACCTGCGCTTCTACGCCAACTCCTACGTCTTCGCCGCTGGCATCCCCGCCGGGGTCGCCGCCGGCCTCATCGCCTCCCTCGACCTGATCGAGACGGAGCCGGAGCGGATCACCCGGCTCTGGTCCAACATCCGCTTCCTGCACCAACGGCTCACCGACGCGGGCTTCGACCTGGAGCACACCGAGAGCGCCATCCTGCCGCTCGTCATCGGCGACGAACGGCGCGCCCTGGAGATGGGCCGGGCCGTGCGGGCCCGCGGCCTGTTCTGCCAGACGGTGGTGTTCCCAGGCGTGCCGCTCGGCGACGCGCGGCTGCGGATCAGCGTCACCTGCGAGCACACCCGCGAGGACCTGGAGACCGCCGCGGGCATCTTCGTCGACGCCGCCCGCGAGACCGGCGTCCTGCCGTCGGCCGGGTGAGCGCGATGACCAAGCCGCCCACGGACCTTTCGGACGTCGCGCTCATCCGCAAGCCGTGGCCGCCGAGCGCCGAACAGTCCACACGGCCCGCCCTCGTCGGGCCCGACGCCCGCACGTACGGCGAGTTGGCCGCGCATGTCGCCGCCCTGGCCTCCGGGCTGCTCGGCGTCGGCGCCGAGGTCGGCGACCGGGTCGCGATCTGGACGGACAAGCAGCCGCGCTACGCCGAGGCGATCCTCGGCGCCCTGCACGCGGGCTGCGCGTACGTTCCGCTGGACGGCGGGCAGCCCGTGGCCCGCGTGGAGACGATCCTCAGGGACGCCGAGCCGGTCGCGCTCGTCACGGACGGCCGCCGTCTGGAAGCGCTGAGGGAGCGTCAACTGCCTGAATCGGTGCGGGTGATCGTGCTCGTGGACGAGAGTGGGGCAGAGGGCGGGGACGGGGGCACGGGCGACCGGTCCCCCGTCAGCCGGTCCACCGTCAGCCGGTCCACCGTCGGCTGGTCCGCCTTCACCGCGGGTGCCGCGGGCCACGTCGTCCTCCTTCCGCCCCTGGACCGCGACGACCTCGCCGCGATCCTGTACACCTCCGGGTCGACCGGCATCCCCAAGGGCGTGCGGATCAGCTACCGGAACCTGGCGTGCTTCATCCGGTGGGCGCGCGAGGAGCTGGACGTCGGGCCGGGCGACGTGTTCGCGGGCCACGCCTCGTTCAACTTCGACCTGTCGACGTTCGACCTGTTCACCGCCCTGTCGGCGGGCGCGGGACTGTGGATCGTGCCGGACGCGCAGGCCCGTGACGTGGCCGCGCTCGCCGCCGGGATCCGTGACCACGGCGTCAGCGTCTGGTACTCGGTGCCGTCGGTTCTGCGGCTCCTGACCGCGTCGGGCGCGCTCACTCCCGACACCGCGCGGGGACTGCGGTACGTCCTGTTCGCGGGCGAGGTGTTCCCCATCCCCCACCTGCGCGCGCTGGCACGGCAGTTGGCGCCGGACACCGGGCTCTACAACCTGTACGGGCCGACGGAGACCAACGTCTGCACCTACCACCGGGTGCGCCCCGAGGACCTGGCGCGGCACGAACCCGTCCCCATCGGCACCCCCCTGCCCGGCGCCAAGGTGTCCGTCGTCGACGACAGCGGCCGCGCCCTCACCGGCCCCGACGCGTTCGGTGAGCTCGTCGTCGAGGGCGACTGCGTCACCCCCGGCTACTGGCGCCGGGAGGCCGAGCCCGCCGCGGCCGGACACCGCGGGGGCCGGCACGCCACCGGCGACCTGGTGAGCCACGACGTGCGGTACGGCAGCGCCGCCCTGGTGTACCGGGGCCGCAAGGACCGCATGGTGAAACTCGCGGGCCACCGCGTGGAACTCGGCGAGATCGAGGCGGCCGTCCTCCGCCACCCCGGCATCGCGCACGCCGCCGTCGTCGCCGACACCGGCGGCCCCGACACCGTGATCGCCCTCTACTTCACCCTCAACGGCGAGACGCCGCGGCCCGGCCTCATCGAGCTGAAGCGGCACTGCGCGCGCTACCTGCCGCGCTACATGCTGCCGCGCACGGCCACCTGCCTCGACGAGCTGCCGCACAACGCCAACGGCAAGACCGACTACCGGCGCCTCGGCGGCCCGGCGCCCACACCCCGGCCCGCGCCCGGCCCCGCCCCGCGTGCCGTGCCCGGCAAGTGACGGAGACGTACATGACCCAAGGCCCGACCGAGACCCACGGACGCGGCGAGCAGCCGCGGACCCTCGTCGCCCTGCTGCGCGGGCACGCCGCGCACCGGCCGGACGCGCTCGCCTACCGCTTCCTCGGCAACGCCGACACCCCGGCGCCGGGCAGCTCCGACGCCCCCGGGACCGGCGAGCGCTCCTGGACGTTCGCCGAGCTCGACCTGCGGGCCCGGCACGTCGCCGCCCTGCTCCAGCGCGAGGGCGCGGCGGGCGACCCGGTACTGCTTCTGCACCCGCCCGGCCTCGACTACATCGCCGGTTTCCTCGGCTGCCTGTACGCGGGGGCCGTGGCCGTCCCCGCCTATCCCCCGGACACCCGCCGGTTCGGCCAGACCATGCCCCGGCTCGCCGCCATCGCCCGGGACTCGCGGGCCACGCACGCGCTGACCACGGGCGGCCTCTCGCGGTTCGCGGGCGACCGGAAGGACGAGCTCGCCGCGCTCGGGCTCGGCGGGCTGCGGTGGCTGGTGACGGGTGCCGGGTCCGGGTCCGGGTCCGGCGCCGGGGGCGGCACGGACGCGGGGGCGGGCGGCGGAGACGGGGACGGCGACGGGGACACCGCGGGGGCGGGCGACTGGCGGGCGCCGGACCTCACCGGCGACTCCCTCGCCTTCCTCCAGTACACCTCCGGCTCGACGTCCGCGCCCAAGGGCGTCATGGTCAGCCACGGCAATCTGCTGCACAACCTCGCCGCCATCCACCGCAGGCTGGCGCACGACGCGGACTCGCAGATGGTGTCGTGGCTGCCGCCGTACCACGACATGGGCCTGATCGGCGGCATCCTGTCGCCGCTGTACGGCGGGTTCCCCGCGCATCTGATGGCGCCGATGTCGTTCGTGCGCCGCCCCCTGCTGTGGCTCCAGGCCCTGTCCGACACGCGGGCCTCGACCAGCGTCGCCCCCAACTTCGGCTTCGAGGCGTGCGTCCGCAGGATCACCGACGAGGAACGCGACCGGCTCGACCTGCGGCACTGGCGGCTCGCCCTGAACGGCGCGGAGCCGGTGCGCGCCGACACCCTGGACCGGTTCGTGGAGCGGTTCGCCCCGAGCGGGTTCCGGCGGAGCGCGCTGCTGCCCTGCTACGGCCTGGCGGAGGCCACTCTGATGGTGACGGGCGTGCGCGCCCACGAGCCGCCCGCCATCGGGGAGTTCGACGCGGCGGCGCTCGGCGCGGGGCTCGCCACCGAGGCCACCGGGGCCGGGAAGGCCGCCGGGAGCCGGGTCACGCGGGTCGTCGCCTGCGGCCCCGCCGTCGACGGCGTGGACGTGGCGGTCGTGGACGCGCGGACACGGCGACGGGTCCCCGGCGAGGGCACGATCGGCGAGGTGTGGCTCACGGGCCCCAGCGTGGCGCGCGGCTACTGGCGCCGCCCCGAGGCCACCGAGGACACCTTCCGCGCCCGCCTGGAGGACGAGCCCGACACGCCGTATCTGCGCACCGGCGACCTGGGCTTCCTGCGCGAGGGCCAGCTGCACGTCGTCGGCCGCACCAAGGACGTCGTCATCGTGCAGGGCCGCAACCACTACCCCCACGACATCGAACTCACCGTGGAGCGGGCCGATCCGGCCGTCCGCCCGGGCTGCGGCGCCGCCTTCGCCGTCGAGGTGGACGGCGCGGAGCAGCTCGTGGTGGCGTACGAGATCGACGGCCGCCGGGCCGCCGACGCGCCCGGCCTGCTCGCCGGGCTGCGCTCGGCGATAGCCGACGAGCACCAGGTGACACCGCACGCCGTCGTCCTGCTCAAGCGGTCCACGGTGCACCGGACCACCAGCGGGAAGATCCAACGCCAGGCCTGCCGCGCGGACTTCCTCGGCCTCGGCCTGAAGGTCGTGGCGGCCAGCGTCACCCGCGACACGCCGGTCCCGGCCGCGCCGGAGGGGCACGGGCGGGTCCAGTCGGTGGGCGAGGCGGTCGAGGAGGTCCTGCGCGCGCACGTCGCCGACTTCCCCGCCGTCTCCGGCGCCGCCACCCGCACGTTCGCGGACCTCGGCCTCGACCATCCCCGGCTGCTGCTCGTCGTACGGGACCTGGAGCGGCGCCTCGGCGTGCCGGTCCCGGTCGGGGAGCTGCTCGTGCGGCCCCGGGTCGACACGCTGACCGGGCTCCTGTCCGAGCGTGCGCCCACCGGCGGGACCTGGGACCCGGACTCCGTCGAGGCGTGGCTGACCGCCCGGGTCGCCGAGCGCCTGGGGCTCGCCGCGACGGCCGTCGACCCGTCCCGGCCGCTCGCGTCGCTCGGCCTCGACTCCAAGCAGGCCGTGGCGGTCCTCGCGGAGCTCAGTGCCCGTACCGGCCGTGAGATCCCCGCGTCCGTGGTCTTCGACCACCCGACGATCCGCGCGATCGCCGCCCATCTCGGCGCGGCGGGCACGGCGGCGGCCGGGACGCGTGCCGAGGCGCCCGCGGCCCTGGCGCACGCGGCCGTGGCGGCGCCCGGTCCCGGCGACGCGCCCGAGCCGGTCGCCGTCGTCGGGATCGGCTGCCGCTTCCCCGGCGCGCCCGACCTGGACAGCTACTGGCGGCTCCTGCGCGACGGCCGCGACGCGATCGGCGAGGTGCCGCGCGGCCGGTGGGACGCCGCGCGGGTGGCTGCTCCCGGCTTCGGCGGGTTCCTCGACGGCGTCGAGGAGTTCGACGCCCGCTTCTTCGGCCTTTCGGCGCGGGAGGCGGTCCGCATGGACCCGCAGCAGCGGCTGCTCCTGGAGACGGCCTGGGGCACGCTGGAGGACGCGGGCCACGACCCGACGTCGTACGCGGGGACCGCCACCGGCGTGTTCGTCGGCATCAGCAGCCACGACTACGCCGAGCTCCAGATGGGCCGCCTCGACACGGTCGACGTGCACGGCGCGACCGGCAACGCGCACTCCATCGCCGCCAACCGGCTCTCCTACGCCTTCGACCTGCGCGGCCCGAGCCTCGCCGTGGACACGGCGTGCTCCTCGTCCCTGACGGCCGTCCATCTGGCGTGCGACAGCCTGCGCAGGGGCGAGTGCGGGGCGGCGCTCGCGGGCGGGGTGAACCTGATGCTCACGCCCGGCCTCTCGGTGGCGTTCGCGGACGGCGGGATGCTGGCGGCGGACGGGCGCTGCCGTACGTTCGACAACGCCGCGGGCGGCTATGTGCGCGGCGAGGGCGCGGGCCTGGTCCTGCTGAAGCCCCTGTCGGCCGCCCTCGCCGACGGCGACCGCGTGCACGCGGTGATCAGGGGCTCGGCCACCGGGCACGGCGGGCGCGCCAACGGCCTGACCGCACCGAAGGGCTCCGCACAGCGCGCCGTCATCGAACAGGCCCTGGCCCACGCCGAGTTGAGCGGCAAGGAGATCGACTACGTCGAGGCGCACGGCACCGGGACCCCGCTCGGCGACCCGGTCGAGTGGGAGGGCCTCGCGGCCGCGTACGGCATGGGCCGTCCGGACGGCGCCCGCTGCCTGGTCGGCTCCGTCAAGACCAACATCGGGCACCTGGAGGCGGCCGCGGGCGTCGCGGGCCTCATCAAGGCGGCGCTCGTCGTGCGCGAGCGCGAGGTGCCGCCGACGCTGCACCTGACCACACCCAACCGGCAACTCGACTGGAACGGCTCGGGGTTGGACGTGCCGACGCGCCTGACGCCGCTCACCGGCGCGGGCCCGGCTCGGGCCGCCGTCAGCTCCTTCGGCTTCGGCGGGGCGAACGCGCACGTCGTCCTGGAGTCCCCGCCCGCCCCCGGCCCCGCGCCCGCGCCGCCCGCGCGGCCGGTGCACGCCCTGTGCCTGTCGGGCCACACGCCGACCGCCCTCGCCACCCTGGCCTCGCGCTGGCGCACCCATCTGGCCGCCCGCCCCGAGGCCCCCCTCGCCGACCTCTGCCGGGCCGCCCACACCGGCCGGGCCGTCCTCACGCACCGCGCGGTCGTCGTCGGCGGCTCCGCGGCGGCGCTCGACGCCGGACTCGACGCGCTGGCACGGGGCGAGGCCTCGACGGCCGTGGTGCGCGGCGCCGCCGGGCACGGGCCCGAGCCGCGCACGGCGTTCCTGTTCAGCGGCCAGGGCACGCAGTACCCGGGCATGGGCAGGGGCCTGTACGACACGCACGAGCCGTTCGCCCGCGCCATCGACCGCGCGGACGGCGTGCTGCGGCCCCACCTCGGCGCTCCCCTGACCGAGGTCCTGTTCGCGCCCGACGGCGCCGACCGGCTGCGCGCCACGCGGTACTGCCAACCCGCCCTCGTCGCCCTGGAGATCGCGCTCGCCGAGCTGTGGCAGTCCCTCGGCGTGCGGCCCACCGCCGTCCTCGGGCACAGCGTGGGCGCGTACGCCGCCGCGTGCGTGTCCGGCGCGCTGACCTTCGAGGACGCCCTCACGCTCGCCGCGACCCGCGGGCGGCTCATGGAGGAGCAGCCGGGCGACGGCGCGATGATCTCCTGCGTCGGGGACGCCGGGACGGTGCGCGAAGCGGCGTCGCGGTACGGGACGTTGGCGGTGGCCGCCGTCAACGCGCCCACCCACCTGGTGCTCTCCGGGGACCGGACGGAGGTCGAGCGGGCTCGCGCGGACCTCGCGGAGCGTTCGGTCGTCGTCAAGCCTCTCGCGGTCTCGGGTGCCTTCCACTCGCCGCTGATGGCGGGCGCCGCCGAGCCGCTGCGCGCCGCCGCCCGCTCCGTGCGCTTCGCCGAGCCCGCGATCACCTGGGTGTCGGACGCGACCGGTGAGCCCGTCGGCCGGATCGACGCCGACGCCCTCGTGGACCATCTGCTCGGCACCGTGCGCTTCGCCGACGGCCTCGCCGCCCTGCGGCGCCTCGGCTGCACCGCGTACGTCGAGATGGGCCCGCACCCGACCCTGCTCGGCCTGGGCCGCGCGACGGCTCCGGCCGACGCCGGGCCCGACGCGCGGCCCGCGCTGTGGCTGCCGTCGCTGCGGCGGGGCCGGGGCGGGGCCGTGCCCGGCGCGGCGGGCGACTGGGAGACGCTGCTCACGTCCCTCGGGCGGCTGCACTGCGCGGGCGGCACGGTGGACTGGGCGGCGCTCGACGCGGGGCGGCGGGCGCCGCGGGTGCCGCTGCCGCACGCGGTGTGGGAGCGGGAGCCGTACTGGTTCACACCGGACGCGGGGGCATCCGGGGCGGGGCGCGCTGCCGCCGCGACGGACGCGCCCGGGGAGGGGCACGCGTCCGTCCGCGGCACTCGGGAGCCCGTGCACACCGCGCGGGAATCCGCGTCCGGAGCGCAGGGACCCGTCCATGTGCCGCAAGCGACCGCGTCCGCACCGCAGGAGCCCGTCCACACGACGCAAGCAACCGCGTCCGCACCGCGAGAGCCCCTCCACACGACGCAAGCAACCACGTCCGTGCCAGGAGCGCCCCTCCACTCGGGCCAAGAGCCCGCTTCCGGGCCGCGCCGCCCTCTGGACGTACCACCAGCGGCACCCCTCGCACCTCCGCCGGCGGCACCCCTAGCACCTCCGCCTGCGGACGCCGCCCGCACCGGACGGCACGAAGTCCTCGCGCAGGTGTCCCGCGTCTGCGGCTACGCCGTCGCGCAGATCCCGCGCGACGCCCGGCTCGGCGCCGACCTCGGCTTCGACTCGCTGATGCGCGCCGAGTTGGAGCGGGCCCTGGCTCGGCGGTTCCCCGGGCATCTGAACGGCAACCGCGAGCGGCTGCCCGAGGACCCCACGGTGGAGCAGCTCGCCGACCTCCTGGCGGGCGCCGTCCCCATGGCCGACGCGGTAGCCGGGTCCGCCGAGGCGCCCCCGGCCACCGCGCCCGGCGACGGAACCGCACCCGCCGTGCGGCAGGAGCGCGTCTTCGAGGAGTGGCCCGAGTACGCCGAACTGCGGGGGCGGCTGCGGCAGGCCACGGCAGACGGCGACAACCCGTACGGGCGCACGCACGAGGGGTTCAACAGCGGCCGGTCCTGCGTGGACGGCCGCCCCGTCCTCAACTTCGCCGCCTTCAACTACCTCGGTCTCTCCCACCACCCCCGGGTGCGCGCGGCGGCGCGCGCCGCCGTCGACCGGTACGGCACGTCCTGCTCGGCGACGCCGCTGCTCTTCGGCGAGACACCGCTGCACCATCAACTGGACGCGGAGATCGCCGCGTTCCTCGGCACCGAGGCCGCGATCGTGTTCGCGGGCGGGCACGCCACGAACGTCGCGACCAT
Organism: Streptomyces sp. NPDC127108; assembly: GCF_042677545.1. Lineage (NCBI taxonomy): Bacteria > Bacillati > Actinomycetota > Actinomycetes > Kitasatosporales > Streptomycetaceae > Streptomyces > Streptomyces sp. NPDC127108. Next base: position 96,710 of record NZ_JBHXTE010000028.1, on the reverse strand, counting down.
CGGGCACCTCTTCGGCCCCGAGGACCTGATCCTGCACGACGAGTGGATCCACGACAGCGCGGTGCGCGGCAGCGTCCTGTCCGGCGCCCGGCGCAGGCCCTTCCCGCACAACGACTGGCGCGCCCTCGACCGCCTTCTCACCGCGGGCCGGGCCGGGGCCCGCCGCGCCCTCGTCCTCGTCGAGGGCGCCTACAGCCAGGACGGCGACCTGCCCGACCTGCCCCGGTTCATCGACGTGAAGCGGCGGCACGGCGCGATGCTGATGGTCGACGAGGCCCACTCGCTCGGGGTGCTCGGCCGCACCGGGCGCGGCATCGGTGAGTACTTCGGCGTCGATCGCGCCGACGTCGACCTGTGGATGGGCACGCTCAGCAAGGCCGTCGGCAGCCTCGGCGGCTATGTGGCCGCGCGCCGCCCGCTCGTCGAGTACCTGAAGTTCACCGCTCCGCTGCACATCTTCAGCACCGGCATCTCGCCCGCCAACGCGGCTGCGGCCCTGGAGGCGCTGCGGGTCGTGCGGGACGAGCCGGAACGCGTGGCGCGGCTGCGGCACCTCGCCGAGCACTTCCGCGACGCGGCCCGCGCCCGCGGGTACGACATCGGCGTGTCGCGGGCGTCCGCGGTGATCCCGGTCGTCATCGGCGGCTGGGAGGAGACCATGGCGCTCTCCAACGCGCTGCTCCGCCTCGGCGTGAACGTGATGCCGATCGGCCACCCCGCCGTCCCGCGCGACGAGTGCCGTCTGCGCTTCTTCGTCAACGCCGACCACACCGAGCACGAACTCGACCGCGCACTGGACCTGTTGGGGCAAGCCATGGCGACACGCAGGCAGACGAACGGCACCTCCCGGACGACGGGGCGCACCGGGACGGCGGCACGCCGGGAGGCGCACGCGGTCCGAGCGACCGCGCCGGACACCGCCCCGGCCCCCACCCCCGCGCCAGCAGCGACCACCCCCGCCCCCGACGTCCTCGTGGCGGGCGCGGGCGGCTTCATCGGCGGCCACCTCACCCGCCGCCTCGCCGAACGCGGCCACCGCGTGCGGGTCCTGGTCCGCGAGGGCAGCGACCGCTCGGCGTTCGCGGGGCTCGACGTCGACGTGGCCGTCGGGGACCTCGGCGATCCGGACAGCCTGCGCCGGGCGGCGGCCGGGGTGCGGCACGTGTACAACTGCGCGGGCCTGTCCGCCGACTGGGGTCCGTGGGCGGACTTCCAGCGGGTCAACGTCGACGGCAGCCGCAACCTCGTCGACGCGGCCCGGCACGCGGGCACCGTCGAGCGGTTCCTGCACGTCAGCACCACCGACGTCTACGGCTACCCGGTGCGCCCCTGCGACGAGGACACCCCGCCGCGCGACATCGGCCTGCCGTACAACCGCAGCAAGCTCCTCGGTGAGCAGGCCGTGCGCGAGACGGCGGCGCGCGCCGGTCTGCCGCTGACCGTGGTGCGACCCGTCAGCGTGTACGGGCCGCGCAGCAAGGACTTCGTCATCGAGATCGCGACGCTGCTCCTGAGCCGCCAGATGGTGTACATCCGGGGCGGCGACGTACCGGCCGGACTCCTGTACGTGACCAACGCGGCCGACGCGATGATCGCCGCCTGCGCGTCGGACGCCGCCGCGGGCCGGACGTACAACCTGCGCGACCCCGACCGCACGACCTGGCGCGCGTACGTCGAGGCGCTGGCCCGCGGCCTCGGCGTGAAGTCGCCCTCGCTCAGCCTGCCCGCGCCCCTGGCGCGCGGCGTCGCGACGCTGTCGGAGGGCCTGTACGGGGCGCTGCGGATCACGTCACGGCCGGTCCTGACCCGGCACGCGGTGCACCTCTTCGACCGCGACCAGTCGTACGCCATCGACCGTGCCCGCGACGAGCTGGGCTTCAAGGGCGACGTGGGCTTCGAGGAGGGGGTGCGGCTGACGCTCGCCTGGCTCGACTCGCCCGAGGGCCGCGCCCGCGTCCCCCGCTGAGGCCCGCCCCGCCCCGGCCGACCCGAGCTCGAGAGGAATCCGCCGTGCACCTCACCGAACGGCCGCAGGCATCGGCCCGATCCTGGTTCGCGGGCCCCGGTTTCGGGCCCCCGCCGGGAGCCGAGGCCGAGCCCGGCGCCGGGCCCGACGCCGGAGCCACCCCCGCGCCCGCGCCGGACGCGTCCGACCCCCGCCCCCGCCTGATCTGCTTCAGCTACGCGGGCGGCACCCCGTCCGTGTACCGCGACTGGCCGGACCTGCTCGGCCCCGGCGTGCGCGTCGTACCGGTGCTGCTTCCGGGGCGCGGCCTGCGGCTCGGGGAGGAGCCGTACACCGACATGGCGCCGCTGGCCCGCGATGTGACCGACGCGCTCGTGGCGGCCGGACACGTCGGCGACCACGCCCTGTTCGGGCACAGCATGGGGGCGCTCCTGGCCTACGAGGTCGCCTGCGAACTGCGGGCGCGCGCACGCCCCGGCCCCTCGCACCTGTTCGTGTCCGGCAGCAGGGCCCCGCACCTGTACGGCGGCCCCGACGACCAGGCGCTCGGCGACGACGACCTGCGCCGCCTCGTGCGCGACCTCGGCGCCCTGGACTCCGACGACCGGGTGGGCGGCTCCTACCTGGAGCGCAGGCTGCCGGTGCTGCGCGCCGACCTCACGCTCTGCGCCCGCTACCGCTGGCGGCCGCGGCGCCCGCTCGACTGCCCGATGACGGCGTTCTCCGCCGCCCACGACCCGGTGGCGCCGCCGGACCGCGTCGACGCCTGGCGGACGTACACCAGCGCCTCGCTGCTGCACCGCAGGGTGGCGGGCGGCCACTTCTACCTGACCGGACCCGCACGGCTTCCGCTCCTTCGTGAGCTGCGCGCCGAACTCACCCGTACCGCCGAGGAGAGGGAACCCTCATGGACCTACTGAGGCTGGCCAGGGCCGTCAAGGACCGGGCACAGGAGCCGTTCACGGATCTCGCCGCGATGGCGCGGATCGTCGCCGACCCCCGCCTTCCGCTGCTTCTCGTCCTCAACCGGACGCTGTTCACGCCCCTGTACCGGGCGTCGTTCCTGGCCGCGGCGGCGGGCTCCGGCGTCCTCGGGTGCCTGGCGGCACGCCCGTGCGACCTGGAGAGCCTGGCCGAGCACCTGGAGAGCGGGCCCGACGACCGGCAACGGCTGCGCGCCTGGCTGGACATCGGCGTGCGGCTCGGCGAGCTCGACCGGAGCGAGGGCTGCTACCGCCTGCGCAGCCGCACCGCCAAGGCGCTCGCGCAGGTCGGCAACGACGCCGTCGCCGGAGCCCTCGAAGAGCTCCTGCGCTTCCACGTGCCCGCGCTGCGCGACGCGCCGCGGATGCTCAAGGACGGCAGCCGCTTCGATCTCTCCGACCAGGACGGCCTGGTCATCGCCCGCTCCACGCTCGTGGTGCGCGGCTTCGTGGAGGAGGCGATCAGCCGGACGCTGCCGCGCACCGCGCCGGTGCGCCTCCTGGAGGTCGGCTGCGGCAGCGGCGAGTACGTCCGGTACGCGGCCGGGCTCAACCCGCGCCTGACGGCGCTGGCCGTCGACCTCCAGGCGGAGGTCGCCGAGCAGGCCGCGAAGAACATGGCGCAGTGGGGCCTCGCCGACCGCGTCGAGACCCGCGCGGGCGATCTGCGCACGCTGGACCTGCAACCGCAGTTCGACGTGGTGACGCTGCACAACAACATCTACTACTTCCCGCAGGAGGAGCGCGCCGAGGTCCTGGCCCGGGCCCGCTCCCTCCTCGCCCCCGGCGGCACCCTGCTGCTCACCTCCTCGTGCCGGGGCGGCGGTCCGCTGGGCCTCGACGTGCTCAACCTCTGGTTCGAGTACGCCGGTTTCGGCGGCCCGCTGCCGCTGGCCGACGAGCTGCTCGGCCAGTTGCGGGAGGCGGGCTTCGAGGAGGTGCGGGCCACCCGGGTGCTGCCCGGCCAGGCGTTCCGCTCGTTCGTCGGCACCAACCCCGCGGCCGGGCCCGCCGCGCTGCCCCCGGCCCGCTCCGGCTCCCCCACCACCGCCGAGGAGACCGCGTCATGACGACGAAGGCGACCACCGACTCCGCCGCCAATGGTTCCGCGCCCGCCCCCGAGACCACCGACGAGGCCGCCACGGCCGAGCCCGCCGACGCCCCGGCCCCGGCGCGCGCCCCGCACGCCGACCTCGTGGCGGTGCTCGGCCGCCCGCACGCCGCCGCCCCCGGGGAACTGGGCGGCAAGGCGGCCCGGCTCGACGAACTGACCGCCGCGGGCCTCCCGGTGCCGCCCGCGTTCTGCCTCACCACCGGGCTCTTCGACGTCTTCCTGCGCGAGAGCGGCCTCGCCGCCGAGATCCGCGCCGCCGAGGCCCGCGGCGAACCCGCCCTCGCCGTCCGCGAGTCGGTGCTCGCCCGCGACATCCCGGAGCCGGTCGCCCGCACGATCCTCACGGCGTACGAGGACCTGGGCCGCCCCCGGGTCGCGGTGCGCTCGTCCGCGCCGCGCGAGGACTCCGCCGAGCGGTCCTTCGCCGGCCAGCACGACACGGTCCTCGACGTGTCGGGCGACGCGGCGCTCCTCGACGCGGTCAAGGTCTGCTGGGCCTCGCTGTGGTCGGACCGGGCGGCGGCCTACCGCACGGAGGACGGCCCGGCGGGCGCCATGGCCGTCGTGGTGCAGGAGATGGTGCCCGCCGACGTCAGCGGGGTGCTGTTCACGGTCGACCCGGTCGGCGGCAGGCCCAACCGGCTCGTGGTGGAGGCCTGTTGCGGCCTCGGCGAGGGCCTGGTGTCGGGCAGGGTCGTCGGCGACTTCTTCGTGGTGGACGACCGTACGCTCGACGTCGTCGAGGAACGCGTGCGGTACAAGGTCACCAAGTGTGCGCCGCTCGCGCCCGGCCGCATCGGCATGACGAAGGTCGACACCGCCGACCGGGACGCGCCCTGTCTGACCCGGGACCAGCTCGCGGCGCTCGCCCGGATCGCCCTGGAGATCCGGGACGGCCACGGCGCGGAGCAGGACATCGAGTGGGCTCTGCACGACGGCACGCTGTACCTCCTCCAGGCCCGCCCGATCACCACCCGGCCCCGGCCCGAGGTCTCCGACGGCGCCCGCAGCCCCTATTTGCCGGGCCTGTTGGAGCGGCAGTCGGACGCCGTGCGGCACGGCACCCTGTGGTCGCGGATGGACATCGGGGAGATCTTCGTCGGCCTGATGTCCCCGCTCGGCCTGAGCTTCGCCCGGCACTACCAGGACCACGTCCACGGCGACTGCGCGGCGGCGCTCGGCGTCCGCGACACCGGCGACGTCGGCCTGCACATGGGCTTCTTCCAGGGCCACGTCTACCTGAACATCTCCTACACCGCGTATCTGCTCGGCCAGGCCCTGCCCACCCGCGACCAGCGCCACTTCACCCGCCGCTTCGTCAGCGAGGAGGTGGACCTGGCAACGTACGAGAACCCCTTCGGGACGTTCCCCGGCGGCCTGGAGGACCTGCTCTCGACGACGCACTGGCTGCGGGCCACGGCGGGCGAGATGCTGGTGATGAAGGGCCGCGCCCGCGACATGGCCGAAAGCCGCCTCTACGAGTTCGATCGCGCCCGGCGCCTCGACCTCACCCGCATGGGCCGCCGCGAGCTGCACGCCGAACTCGGCCGCTATCTGGACTACTTCCACGACGCGCACGTCGGCTACATGCCGTACTACATCAACGCGTTCGGGTTCTACGGCATCCTGACCGAGCTGTGCGCCAAGTGGCTCGGCGCCGCGGGCGACAATCTGCAGAACCGCATCAAGACGGACATGTCCAGTCTGCGCACGGTGGCGTCGGCGCAGGAGATCTGGAGCGTCGCGCAGGCCGCGAAGGCCAGGCCCCGGGTCATGGAGATCATCGAGGCGGCGCCCCTCGACGAGGTCGCGGACCGGCTGCGCGCCGACCCCGACGGCGAGTCGTTCTGGCAGGCGCAGTTGGAACCGTTCCTGCGCGCCAACGGCACCCGGGGCCGCCAGGAGATGGAGCTCACCCATCAGCGCTGGATCGACGACCCGTCGTACGTGTTCCAGATGATCCGCCGCTACGCCGCCGACGGCTTCACCGCCGACGACATCATGGGCCGCAGCCGTGCCCGCCAGGAGGGCGACGTCCGGGAGGTCCTGAAGAAGCTGCCGCTGCCTAGGCGCACGACCATCGAGGGCGTCATCTCGATGTACGCCCTGTGCAGCGAGCTGCGCGAGGCCACCCGGATGTCGATGATCACGTCGATCTGGCTGGTCAGGAATGTCGTGTACGAGGTGGGGCGGCGCCTGGTCGACGAGGGTGTGCTGCACTCCCTGGACGAGGTCGCGTTCCTCGACTTCGCGGACGTACGCCGCTATCTGGCCGGTGAGCTGCCCGCGCGCGAGGCGTTCGCGCGGGCCGCGATCGAGGAGCGGCGGCGCGTGCACGAGTACCACAACCGGCTGCCGGAGCCGCCCCTCACCTTCGTCGGCGAGCACGACGGCACCCGCGCGGTGCGGCCCGTGAAGGACGGGGCGCGCCTGGACGGGCTCGGTTCGAGCCCGGGACGGATCGTCGGCCGGGCCCGCATCGTCGAGGACCTGGTGTGGCAGGCCGACGAGTTCCAGGCGGGCGAGATCCTCGTGACCCGGCACACGGACGCGTCCTGGACGCCGCTGTTCGCCATCGCGGGCGGCGTGGTCACCGACATCGGCTCGATGCTCTCGCACAGCTCCATCGTGTCCCGGGAGTTCAACGTGCCCTCGGTGGTCAACACCAAGCACGCCACACAGGTGATCAACACCGGCGACATGGTCATGGTCGACGGCGACACGGGGGTCGTCGAGGTCGTGGAGGGCTGAGCGCTCCGGACCACCCGAGGAAGGCAGGAAGCACCCGAGGAAGGCAGGAAGTTCCAGATGATCCCGAATCAGTGGTATCCGATTCTGCGGACCGAAGACATCAAACGTGACGCGCCGACCGGCGTGCGCCGCATGGGCGAGGAGCTGGTGCTCTGGCGCGACCTGCGCGGCAGGCTCGTCTGCCAGTCCGCGCGCTGCCCCCACAAGGGCGCGAACCTCTCCGAAGGCCGCCTGGTGGGCAACTCGGTGGCCTGCCCGTACCACGGCTTCCGGTTCGGCACCGACGGCATGTGCAGGCTGGTGCCCGCGCTCGGCTCGGAAGGCCGCATCCCGGCGTCGTTGCGGGTCGACACCTACGAGGTGCGGGAGAAGTACGACCTGGTGTGGCTGTGGTGGGGCGACAAGCGGGCGCAGTTGCCGGACATCGAGCTGCCCCATGAACTCGCCGAGCACCCGCGGCCGTACGAGACCATCACCTTCAGCCGCCCGGTCCACTACACGCGCTACATCGAGAGCCTGCTCGAGTTCTACCACGTGACGTTCGTGCACCGGGACCACTGGGCGAACATCATCGACTACACGTTCATGTACGGCAGTTGGAAGAAGCTATGGACGGACGGCCGGGAGCGCTACATCGCCGCCAACAAGATCGTCAACCATCGCGTGGACGTCGACGGCACGATCATCCGCAACACCTTCGACCAGTGCGAGGAGGGAAACCCCGACAACACCTGGCACTTCGACCTCATCTACCAGGCCCCGTGCATGACGCACGTGCGCCAGGGTCTCCTGGAGGTCACGACCTGGCTCGTGCCCATCGACGAGCACCACACCCAGGCGATCATGCGCCTCTACGAGTATCCGCTGCTCAAGTGGATGGTGCCCCTCAAGCCGTTGCGGCCGCTGGTCCTGCGGCTCTCGCTGATGATGGAGCAGTACGTCCAGGACCGGCAGGACAACGACATCATGGCGCGCCAGGAGCCGAAGGTCAGCGAGCGCGGGGTGAACAAGTTCATCGCCGTCGACGAGATGAACGCCAAGTACCTGCAGATGCGGGACCGGTTGAAGGCGGAGGCGCGTGCCGAAGGGCCGGTGGCGGTGACCGCGACGGGCGGCGCGCACGGGCACGAGCAGGGCAACGGGAACGGGAACGACAGCGGGAACGGGAACGGCGGCGCCAAGCGGTCCGGGAAGGGCGCCCGCGCGGGTGGCCTCAGCAGGACCGCGACCTGAGCCCGGTGCGCGTTCCGGCGCCGACAGCCGGAACGTGCACCGCACGCCGGGACGCGGCGCGGGTCAGGACGAGGGCTGGTCCGGACGCGGGTGGTCCGGACTAGGCGCGGGTCAGGACGAGGCGACCCGCAGCGACATCCGCCCCGTCCGACGGCGGCTCTCGCCGTCCGTGAGCTCCCTCGTCACGCCCGCCCACCACTGGGCGCCCTCCTCGATGTGGCGCAGCAGGATGCCCTCCCGCACCGCCCAGGGGCAGATGTCCGCCGACTTGACGCCCATGAGCTTCATGGCCGTGTGCCCGACGACCGCCCCGGCCAGGCTCTGGGCCGCCCGCGGCACCGAGATCCCCGGAAGCAGGGCGCGGTCGGCCGCGGACAGCAGCGCGAGCTGGTCCCTGGCCCGGCGCAGCGCGGACCGCTCAAGGCGCCGGGAGGCGAACAGGCCATGGCGGCCGGGCACTTCACCGGTCAGCCGCGCCAGCTGCTGGAACGTCCGCGAGGTGGCGACGGCCGAGCGCGGCCCCTCCCAGCGGATCCGCGCGGCCACGTCCCGCAGCTGATGGCGCACCCGGCGCCGCAGCGCCTTGAGTGCCTGCGGCGACGGCGGGTCCGCCTCGTGCAGGAACTCGTGCGTCAGCCGGTTCGCGCCGAGCGGCAGGCTCGCCACGAAGTCCGGCAGCCGCCCGCGTCCGAACGCCACCTCCAGCGAGCCGCCGCCGATGTCGAACAGGACGAGCGGCCCCGCCTGCCAGCCCAGCCACCGCCGCGCGCCGAGGAACGTCAGCTCCGCCTCCAGCTCACCGGGCAGCGTGCAGAGGCCGACGCCGGTGCTCGCCCGGACGGCGTGCAGCACGTCGAGGCGGTTCGGCGCGTCCCGCACGACCGCGGTCGCGAAGGCCAACGGCGCGTCGGCCCCCCACCGCTCGGCCGTCACCGCGGCCTCGTCGACGGCGCGCACGAGGTGCCGCACGGCTTCCTCGTCCAGTGGTCCGCCGGGCTCCACCCGCTCGGACAGGCGCAGCCGCCACTTCGCGGTGTGCACGGGCAGCGGCGCGCCGCCCGCGGCGTCCGCCACCACGAGGCGCACCGTGCGCGATCCGACATCAAGCACGCTCACTCGCATGAGCCCTCAGTACCCCCCGCGCGTCCCGACACGCGCCACGATTCAGACACCTGTCGTTTCCTCATACTTCTTCTGTACGACATCTTTTCGTCAACCGTCGCGCAGGGAAAGGTCATTTCGCCCCCTGATCCGTTGGCGGCTTTCCGGTCGCTCGTGAGACTCCGGTGTCCTTGGATGAAGCATCCCCCGCTCGAAACGCGGCTGGGAGACGAGGGGGAAGGGGCTGCCGTGAGGCCCTAGCGTGGCTCCATGACTTCTGCCGCCGCACCGCCCGGACATCTCCACGATCTGGTCCTGCGCGGGGGCCGGGTCCTCGATCCGGAGTCCGGGCTCGACGCGATCGCCGACGTGGCCGTGACCGCGGGGACGATCTCGGCGGTGTCGCCCACGGCCCCGGACGCCCCCGCGCCCGAGGCCTCCGCGCAACCGCCGTGGCGCCTGGCCGCACGCCGGACGCTCGATGTGACGGGTCTGGTCGTCGCCCCGGGCTTCATCGATCTGCACAGCCACTCGCACACCGTGGCAGGCCATCGTCTGCAGGCTCTCGACGGGGTGACGACGGCCCTGGAACTGGAGCTCGGCCTCTCCCCCGTCGCGGAGGCCTACCGGCAGGCCGCCGTCGAGGGCCGACCGCTCAACTACGGCTTCTCCGCCTCCTGGGCCCAGGCCCGCATGGCCGCCGTCGGTGCACTCCCGCACGGCGGCGGCGCCGCGGCCGCCCTGGACCACCTGGGCAACGCCGCCTGGCAGCGCGAGGCCACCCGGCCCCAGGAGGACGCGCTGCTGGAACTGTTGCGCCGCGACCTCGCCGACGGCGCCCTCGGCATCGGCCTGATCGTCGGCTACGCGCCCCGGATCCGGCCCGAGGAGTACCTGGCCGTGGCCCGTGTCGCCGCGCTCGCGGGCCTTCCGACCTTCACGCACGCCCGCAGCCTCGTCGAGCACGTCGCGGACGTCCCCGTCGACGGCGCCGAGGAGATCGCGCGGGCGGCGGGCGAGACCGGTGTGCACGCGCACTACTGCCATGTGACGTCGACGTCCCGGCGGCACACCGACCGGGTGCTCGCCCTCATGGACCGGACCCGGGCCGAGGGCGGCCGGGTCTCCACGGAGGCCTATCCGTACGGCGCGGGCATGACCGCCGTCGGCGCCGCGTTCCTCGCGCCGGAGCTGCTTCCCGCGGCCGGGCTCGACGTCACCGACGTCGTCCTCGCGGCGACGGGCGAGCGGATCCGCGACACCGACCGGCTGCGCGAGCTGCGCGCCGCCGACCCGGGTGCCCTCGCCGTCCTGCACTTCCTCGACGAGACCGACGCGCACGACCGGGCGTTCATCGACCGGGCCCTGCTGCACCCCTCGACGGTCGTCGGCTCCGACGCGATGCCGCTGACCTGGACCGGCCCGGCGCCGGACCCGCTGGCGTGGCCGCTGCCGCCGGGCGCCGCGGTCACGCACCCGCGCACCGCGGGCACGTTCGCGAGGATGCTGCGCCGCTACGTACGCGAACTCGGCGCCCTCGGCCTCCTCGACGCCGTCGGCCGCGCCACACTGCTGCCCGCGCGCGTCCTGGAGTCAGGCGTGCCCGCGCTGCGCCACAAGGGGCGCGTCCAGGTCGGCTGCGACGCCGACCTCGTCGCCTTCGACCTCGCGACGGTCGGCGACCGGGCCACGTACGCCGAAAGCACCCTGCCGTCGGCGGGGTTCGCCCATGTGCTGGTCGGCGGGACGCCGGTGGTGGCGGACGGGGAGGTGGTGGCGGGGGCGCTGCCGGGGCGGCCGGTGCGGCGCTGAGGGCCCGTCACCCCCGGACGCGGGGCACAAGGAGAGGGTCTCGGAGTCCGCCGACTCCGAGACCCTCAGTTCAGGGGGAGCGTCGCTCCTACCGCTTGGCGTCCTTGTTGAAGGAGGCCTTGGCCCACAGGTAGCCCAGGATCGACAGGCCGAAGAGCCAGCCCAGGGCGATCCAGGCGTCGTTGCCGATCTCGGTGCCCAGCATCAGACCGCGCAGCGTCTCGTTCATCGGCGTGAAGGGCTGGTACTCGGCGAACCAGCGGATCCCCGCCGGCATCGAGTCCGGCGTCACCACCGCCGAGCCCAGGAAGGGCAGGAACGTCAGCGGCATCGGCGCGTTCGAGGCCGTCTCCACACTGTCCGAGCCCAGACCGATCGCCGCCGAGATCCACGCCAGCGCGAAGGCCAGGAAGACCAGCAGACCGATCGCGGCCACCCACTCCACCACATTCGCGTTCGGCCTGAAGCCCACCGCAAGCGCCACACCGATGACCAGGACCAGGCTGATCAGCGTCTGCACCACATTGCCCACCACATGCCCGACCAGCACCGAGGCCCGAGAGATCGCCATCGTGCGGAACCGGTTGATGATGCCCTCGGTCATGTCCGAGCACACCGCCACCGCCGTGGACACCGCCCCCGAGGTGATCGCCATCAGCAGGATGCCGGGCGTGACGTAGTTGGTGTAGTCACCGCGGTCCCCGCCCCCGCCGACCCCGGGGATGTCGATGCCGCCGCCCAGCGCCCCGCCGAAGACGTACACGAACAGCAGCAGCATCAGGATCGGCATCGCGACGACCGAGATCGTCATCGACGGATAGCGCTGCGCGTGCTTGAGGTTGCGGCGCAGCATCGTCATCGAGTCACGCACGGCATACGAGTTGGTGCTCATCGCTGAGCCTCCTTCACAGCGGTCGCGCTGTTCACGTCAGAGGTGGACTTACGGCCCTGACCCGTCAGGGCCAGGAACACGTCGTCGAGATCGGGGGTGTGCACCGTCAGCGCCTCGGCATGGATGCCGGCGCCTTCGAGTACGTCGAGCACCGCGCGCAGGGCGGGGATGGAGCCGTCGCTGGGGATCTGCAGGCTCAGCGTCTCGTCGTCACGGGTGACGGTGGAGAGCGCGAGGCGGTGGGCGGCGGCGTTCATGTGCTGCATGTCGTTGAACTGGAGCTTGATGTGGCCGCCGGGGATGCGGCGCTTCAGCTCGTCCGCGGTGCCCTCGGCCACGATCTTGCCGCCGTCGAGGACCGCGATGCGGTCGGCGAGCTGGTCGGCCTCTTCCAGGTACTGCGTGGTCAGGAAGATGGTGGTGCCGTGGGCGACGAGGTCGCGGATCATGTCCCACATCGTGCGGCGGCTGCGCGGGTCCAGACCCGTCGTCGGCTCGTCAAGGAAGATGATGCTGGGCCTGCCGACCAGGGTCATCGCCAGGTCCAGCTTGCGGCGCATACCGCCGGAGAACTCCGACGCGGACTTCTTCGCGACGTCCGTGAGGTCGAAGCGGGCCAGGAGTTCGGCGGCGCGGCGCCTGCCCTCGGCCTTGTCGAGGTGCAGCAGATCGGCGATGAGGAAGAGGTTCTCCTCGGCGGTGAGCAGGCCGTCGACGGCGGCGAACTGCCCGGTGACGCCGATGGAGCTGCGGACGGCGTCCGGGTCCTGTGCCAGCTCGTGTCCCGCCACCCGGGCGTCCCCGCCGTCGGCCGAGATGAGGGTGGAGAGGATCTGGACGGTGGTGGTCTTGCCAGCGCCGTTCGGGCCCAGCAGGGCGAAGATCGTGCCCTCAGAGACCTGCAGGTCGATCCCGTCGAGTACGACCTTCTCGCCGTACGACTTGCGCAGCCCCTGGGCGGTGATCCCCTTCGGCGGGGCGGTCAAACCGGTGGTGGCAGTCATCGTGCCGCCTCCTTCTTCTTTCCGTAGTTGATGCGAGGCCGGTCTCTGCGTGTCACGAGCCCTTGCGTGTGCGGGTGCGGTCAGGCGCGGCGGATCACGATGTCGCCGAGGCCGGTGCGGGCGCGGACCTGGACGGTCTCCGCGTCCGGGCCGGGGCCGTCGGTCGAACCGATCGAGTTGTGGACCGTGCCCGCCTGGGAGTTCACCTCGAGCCAGGCGGCGCTGGACTCGCGGATGCCGACCTCCAGGTCGCCGTCGGCGGTCTGGAGGGTGATCTGGCCGCGGGCCACCTCGCCGAGCTTGATGGTGCCGTTGTCCGACTTGGCATCGACTCCGGCGTGGGCGACGCCGACGGCGATGCGGCCGTTGGAGGAGTTGACGCGCAGCTCGCCGGTGACCTCGCCGAGGGTGGTGTCGCCCTTGCGGTTGCGGATGTTGGCGGCGCCCGCGATGTTGCCGAGGTCGATGCGGCCCGCCGCGTCGATCTCCACGTCGCCGGTGGCGCGGTCCACGCGGACGTCGCCGTGGTCGGACCGGAGGAAGGCGGCGCCGACCTCCGCGACGTGGATGTCACCGGCGGCGGACTCGAACCGGCAGTCGCCGAGGCGGCCTTCGGTGCTGAAGACACCGGCGGGCGAGAGGCCCTGGACGTCCGACCCGGCCGGCAGCTCGACGCTGACCTCGATCGAGCCGCCCTTGCCGAACAGCGAGCGCTTCTTGGGGCCCTTGACGACCAGGCGGCCGTTGTTGCACGTGACCTGGACCTGCTCCGCGGCCTTCACGTCGACGTCCTCGCGGCCGTCGCTCGGGAGCACCGACACGACGGTGTCGAGGCGCTTTCCGGCGGAGATGCGGGCGGTGCCGATCTCGAACTCGATGAGGGCGGAGAGGGGCTCGGGGGTGTCGAAAGTAGGCATGGCCGTCCTGTCTGAGCTGAGGTGTGCGGACCCGCTGGTGGCAGCGGGCGGATGGGTTGTCCTGCGTCACTCCGGCGGGCCGGCGTTCTCAGCCCCTGGAGCCGTGCTGTCCATGACGCCAGCATGGCATCACTATGGCGCCAATGCAACCCTGCTTGGCACCCAGGTGGTGCCACGGTCGGTGAGATGCGGTGCACGGCGCGTCGAATCACCCTGCGATGACCCACGTGAGCTGGGGATTCCTCTCGGGTGTCGGTTTGCGAGACGTGGCCGTCGGCACGCCAGAAGGGCGTCAAGGTGTGGCGCGGGCGGAGAGCGGGAGGGGGTACGGGGAGGGGGTGGCGCCGTCGCGGTGCCATGGCGGTGCCTGGTGGGGCGCCAGGGGGTGGGTGGGCCTCGCGGGGCGCCCCAGTCCCGCCCCTTCGCCGAAACCGGGGCTTCGCCCCTGGACCCCGGGGGTGGGTGTCCCCTTCGGGTGGGACGGGCCTCCGTCGAATCGGCGCTCCGCGCCTCGTCCTCAAACGCCGGACGGGCTGAAAACTTCTCCGGGGCGGGCTGGAGGTGCCGGGCTGTTGGGCAGATGGTGCAAGTCCGGGCGGGTTCCCGACGGGCTACGCGGTCCGTGCCGCGTCCCGCAGGGCGCCCCGGACCGCGGCGACCGCCGGATGCCGCCCCCGGCCACGCCGTACGACCGTGAAGAGCGTGCGCGCCCCCTGCCCCGGCGGCAGCGCCCGCAGCGCGACCGTCGGCTCCCCGCCGCGCCACACCAGGTCCGGGAGCAGCGCGACCGCGTGGCCCCGCTCCACGAGGCGCAGGTGCAGCAGCAGGTCGGGTGACTCGAACCGCACGTCGGGCTCGAACCCGGCGGCGCGGCACACCGTCGTCGCCCAGCGCCGGGCCGCGCCGCCCTCCGGCTCCATCACCCAGGGGAGGCCGGCGAGCGCCCGCAGGGCCGCGCGCGGGTCGTCGGCGTCGGCGCCCTCGGGGACCGGTCGGGGCAGGGCGAGCCGCATCGGGTCCGCGCACAGGTCGGCCCGTTCGAGCGCCTCGTCCCTCGGTCCGGCCACGCCCGGGTACTCCTCCGCGACGACCAGGTCGAAGTCCCGGGCGAGCAGCGCGGGCAGGGCGGCCTCCGGCTCCAACTGCGTGACGTGCGGGCGCAGTCCGGGGTGGGCGGCGCGCAGCCGGGTGAGCGCGTCCGGGACGAGCGTGAGGGCGGCGGTCTGGAAGGCGGCGACGCGGACCGTCCCGGTGAGGCCGGGCAGGGACGCGGCGATGTCGGCCTCGGCCCGCTCCAGGCGTTCGAGGACGGCCTCGGTGTGGGCGACGAGGATCTCGGCCTGCGCGGTGAGCCGCACCCGCCGTCCGACCGGTTCGAGCAGCGGCACCCCCGCTTCGGCCTCCAGCTGCGAGAGCTGCTGGGAGACGGTCGAGGGGCTGTACGAGAGGGCGGCGGCGACGGCCGCGAGGGTGCCGCGGTGCTTCAGCTCGCGCAGGAGGCGCAGGCGGTGGAGGTCGTACATGGCGGCGGCACCCCTTTCGCCGGGGCCCCTCACGACTGCCCCTCGGATTTCGCCGGGGCTCCCTCGCGACTGCCCCTCAAACCGTTCGGTTCCACCGATGAATATACGTCGGAAAGATGAGCTGGACCGAAGGATGCGAGGCGCCGCAGGGTTGCCCCATGACTGACACCGGCCCCGCCACCGAGTCCCGCACCACGTCCCCCGACACCGCCACCCCTGGCACCCCCGGCACCTCGCCCGTCTGGTACGCCCGCCCCGCCGCACGCGAGTGGACCTGCTCCCCCGCGCCCGCCGAGGTCCGCGCCTTCCACGCCACCCTCCCCGCGTACGCCCCCACCCCCCTCACCGAACTGCCCTCCCTCGCCGCCGAGTTGGGCGTCGGACGGGTCTTCGTCAAGGACGAGTCGGCGCGGCTCGGCCTGCCCGCGTTCAAGGCGCTCGGCGCGTCCTGGGCCGTGGACCGCGTCCTCGCGGAGCGCACGTCGGACACGCCCGTGGAGCTGGTCACGGCGACGGACGGCAACCACGGGCGCGCGGTGGCCCGGATCGCGCGTCAACTGGGCCAGCAGGCCCATGTGTTCGTGTCGCAGGCGGTGCACCCCGGGGCGGCGGCCTCCATCGAGGGCGAGGGAGCATGGGTGACGCGGGTCGCCGGGGACTACGACCAGGCCGTGCGGGAGGCCGCGGCGGCGGCGCGGGCCGAGGACTCGGTCCTGGTGCAGGACACGGCGTGGGAGGGGTACGAGGAGGTGCCCGCGCGGATCGTGGAGGGGTACTCCACGCTTTTCGCCGAGGTGGACGAGCAGTTGGCCGCGGCGGGCGTCGGCGGGCCGGACCTGGTGGCCGTGCCGGTGGGGGTGGGGTCGCTGGCGCAGGCGGCCGTCACGCACTACCGGAGCCGGGGTACGCGCGGCCCGGCGCTGCTCGCCGTGGAGCCGACGGAGGCAGCCCCCGGGCTCGCCAGCCTGGTGCGGGGCGAATCGGTGACCGTGGCGGCCGGGGAGACGGTGATGGCCGGGCTGAACTGCGGCACGCTGTCCGGCCTCGCCTGGCCGGTGCTGCGGGACGGCCTGGACGCGGCGGTGGCGGTGCCCGACGCCGAGGCGCTGGCGGCGGGCCGGGAGTTGGGGGCGCTCGGGGTGTCGTCGGGGCCGTGCGGGGCGGCCGCGCTCGCGGGGGCGCGGGCGGCGCTGACCGGGGCGGGGGCGCGGGAGCGCCGGGCGGAGCTGGGGCTCGGGGCCGGGGCGACGGTGGTGCTCCTGAGCACGGAGGGGACGGCGGCGAACCCGCACGGTTCGGTGTGACGGCAGCGAACCCGCACGGGGCGGCGCGAACGAGGGACCCGGACAGCCAGCCCGAACAGCGGCAAACCCACACGGGGCGACGCGACGACCACGCCACCACCGGGCTATCCCTCCAACAGCCGCCCCGCCAACAGCTCCAACCGCGCGTGCCAGGCCGCCAGCGCCGCCCTCGCGTCCGCGGCCCCCGTATGCGTGAGGACGAGCCGCGCCCCGTACCCCGTACCCGCCCCGAGCTCCCACCTGACCGAGCCGCCCGCCGGGCTCGCGTACGCGCAGAGCGCGGGGGCCCGCGCCTCCGTGACCGGGCCCGGGGGCACCCCGTCGGCGGCGAAACCGGCGGGTGCGAGCAGGCCCTCCGTCACGCCCGTGCCCTGGGTGAGCTCGGCCCACACGGTCTCCGCGTCCCGTACCAACTGCCGTTCGAAGCGCACGGTCCTGCCGCGGGTGATCTCCCCGCCGCCCAGGTCGAACTGCTCCAGATAGGCCTCGTGCAACTCCCCCTTGTCCACCGTGTCCAGCGCGGGACCGGGCGCGTCCCCGTCCAGACGGGCGCCGAGCGCCGAGACGCACAGGTGCCAGCCCGCGCCGAAGCTCGGCGCGCCGAACCGGTCGTCGAAGGTGTGGACGAGGGTGAGCAGCGAGCCGCCGGTCTCCGGGTCCGGGGCGATCTCCCAGCGCAGGTGGTCCTCGCCCCAGGTGAAGGCGAACAGCCGGGGCTCGTCGACGTCGGTCACCACCCCGGTCATACCGGGCTCGGCCTCACCGGCATCACTGGCATCACGGGTCCCACCAGACCCACCAGGTTCCCCGGGCCCCTCGCCCTCCCCGGGAAACACGAACTCCACCGCACCCCCCGGCACCAACTCCACCCGCACCTCCGACGGGAACCAGTGCGCCAACTGCTCGGGCCGCGTGAGCGCGGCCCAGACCTTCGCGGGCGCATGGGCCAGACGCCGCTCCATCCGCAGGGCGTACCGCCCGTCGCCTTCGGCCGCGGTGAGGGTGTCGGAGTGGGGGTTGCGGGGGCTCATGCCGGGTGGTCCTCCATCGCGTCAACATAACCGGCGGACCCCACGGCCGCAGGGCGGAACGCGGGCCGTCCCGGCCGACCCGTCGGGCGGGCCCTAGGCCGTGTCCGTGGTGTCCCAGGGCACCGCCCGCCCGCACACCACGTCGAGGCGTGAGACGGCCCTGGTCAGGGCCACGTACAGGCGGTGCGCCCCGCGTTCCTCCGCGGCCACGATGTCGGCCGGTTCGACGACGACCACATGGTCGTACTCCAGGCCCTTGGCGACCGAGGCGGGCACGACGGTGACGCGGGCGCCCAGCTCGTCGGGTCCGGCCGTCTCGACGCCCGCGGCGGTCAGCGCGGCCGTAACCCCGGGGACGGCGGCGTCGGCGGCGATGACGCCGACCGAGCCCTCGTGGGCCGACGCGCCGCGCACCGCGTCGACGGTGGCGGCGGCCACGGCGCGGCCACCGTCGACGCGGTGCACGGCGAGTTCGCCGTCCCCGCGCAGGGACCGGGCGGGCGGCACGTCGACGCCGAGCCCGTCGAGCAGCCGGTTGGCGAGGGTGACGATCACCTGCGGGACGCGGAATCCGGTGGTCAGCGGGGTCACGGGGGTGTCCGGCTTGCCCAGGTGGGCGAGGAGCGCGGGCCAGTCGCGGGCCGCCCACGGCGTGGTGCCCTGGGCGAGGTCGCCGAGCACGGTGAGCGAGCCGAAACCGGCGCGGCGGGCGATGGCGCGGCACTCCATGGGCGAGAGGTCCTGCGCCTCGTCGACGACGATGTGGCCGTAGCCCGCGGGCCGCTCGACGAGGCCCGCGAGTTCGTCGAGCAGCACGAGGTCGGCGTCCGACCACTTCGCGGACTTGTACGAGCGCGGGGCCCGGTCCCAGCCGATGGCCCGCTGCTCCGCGCCGCTGAGGACCCCGTCCGCCACCGACGCCAACACGTCCGCGTCCGTCAGGAGTTCGGCGAGCACCTCCTCCGGCCGCGTCTTCGGCCACACCGCGTCGACGAAGGCGGAGACGGGCCTGGCGCGGGAGATCTTCTGCAGCCAGGTGTTGCTGACGGGGCCCGCGCGCCGCTCGGCCTGCTCCTGGATGTGGCGCACGACGCGGGTGCGCACGCGCTCACGGCCGGTCTCGTACGGCGGTTCCTCCGCGCGTACGTCCGCGACGATCCGGTCGAGGTCACCGGCGGGGACCCGCCAGCGGTACGAGCCGTCCGGCACCGCGAGCGGCTCGGCGCCGCCGGGCCGCACCCGGGCGTACAGCGCGCGCCGCAGCACCTCGGCCATCCGGGCGTCGTGCTTGACGACCGTCGCTTCGGGCCCGTCCGCGCCCCGCACCGGCTGCCGGGCGATCTCGTCCCGGACGGTGGACTGGCGCACCCCGGTCTCGCCGAGGGAGGGCAGGACCTCGGCGATGTAGCGCAGGAAGGTGCGGTTGGGGCCGAGGATGAGCAGGCCGGAGCGGCGGATCCGCTGCGGGTGGGTGTAGAGCAGATACGCGGCGCGGTGCAGGCCGACGGCCGTCTTGCCGGTGCCCGGGGCGCCCTGGACGCAGACGGAGTCGGTGAGCGCGGCCCGGACCAGGTCGTCCTGCTCGGGCTGGATGGTGGCGGCGATGTCGCGCATGGGGCCGACGCGGGGGCGCTCGATCTCGGTGGTGAGGATGCGGCTGCGGGAGGCGGTGCCGTCCGGCCCGTGCTGTGCCGCCGCGAGGTCGTCGCCCTCCTCGGCCGCGAGGTGGTCGCCCTCCTCGGCCGTGGGGCGCCCGTCCTCCCCCGCCGTCAGGTGCTCGTCCTCGAGCCCCGTCAGGTCGGCCGAGTCGCCCGCGCTGCCCGGCGCCCAGCCGAAGCGGCGGCGTACGGCGACGCCCTGCGGGTCGCGGACGCCCGCCTGGTAGAAGGCGCGCGAGACGGGGGCGCGCCAGTCGACGACCAGGGGCGGGGCCGCGGGGTCCTCGGTGACGCGCAGACGGCCGACGTGGTAGCGCTGGCCGCGGTGGTCGCCCGCTTCGGCCGCCTCGGCGTCGAAGTCGAGGGCGCCGAAGAACAGCGGGGCGTCGGGGAGTTCGCGCATCTCCTTGGCGCGGCTGCGGAGCTGGTAGCCGAGCACTTCGGCGTCCGCCCCGGACGCGGCGACGTGCTCGCCGGTGACGACGTGCTCCTGGGCGCCGTCGACCATCGCGGCGAGGGCGGCGCGGCAGCGGTCGTGGTACCGCCGCTCCCGCGCGAGGGCGGCGTCGAGGGCGGGGGGCTCGTCGGGGGCGGGGGTGTCGAGGGAGGTGCCGGGTGCCGTCATGCCGTCGAGCGTACAAGAAAACGTTACCGAGTAACATTTATTACCGAGCATCACGCTGGGGTAGGCTGCGGCGCATGACGGACGACGAGACGAAGCCCTCGGGCCTGCGGCAGCTCAAGAAGCGGCGGACGTACGAGGCCGTCTCCGACGCGGCCATCGCGCTGTTCCTGGAGCGCGGCTTCGAGAAGGTGTCGGTCGCGGAGGTGGCCGCGGCGGCGGAGATCTCCAAGCCGACGCTGTTCCGGTACTTCCCGACCAAGGAGGACCTGGTCCTGCACCGGTTCGCCGACCACGAGGACGAGGCGGCGCGGGTCGTCTCGGGGCGCCCGCGGGACCTCTCCCCGCTGGCCGCGCTGCGCGCCCACTTCCTGGCGGGCCTGACCCGGAACGACCCGGTGACCGGCCTCAACGACGCACCCGAGGTCCTGGCCTTCCACCAACTCCTGTACGGCACGCCGTCCTTGGTGGCACGCCTCTACGGCTACCAGGAGCGGGCCGAGCGGGCGCTGGCGGAGGCACTGACGGAGGCGCCGATGGAGGCTCCGGGCGAGGCGGAGGCCGGACCGACGGCCGAGGCGGCCCCCGCCGACCCAGCCGACCCCGCCACCCCTGCCACCCCCGTCGCCCCCTTGGCCGCACGCCTGGCCGCCGCCCAGATCCTCGCGACGCAGCGTGTCCTCGCCCTGGAGAACTGGCGCCGCGTGACCGCGGGCGAGCCGGTCGCGGACGTGCGCGCGGACGCCGTGCGCGCGGCGAACCAGGCCTTCGGCCAGCTGAGTTCGGGGCTCACGCGGTACGCGTAGCCCCGCCCCCGGACCCGACGAGGACCTCCACCCCGTCGAGCAGGCACCCGAGGCCGAACCCGAACTCCGCGTCCGGTGATTCGTCCGGTACGCCGAGGGCGCCGGAGGCGAGGAGGTGCCGCAGGGCGGGATAGCGGCCGGGGTCGGGGGCGGTGAGGGCGTCGACGGTGCGCTCGTAGCGGCGCATGACCTCGGCGGGGGCGAGGCCGCGGGCGGTCATGGCGGCGTGCAGGTCGGCCATCAGGGTGGCCTCGTTGCGCACGTAGCCGCCGATCAGCATGATCACGGAGATCTTCCGGCCCTCGTCCAGACCGGTGCCGGCCAGGGCGGCGAGCCCGCGCTCCATCCACTGGAGCGAGTGCGGCGAGGCGGGCGGCGAGGAGACCGGGATCCGCAGGAGCCACAGGTTCCGGTGGAACACCTCGCGCTGGGCGCGCGCCCACCACTCAAGACCGGCGCGCCAGCCGGTGACGTCGGCGGGCATGGGGGGCGGCGGGCCGATGGCGGCGTCCTCCATCAGGACGTACAGCTCGTCCTTGGCGGAGACGTACCGGTACAGGGACATCGTCGAGACGCCCAGTTCCTTGGCGACGCGCCCCATCGACACGGCACCGATGCCCTCGGCGGCCGCGACGCCGATGCCGGCGCGGACGATGCGGTCGAGGCTGAGGCCGGGGCGGGGGCCCTTGGAGGGGCGTTCGCGCAGGCCCCAGGCGGTTTCGAGACTCGCGGGCAGCCCGCTTTCGCCGCCGCTTTCCCCACCGCCTCCCATGCCGCCTCCCGCGCCGCTCTCCACGCCGTCCGGCACCCCCGCATCCGGGCCCGCCGGGCCCCCCGCCTCCGACCCCCCGGACAGACCCGCGCCACCGCCGCCGTCCGCAGCCATCTCCCCGGCCTCCTCACCCTCCGCGCGCCTTCGCTTGACGGCCATCGTAGTTCTGCGTAACCCTTACGCAGTAGTGCGTATGCCTTACGCAGTACGGGTCCACACCCCTGGGAGGGGCGATGCCAGCAGCCACCAAAGCCGCCGACACCACCGCCGACACCACCACCGCCGCGATCGAGGCCACCGGCCTCACGAAGTCCTACGGAGGAACCGGCTCCAACCCCCCGCTCCCCGTCCTCCGCGGCATCGACCTGCGCGTACCGCCCGGCACCGTCTTCGCCCTCCTCGGCCCGAACGGCGCGGGCAAGACGACCGCCGTCCGGATCCTCGCCACACTCACGGAGCCGGACGCGGGCACGGCGCGGGTCGCCGGGTACGACATCCGGGCGCGGCGCCGCGAGGTGCGCCGCGCGATCAGCCTGACCGGGCAGTTCGCCGCGGTCGACGAGGCGCAGACGGGCGCGGAGAACCTACGGATGATGGGGCGCCTCGTGGGCCTCGGCCGGGCCGCCGCCCGCGCCAGGGCGGACGAACTCCTCGCCCGCTTCGGCCTGTCCGAGGCGGGCGACCGCCTGGTCCGGACGTACTCGGGCGGCATGCGGCGGCGCGTCGACCTCGCCGCCGGGCTCGTCGGCGAACCCGAGGTGATCTTCCTGGACGAGCCGACGACGGGCCTGGACCCGCGCAGCCGCCGCGAGTTGTGGGACGTCGTGGGGGACCTGGCGGCGGGCGGCACCACGGTGTTCCTCACCACGCAGTACCTGGAGGAGGCCGACCAACTGGCCGACCGGGTCGCCGTCCTGCACGGCGGGGTGATCGTCGCGGAGGGCACCACGGCGGAGCTCAAGTCCCGTGTCGCGGGCCACCACCTCGACATCACCCTGACCACGTCCGACGCCTACCTCCGCGTCCACGCCCGGACCCCGCACGCCACCCGCAGCGACCCGCGCACCCGCACCCTGGGCCTCCCGACCGACGGCACCGCACGCCACGTACGCGCGCTCCTAGACGAACTCGACCCGACGGGGACGGACGTGGCGCGCTTCGCGCTGCGCACGGCGAGCCTGGACGAGGTGTTCCTGACCCTGACGGCGCCCACGCCCACCGCGCCCACCGCGCCCTCGAAGGAGCCGACCCGTGCCTGAAGCCCTGCCGAACGGCCTGCTGCCCCACCCGCCGTCGAACCCCCTCCTCACGCGCCCGCCGTCGAACCCCCTCCTCACGCGCCCGCCGTCGAACCCCCTCCTCACGCGCCTGCCGTCGAACCCCCTCACCATGACCGGCCGTTCCCTGCGCCTGAGCCGCAGGAACGTGGACGCCCTGATCACGGCCCTCGCACTCCCCGTACTCCTGCTCCTGATCTTCGTGTACTTCTTCGGCGGGGCGATCAACACCGGCACCGACACCCGCTACGTCACGTACGTGGTCCCCGGAGTCCTGCTCCTGTGCGCCGGATTCGGCTCGGCCGGCACGGCGGTGGCCGTCACGGAGGACCTGAAGGGCGGCATCATCGACCGCTTCCGCTCCCTGGACGTCGGCGGCACGGCGATCCTGACGGGCCACGTCCTGGCCTCGGTGGCCCGCAACCTCATGGCGACCGCGCTGGTCCTCGCCCTGGCCTTCGCGATCGGCTTCCGCCCGACGGCGACACCGGCGGGATGGCTGGCCGCGATCGCCGTCCTCCTGTCCTTCGTCCTCGCCCTGTCCTGGCTGTCGGCGGCGGTCGGGCTCCTGGCCAAGTCCCCGGAAGCGGCGAACGGTTACACCCTCTTCGTGAGCTTCCTGCCCTACCCCAGCAGCGCCTTCGTCCCCACCGACTCCATGCCCGCCTGGCTCACCACGTTCTCCGAGCACCAGCCGGTCACCCCGGTCATCGACTCCCTCCGCGCCCTCCTCCTCGACCAGCCGGCCGGCAGCGCGCCGTGGCTGGCCCTCGCGTGGTGCGCGGGGATTCTGGCGGGGTCGGTGGGGCTGGCGGGGGCGCTGTTCAGGAGGCGGGTGGGGTGAGGGGGCGGGCGACGCGCCACAAGGTCTCGAACAGCTCCCGACGGCCCACGATCTTCTGGCGCGCCGCCGCGCCCGCGTCGATGTGCCAGTGGGTGAGCAGCGAGTCGTACCCCATGAGGTCGAGGACCTGCCGCCCCGGATGGTCCCGGGACGGCTCCTCCTTGACGGCGTCGTAGATGCCGTCGAAGAGGTGCTCGCTGTCGACGAGGCAGAACTTCACGGACGGGGTGATGTGCAGCACCCGGAACTCCACCGCGAGCTCGCCCCTGCGGTCGTGGCGCAGCCGCCTGGCCAGCACTTCCATGCCCCGCTCGTACCCCCGCACCTGCCGCAGCAGCTCCCCCCGGAAGTCCGGGTCGTCCACCGCCTTGCCATCGGCGTCGAGCATGCCCGGTATCCCCATCTCCCGCGTGAAGTCCGGCACCAGGATCCGCACCGCCACCTCCGGCCGGACCGCGCCCTGCAGCCCGTCAAGCGACCGCGCCAGCTCGTTGACGACGGTCTCCCCCGTGTACCCGATGGCGTCGATCCGAGGCGCCGCCCGCCCCAGCGCGGCCTCGAAGAACCCCCGCAGCTCACTCGCCGCGACCTCCTGCCGCTCGGCGGGCCGCCGCCGCGCTTCGTTGAGCCCGCGCACCTCGCTGTAGAGGACGTATCCGACGAGGCCGAGGATGGCGCTGCCGAAATGGGCCTTGCCTTCCAGGGCCTCGCCGAGGGGGGTGATGAACTGGGCGAGGAGGCCGAGGGCGAACACGGCGAGGAGCAGTGCCTTGGTGACGGCGGTCTCCGCCCGCGCCCACCTCTCCGAGTCGGATCGCCACGCCCGTCGACCGCTCATCAAGTCCCCCCGGCCACCCCGTAGTTGACACGAGCATGCAAGGGTTCATGGTGCCCCCGGGCGGGCCGCTCAGGAAGACCGGAGGACCGTCACACGACCGGACTCGGCCGTACCGCCTCCCGCCCGTGCACCCCGGCGTGCCAGGCCCGCACGGCCTCGACAGCGCGGGCCCGGTCCGGCACCTTGTCCAGGCACAGCGGCTCGGCGGCCCGCAGCAGGGCCCGGCAGACCCGGGCCGCGGCCGCCTCGAAATCGGCGTCGGACGGCGCTTGCGCGGGCAGGGCGAGCGCGGCCCGCATGACGTCCGGGAAGACGGACTGGGCGTACTCGAAATCCAGATAGACGTGCAGGTCCTCGTCGAGGCCGACGGTCAGCTCGGGCCTGCCCGCCACCGTCATCGCCTCCGCCCATCGCCGTCGCATCCGAAGGTGCTGTTCCTTGTCGTAGTCCATGCGCACGAGGTGGGTGGCGAGGTCGTGCAAGGGGTCGCCGTACAGCGCCAACTCCCAGTCGATTACGGCGATTTCCTTACGATCGATCACGATATTGGCGCGATGGACGTCCGTGTGCAGAAGACAGAAGGGGCGCTCGCGCAGGTGCGGGGCCCGCTCCTTGAACTCGGTCATCGCATGGCGTCGAATCCCGATGTCCTCGAATAACGCGTCGAATCGCTGCCGGTTGGCGCGGTGCACCCGCTCCTCGGTGAAGTCGATCAGCCAGGCGAGAAATCCGTCGGAATCACCGTCATCGGGCCAGCCTTCGGGTCGCGCCGGAAGCTCGGACTCCGGTACGGCCACGGTTCTCGCGAAGAACGCGGCGAGCTTGGCCATCAGTTCATCGGTGTGGAGTTCGCTCTCGTCGACCTCCGTCAGCGGACGGCCGGCGCGGTAGGCGTGCATGGACCAGTCACCGAAGTCCCGCAGGCAGCGCGGGACTTCGGGCAGATGACGGGCGACCACCTTGAGGAGTTCGCTCTCGCTGGGCCAGATGCGCGGAGCGACTTCGGCGACCTGCAGCGGCGTACGGCATTTCACGCGGGCGCGATAAGGCATCGTCCGCAGCAACAGCGCGAGGCGCCATCCGAGCGGCACGATGTAGTTACTGTTGTGATAACCGGTCACAACCTCGCCATCAGGGCGTTCACGGTGCGCGGTGGCCCATCGGTGGATGAGCCGGTCGTGCCAGCCGAGCGAGGCCGGTGGGGCCAAATCGGCTCTGCCGGGCAGAGGTTGTGACATGAGCGCAGAGGGTATCGCCCCGAGGGCTTTCACCTGACCAGTTGACCAGTATGCGGACGCTCGCACTTACTTACCTTGCGCGCCTGTGCCATTACTGCGCGTTTTCCTCCCCGGTGAATATGTCGGGGACGAATTCACCACGAAGTCCGGGCACGGCGGCACGTGTCACTTCTTGTCCTTGAGCACGTCGAGCAACGGCTTCAGTGACGTCACTATCTGTTCGGCGCCGATTTCTCGGAGTACGCGCATCTTGCGGTCGTTACGGGCGTAACCGAGGAAGTGCACGCCCGCGGCGCGCGCGGCGAGGTAGTCCGAGCCGGCGTCGCCGATCATCAGGGTCCGGGTCGGGTCGGCACCCAGCCCGCGGAGGGCGCGCTTGACGCAGTGCGGGTCCGGCTTGAGCAGGTGCAGATTCTGCGTACGGCCGTATATGTGCGGCGCGAAGCAGTCGATGAGCCCCCTGCCGGTCAGGTAAGTGCCCACCGGCCCCGGCGCGTTGTTCGTGGCGACGGCCAGCCGGGCGCCGGTGGCGTGCCAGGTGCGGATCAGCGCGTCGGCGTAGGCGGTGGGCCAGGCGGAGATCACCGCCTTCTGCTCCTCGTGCGTGAGCCGGGCCTCCAGCTCGGCCACCAGGTCGCTCTCGGGGTGGCGCCGGTCGACCGCACGCAGCACGACGTACGGATCGGTTTCGTCCCGCACTCCCGTGGCGAGCAGCCCGTGCAGCCCGCGTTCCTCCAGCCAGCGCACCTGTTCCTCCGCGACCTTCCAGGCGGAGTGCCCGGCGAAGAGGCGACAGACGGGGCCGTCGAAATCGAAGAGCACGTACTGGGCGATGTCGATGAGTTCTCGCAGATCGTCGGTCGCACCTGTCACTGGCTCGGTCGCTCTCGCCTCGGGTCGCGCGGAATCAGGAGTCACCTAAGAGAGTGTCAGGTCCGTGGTGATCGTTTCCCAGAGGGCGTCGAACCATCTCTGGGACTCTTGCACGAAGCCCGAGTCGCGTGAGCTGTCCCCTTCGAGGAAGGGGAAGAGCGTCGTGGTCAGTCCGCCGGCGTCGTACGCGCGCACGCTCTCCCCGGCCTCCCCGTCCAGCGGCACGTCCATGGACTCCAGCGTGTAGTACGCGAGCAGCGCCTCGGACTTGTTGAGCAGATAGAGCTTGACGGGGGTCGTCAGCGGCAGGGCGCGGAAGGTGACGCGGACGTCGATGTCGTGCGACTGCCGCAGCGCGGTGAGGTTGTGCCGCAGCACCTGACCCTGCGCGTTCCGCTGCGCGAGCCAGCGCTGTTGCAGCCGCAGCCGGTCCCGTTCGTCCTCGGCCTCGACCGGCACCGGGAAGGCGAGCGAGATGGCGCTGCTGGGCAGCAGGATGCGGACGTCGATGGACTCCGGGCACAGCTGGCCCTGGTGGATCTGACGGATCGGCTCGCTGACGGCGTGCATCAGGGTCTCCGCCGTGTACGAGACGGCGTCGATCCGCACGTGCGGCTGCTGGAACGCCTCCACGAGGCGCGGCGCCAGCGCCACCATCGACGGCTGCGGTCTGGGCTGTGCCGATGCCGGAGCGGATGTCTCCGCGTCGCCCGCCACCCGGGGCGGGCTCCCCCGGCTGATGTGGTTCAGGAGCCCGTCCCGCTGCAGCGAGAGGAGCGCCTGGCGCACCGTGCCGCGTTCCACGCCGAACTCCTGGGCGATCTGGGCCTGGGTGGGGAGGCGGTCGCCCGCTTTGAGGGTGCCGGTGCGGATGCGGTCGCGCAGGGCGTCGGCGATGTCCTGGGGTGAGGTCTTTCTGCTGCCGTTCACTGCACCGTTCTCCTTGGTCACGACCAGACGATACAACTGCACGCCATCTCAGGGGAGTTGACGGAAAGTTGTTTATGAAGGGATACCAAGTGGGGACAACTCTAGTGAGTTGGTTGCCAACTCGCTAGAGATGGCAGAAGGGGGAACCATCATGCCCGCCGTAGCCCTCCTCGCAGCCGTGTTCGCCGTCACCATCGAGCAGGTCGTGCAGTGGAAGTACGGAACCCTCGGCCTCATCGGTCTGCTGCTGCTGACCGTGGGCGTCAAGGCGAAGAACCCCACCTGCAGTTCCATCGGGGCGGTCGTGCTCGCCCTGATCGTGACGGGACCGGCACTGTGACCGGGACCGAGCGCTGAACCCAGGGCCGTCCTACGGACCTGGGTTCAACTGCAAGTCCTGGCTGATCGTCTCCCAGAGCGCGTTAAACCACAGGTGGGACTGCTCCACGAACGTCGTGTCCCGCAGCCCGTCCCCCGAGTGGAACGGAAACAGCATCGACTGCGTTCCCTGCGCGTCCCACATCTCCATGGACTCCTGGCCGATCTGCTCCCGGCGCTGGGTGAGGGTGTAGTACGCGAACAGCGCCTCGGAGCCGTTGAGCAGGTAGAGCTTGACCGGCGGGGTGAAGGGCAGGGCGCGGAACTCCACCCGTACGTCGATCCCGTGCGTCGTCCGCAGCATGCGCAGGTTGTGGCGGAGCACCTGGCCCTGCGCGTTGCGCTGGTCGAGCCAGCGCCGGTGCACATGGCCGCCCTCGTCCTCGCCCTCCACCGGAGCGGGGAAGGCGAGGTCGATGTCGCGGCTCGGCAGCAGCACCCGCACATCGACCTTGGCCGGTTTCAGCTGTCCGGCGTGGATCTGCCGCAGCGGTTCGCCGATCGCCATCGTCAGCGAGACGGAGGTGAGGCACAGCGCGTCGATCTCCACGTGCGACGCCTGGAAGGCGGCCGCGATCCGCGGCGCGAGGCCCACCATCGTGGGCTCGGGCCTGACCGTGTCGGGGCTCGGCCCGGACGGGGTCGCGACCGTGGCGGGGCTGCCCTTGGACACGTTGGCCAGGAGCTGCTCGCCCTGCAGTATGCGCAGCGCCTGGCGTACGGCACCGCGCTCCACGCCGAACTCCAGCGCGAGCTCCGCCTGCGTGGGCATGCGCTGTCCGGGCCGCAGCCGCCCGGACCTGATCCGGTCGCGCAGCTCGTCCGCCACCTCGTGATGCGAGCGATGCGGAGTCATGGTCGGCCTCTTCCGCTCGTTGACGGCGGCCTGGTCCGGGCTCACCACCAAACAGTACAACTTCTCGCCATCTTTGGGGAGTTACTGAGAAGGTGGTTATGAGACGCGCCATCGCGGAGATAACTCAGGTGGAGTTGGTAGCCAACTTGGGCGACATGGTCAGACTCTTCGGGGGGTTGGCCACCAGCCCAGGCCGCCGGGCCGAACCCGGCAGTCGGGTCGACCAGTTGGCAACCGACTAGGGGGCCCGCCGCCCCCGTACCGTAAGGGGGATCGTCATGCCGTTCATCGCCGTCGTCATCGCCGCCCTCGTCATTGGGTTCGAGCAGGCCATCCAGTGGAAGTACGGGCCGATGGGCATCATCGCCTTCGTCCTGCTCACTGTCGGGATCAAGGCCAAGAACACCACCGCGGGCGGCATCGGGGCGCTGATCCTCGTGCTGCTGCTCGCCCAGTCGGGCTGATCGGGACCGGCCCGCCCAGTCGGGCTGACCGAGCTCCCATCCGGAGGGGAGCCGGGAGTTCGGTCAGCCGTCAAACCCGGGGCACGGGCCTCCAGGCCCCGCCAACGCCAGGTCCGGGCCCCGAAGAAGCGACGGGGTGGCCCACACCCGTGGGCCACCCCGTCGAAACGTCCCGGTCGGTTCAGATCGTCGCCCGGATCTCCCCCACCGCACGCCCCGCCCCCAGCAGCGGCGCGCTGCCGATCCGGTCAAGGACCGGGGCGTCGGTGCCGAGCAGACGCAGGGCGCGGGCCAGGACCGGGCCGAGGACCCGCGTCGAGCCGTCGTCGATCTTGAAGGCGAGGGCCCGGCCGTCGGGCAGCGCGACCGCCTGGACGGCCTCGGCGCCCATCTTCGACAGCACGCCGGGCACCTCCCGCATCAGCCAGGTGTCGGGGCGCCGCGTCCCTGCGACGTACTCGGGGTGGGTCCGCATGGCGTCGGCGACCCGGCGCTCGGGGCTGCCCTCGGGGGCGAGGACGAAGTGCCGGTAGGCGCGGGCGAGGCCGGTCAGGGAGATGGCCATCAGGGGCGCGCCGCAGCCGTCCGTGCCGACGGCGGCGACGGGCTCGCCAGCGGCCGCCTCGATGCCCTCGTGGATCAGGCGCTGGAGGGGGTGCTCCGGGTCGAGGTAGCTCTCCTTGGGCCAGCCGTTCAGGGCGCAGACGGCGAGCATCGCGGCGTGCTTGCCGGAGCAGTTCATCGTGACCCGGTCGCGGACGGCGCCCGATGCCAGGTAGGTCTCGGCCTCCTCCGGGTCCAGCGGCAGATCGGCGGGGCACTGCAGCTCGGCCGGGGTCAGACCGTGCTCGGCCAGCATCTTCAGCACGAGATCCCGGTGGAACGTTTCTCCGGAGTGGCTCGCGGCGGCCAGGGCCAGACGCTCGCCGGACAGGTCGAGACCGGCCCGCAGCACCGCCGCCGCCTGCATCGGCTTGTTGGTGGAGCGCGGGAAGACGGGGGCCCGCACATCGCCGAGCGCGAGCTGCACGTCGCCGTCGGCCCCGAGCAGCACCAGGCTGCCTCGGTGGTGGCCCTCGACGAAGCCCGACCGGACGACCTCGGCGAGGACCGGGGGTATGACGGGGGAACTGGTGACGGCGGACGACGGCGTCGTTGTCGGCATCTTCGGCCTTCCGGGTGCGGGCGGTGCGACGGACCGCCCGCGGGAACGCCGGACCGGAGGTCCCGGCTGCCGTCCCGAACACGGCGTCCACCAGGATCACGGGATCTCGGCGGGCGCCGCACGCGGACGTCCACCGGGATCACGGCCGACGGCGGCCGCCGGGTCCTTGCGGCGTCACCGGGCCCGGCGGGGCGGCGGTGCCCACCGGGGTCGGCGGGTCACGCGAGCAGGTCGTCTACTTGTGCTTCTCCTTCACGGTACCTGCGGGCGATCTCCGCACTGCAATCGTCCGTCGTCCGCTGCATCTCCTGACGCCGCCGGGAAACCTGCTGTTCATATCGGACGAGGCGGCCCATCGCCGCGTGCAGCTCCTCGTCCGTGCGGGCTGCCAGGTCGGAGAGCTCCACGTCGGCGAGCATCTCTGCGGCGAGGCGCCGGTACTCCTCGCTGTGCGGGGTGCCGAGCGTCACATGGCGGGCCGACGAGCGGTGCCGGGCCGGGCCGTCCGTGAGGATCTCCGGGAGCCGGTCCACGACCAGCGGTGACTCCGCCCCCGTGCCGTCCTCCGGGTCCCGTCCCGCCTGGCCCGGGACCCTGCGGCGCGCCGTCTCCGCCCGCAGGATGTCGATACGGCCCTGCAGCAGCCGTCGTACGTAGCTCAGGTCCGCCTCGTCCTGCTGTGTGGAGCGGCGCAGCTCGCGCAGCTCCGGCAGGCGCAGGGCGGTCAGGTCGTGCGTGGGTACGTCGGGCAGGACGGGGCTGTCGGTGCGCTGGACCGGGGGGCGCGGGACGTGGGTGCCGCCGATGCCCGCCGCACCGGCCGCGCCCCCCGCCTCGGCGGCCCCGGCCACACCCTTCATCCCCGCTGCCCCCGCTGCCCCTGTCGCGCCCACTGCCCCCGCTGTCCCCGCTGCCCCTGCCGTCCCGCCCGGGTGTCTCGCCCCCGACGGCCAGGTCGTCCCGGGCGACCATGGCTTACTGGGCATACTGGGCGTACTGGGTGTGCTCATGTGGCTCTACCGTCCCCTCAGCCGGCGCGGTACACCGCGTGTGAGCATCGTGCCACCCCGAGTGGTCGCTCTGTGCGTGAGTGCCCCCAATCGGCCCCGGATGGGGGGTTCTGGACCGGCGCGCGGACGGCGCGTGCGCGCAGGGCATGATGGGCGGCATGCGTGCGGTGGTGCAGAGGGTGGACGGCGCGAGTGTCGTCGTGGACGGGGAGACGGTCGGGGAGATCGTCGGTGAGGGCTTGTGCGTGCTGGTCGGGGTGACGCACTCCGACACCGCGGAGAAGGCCGGGCAACTCGCCCGCAAGCTCTGGTCCTTGCGGATCCTTCAGGACGAGAAGTCCTGCTCGGACGTCGGCGCACCGCTCCTCGTGATCAGCCAGTTCACCCTGTACGGCGACGCGCGCAAGGGCCGTCGTCCCACGTGGAACGCGGCCGCGCCCGGTGACGTGGCCGAGCCGCTCGTCGACGAGGTCGTGGCCCGGCTGCGCGCCCTCGGCGCCACGGTGGCCACGGGCCGCTTCGGCGCCCAGATGCGCGTGGGCCTGACCAACGACGGCCCCTTCACGGTCCTCCTGGACATCTGACCAGCCCGACCAGCGGGAGAGAGCCCCGTCCGGCGTTTGAGGACGGGGCGGGTGGGGTCAGGGTTCGACCACCGTTTCCTGGGCGGCGGCCGTTTCGCCGGCCAGGAGTTCCGCGTCGACGGGGACGTTGCGCTTGATGAGGGCAAGGGCGATGGGCCCGAGCTCGTGGTGGCGTACGGACGTGGTGACGAAGCCGAGCTTGCGGCCCTCGGGCCCGTCCGCGGCGAGGTGGAGGGGCGTACCGTGCACCGGCAGGTGCACGTCGCTGCCGTCGAGGTGGAGGAAGACGAGGCGCCGCGGCGGCTTGCCGAGGTTCTGGACGCGGGCGACGGTCTCCTGCCCGCGGTAGCACCCCTTCTGGAGGTGGACGGCGGAGCCGATCCAGCCCAGCTCGTGGGGGATCGTACGGTGGTCGGTCTCGAAGGCGAGCCGCGGCACGTGGTGCTCGACACGGAGGGCTTCGTAGGCGAGGAGCCCGGCGGCGGGCCCGTGCGCCTCGGCGTAGGAGGACAGGTCCGCGCGGGGCAGGAAGACGTCCCGGCCGTGCGGCGTCTCGCGGACGGCGGCGCCGTCCGGGACGGCCGCGATGGACCCGGCGGGCAGGTGCACCACGGCGAAGTCGGCGGTGCGGTCGGCGACCTCGACGCGGTAGAAGAACTTCATGCTCTCCAGGTACGCGATGAGCGCGTCCTGGGTGCCCGGCTCGACGTGCGCCCACATGGTCTCGCCGTCGTCGACGAGGTACAGGGCGTGCTCGATGTGCCCGTTCGCGGAGAGGATCAGCGCCTCGGTGGCCCGCCCCGCGGGCAGCTCGCTGACGTGTTGGGTGAGCAGCAGATGCAGCCAGCTCAGCCGGTCGGCACCGGTGACGGTGACGACGCCGCGGTGCGAGAGGTCGACGAATCCGGCGCCGTCGGCGAGGGCGCGCTGCTCGCGGAACAGGTCGCCGTAGTGGGCGGCGACACCTTCGTCCACGCCTTCGGCGGGGACGGCGCCGGGCAGCGAAAGCAGGGGGCTCTTCATGTTCACAAAGACTACGACCCGAGGACCGGGCCGCTTATTCCGCGGCGGCTTCCGCTATTCGGCGGCGGCTTCCGCGGCGGCCGCGGCCGCGCACTCCGCGCAGCGCCCGAAGATCGCGAAGTGCTTCATGTCCGTGTCGAACCCGAACATCCCCCGCAGCTTCGCGGTGAACTCGGCGGCCACGTCCAGATCGGCCTCGATGACGTGCGTACAGTCCCGGCACACCAGGTGGATGTGGTGGTGGCGGTCCGCGAGGTGGTACGTGGGGGCGCCGTGGCCGAGGTGGGCGTGGCTGACCAGGCCCAGCTCCTCCAGGAGCTCCAGGGTGCGGTAGACGGTGGAGATGTTGACCCCCGAAGCCGTCTTGCGGACCTCGGAGAGGATGTCGTCGGGGGTCGCGTGCTCCAGTGCGTCCACGGCTTCGAGCACGAGCTGGCGCTGCGGCGTCAGGCGGTATCCGCGCTGCCGCAGGTCGCTCTTCCAGTCGGAGTCGGTGCTCACCACACCCTGAAGTCTAGGCCCACTCGGAACGGCCCACTGGAATCGGAACGGCCTACTTGAAGAAGGCGATCCCGTCGTCGGGCAGGTCGCCGAGGTTGCGTGCCATCTCGGCGACGTCCTCGGGCGAGACGACCTTCTTGAGCTGCGCGGACATGTACGGCCGCAGCGGCACCTCGGGCGTCTGCTTCTCGCCGACCCACATCAGGTCGCCCTTCACATAGCCGTAGAGCCGCTTGCCGCCGCTGTACGGGCCGGAGGCCGCGGTGCGGGCGACGGCGTCGGTGGCCAGGTCGATCTGCGGCTTCTGGTCGGCCAGCTCGCCGTACCAGACCTCGACGACACCGTCCTGGCGGACCATGACGGTCTCGACCTTGCGGTCCTTGTCGATGCGCCAGAAGCCGGACTCGGACTCCAGCGGTTCGACCTTGTTGCCGTCGGCGTCGAGCACCCAGGTGTGCGAGTGGTACTCCAGGAAGTCCCGCCCGTCGTGCGAGAAGGAGACTTCCTGGCCGAAATTCGCCTTGGCGGAGCCGGGGAAGTCGGTGACGCCCGCGCCGGCCCAGTTGCCCAGGAGCCAGGCGAGGGGGACGAGGTCGCGGTGCAGGTCGGACGGGATCTCGATCATGGGGTGCTCAGGAGTCTCTCGGTGGGGGGTGCGGTCAGCGCTGGCCCTGGTACAGCTTCTTCACGGTCAGACCCGCGAAGGCGAGGACGCCGACGCAGACCAGGACAAGGAGGGCGGAGAAGAAGGCCTCAAGCACGGAAGCTCCTTGGTGAGCGGTATGTAGGGCGGTACAGAGCCGCATCCCACTCTAGCCGTGCGCGCCCTGCCCCTCTCTGCGAGGTCGGCCGTACGCTGGACGTATGTACGCGCGAAGGCGCCATGTGTACTTCGCCATGATGGGCACGTGCCTGGCCCTGTTCATCCTGGCCTGGGGTGTTGTGCGGCTGTGGTCGATTCCGGTCGCCGTCGGGATGTGCGTCGTGGCGATGGTGATCCCCCCGGTGGCGGCCATGGTGGCGAACCGGCGCGGGCCCGAGGACCGCTGGTGGGACGACCCCTCGGGGGACCCGAAGTCCGACGAGTGGTGGGACGAGCTCGACGGCAGGCGCCGCCGGTAGCACGACCGAGGGCCGCACCCCGTGGCGTCCAACCCCTGGGTGCGGCCCATCGGCCTGTCTGCTCGGCCTGTCTCTGCTCAGACAGCGATCGCGACCTCCGCGAGGCCGCCCGTCTGCGCGACGACCGTGCGGTCCGCCGAGCCGCCGGGCACCAGGGCCCGTACGGTCCACGTGCCCTCGGCCGCGTAGAAGCGGAACTGTCCCGTGGCAGAGGTGGGCACCTCCGCGGTGAACTCGCCGGTCGAGTCCAGCAGGCGGACGTAACCGGTGACGGGCTCGCCGTCGCGGGTCACCTGGCCCTGGATGGTGGTCTCACCGGGCTTGATCGTCGAGGCGTCAGGGCCACCGGCCTTGGCTCCACACATGTGCGCTCCTATGAAGAGGGGGGGAAGGTCGGTCGCGGGTTACTTGTTGGCGCCGAGCTCGATCGGCACGCCGACGAGGGAGCCGTACTCGGTCCAGGAGCCGTCGTAGTTCTTGACGTTCTCCTGGCCGAGCAGCTCGTGCAGGACGAACCAGGTCAGGGCCGAGCGCTCACCGATGCGGCAGTACGCGATGGTGTCCTTCGCGAGGTCGACCTGCTCGTCCTCGTAGAGGGCCTTGAGCTCGTCGTCGGACTTGAAGGTGCCGTCGTCGTTGGCGTTCTTCGACCACGGGATGTTGCGG
Organism: Streptomyces sp. NPDC127108; assembly: GCF_042677545.1. Lineage (NCBI taxonomy): Bacteria > Bacillati > Actinomycetota > Actinomycetes > Kitasatosporales > Streptomycetaceae > Streptomyces > Streptomyces sp. NPDC127108. The sequence goes on along the minus strand of NZ_JBHXTE010000028.1, from coordinate 61,452 downwards.
GCGCTCGGCACGTGGCCGGGGCGCTGCGACTGCTCCTGCGGGAGGTGGGCCGGGGCGAGCAGCTTGCCGGAGAACTCGTCGGGCGAGCGGACGTCGACCAGGTTCTGCGTGCCGATCGCGGCGACGACGTCGTCGCGGAAGGCGCGGATGGAGGCGTCCTGCGGCTTGGCCTTGTACTCGGTGGCCGGGCGGCTGGGCACCTGGGAGCCGTCGACCAGGTCGCGGGAGTCCAGCTCCCACTTCTTGCGGCCGCCGTCGAGGAGCTTCACGTCCTGGTGGCCGTAGAGCTTGAAGTACCAGAAGGCGTAGGAGGCGAACCAGTTGTTGTTGCCGCCGTAGAGGACGACGGTGGAGTCGTTCGCGATGCCCTTGGCGGAGAGCAGCTTCTCGAAGCCCTCCTGGTCGATGAAGTCGCGGCGGACCGGGTCCTGGAGGTCCTTGGTCCAGTCGATCCTGATGGCGTTCTTGATGTGGTTCTTGTCGTACGCCGAGGTGTCCTCGTCCACCTCGACGAGCGCGACCTTCGGGTCGTCGATGTGGGCCTCGACCCAGTCGGCGTCTACCAGGACGTCGCTGCGGCTCATGCTGTTCTCCTCCGGGGCAGTTACGGCGGGGATGCGGGGAAGTGCGGGTGGGTGCGGAACGCGGTGACACGGATGACACGGGCGATGCGGTTTGCACGATTTGTGCGCGTATGGGTACGCGGGGAGGCGCCGGTCATACGGCACGGGTGGCACTGTTGGCCGTGAGGGGGTCAACAGGCCCGGGGAACACGGGAGTTGGGGGTCCCGTTCAGAAAGTGCGACAGAGCATGGCGGCGACGCGGCACAGGTCCACTGCCCGCCGCTTCGTGAGGTCCGCCTGTCGGTGCATGCGTCCGATCGTAGGGACGGTGGGGCGGCCGTGTCACCGGCGTGTCGGATACTGAGACGTTTTAGTCCAAGATGTGAACACGAGTGTGGTTCCGGGTCGCCCCCGAAGGGCCGCCGGGCTGCGGACGCACCACGGGCGCCCGCCCACCATCTGAGGGACGGACGCCCGCGTCTCGTACTACGGACAACTACCCGCCGGGGAGCCGGTCGGCCGGACCGGTCAGGACACCAGGTCCACGTTCTCGCCCTTCACGGCCACGTCCACGCCGTCGGGGGCCGCCTGCACGGTGTCGAGCTTGATGCCGCCCGGCAGGTCGGTGACCTTCTCCTCGAAGTCGGTGATGTCACGGGCGATGCCCTCGGGCAGCGGGATCTTCACGCCGAGCACCTCGAGGCTGTCCGGGATCGTGTCGGCGTGCACCTTGATCGTGTCGCCCTCGACGCTCAGGGAGCTGAGCACGTGCACGGGCTTGGGGAGCTTCGTGCCGCCCTTGCTGACCTCGACCTCGACCTTGACCTTGCCGTCGCCGCCGTCGGAGAGGCCGACGACCTCACCGGTGGCGCCGAGCGGCAGCTTCACCGGCTCGGCCTTGGCGGCCTTCAGGAGCTCGTCGTAGGAGATCCGGGCGACGCCCGCGGCGGAGTCGGCGGTGGCGGAGCTGTAGTCGCTGGAGAAGTCCAGGCCGTGCGCGGTGGCGTTGAGGCTCGCGATACGGATGGTGTCGCCGTCGGACTTGGCGTCGTAGTCCTTGATGCCGATCTCGACGTCGTCGAGCTTGCCGCCCAGGACCTGGGTGAGGAACGGGAAGCCCTTGATGGACACGTCGGGCGTGCTGCTCAGGCCCTCCTGGGCCTTGATCTTCTCCGCCGCCTCGCTCTCGGCGAAGGACACCGCGAACCGGTCGGCGGCGACGAAGAGGCCCCCGAGGACCACCACGACGATCAGAAGTATGCGTATCGCGCGCTTGCTCATGCCTGCTGTTCCCCGTCCCCCGCCTCGGCTGTTCCGTTGCCGCGAGCCTAAAGGACAAGTCCCCGGCCGCTGTGCCCGGCCGGGGACCTGTAGATCGACTGTGACGCTGCGGGCGGCTCCCGCCCGGACTCAGCCGAGGGCGCGCCCCACCAGGTACACGGCGGGCGCGGCGGCCGCGAACGGCAGCGCGACACCGGCCGTGAAGTGCACGAACCGCGACGGGTAGTCGTACGAGGCGACCCGGTGCCCGATCACGGCGCAGACGCCCGCGGCGAGCCCGAGCAGGGCTCCCTCGCTGCCGAAGTCCGTCGCACCGCCCACCGCGATGCCCGCGCCGGCCGCCGCGAGCAGCGCCACGACCACCGAGGCGGGCGTCGGCAGCGGCAGCGCGCGGGCGAGCACGGCCGCGGCGACGGCGACCCCGCCGACGGTCGCGGCGTCGTCCACGGCGGCCAGGTGCCCGGCCGCGATGATCGTGAGCGCGCTGGAGGCGAGGGTGGCCATCAGGCCGTACATCCGCTCGTCGGCACCGGCGCGGCTGCGCAGCTGCAGGACGAGGACGAGCAGCACCCACACGCCGAGGGTGCCGAGGATCGCGGCCGGGGCGTTGCCCTCGCCGGTGGCGAGCAGCGCGACATCGGCGGCGACACCGCCGAGGAACGCCAGCGCGATGCCCTGCCGGGCGGGCCACATGCCGTTCAGCCGGAACCATCCGGCGGCCGTCACGCCCTGCAGCACCACCAGCGGTACGAGCAGCCCGTACTGCCCGGCCGCGGCGCCCCCGGCGAGCAGCAGCCCGAGCAGCGCCGTGAGCAGGGCGGGCTGCATCCCCGGCTCTATGATCGGCGACCGCCCCTCGGCCCGCGCCCGCTGGGCGTCGGTGACGCGGGCGTTGCCGGTGAGGGTGGCGGGGCCGTATCCGGAGGCGTCGGGGTCGGGCTTGGACTCGGGCTCGTCCACGGGGGCGGGCCCTGCGGGGGCGGGTGCGGCTGCGGGAGCGGGCTCCTGCGGGTACGACCCCGAGTGGTCCGGCCCGGACGCCTGCGCCTGGTACGCCTGCCCCTGGTACCCCTGCGGCGGCTCCGCATAGGCCTGCGGCGGCAGATACGCGGTCTCGGTCACGTCCACCGCGGGCAGCGGAGCCGACACCTGCGTCTCCCAGGTCTGCCCCTCCCACTGCTGGGTGGCGTACTGCTGCTGCGCGTAGGGCTCCTGATACCCCCACTCGCCCTGACCCTGCGGATACCCCTGCTGGGCGGCGGGCTCCTGCGGGTACTGCGCGTACTGCCCGTACTGCGGGTCGTACGGCTGCTGCTGGCCCTGGTACTGCTGGGGCTGAGGCTCCTGCGGGTACTGCTGATAAGGGTCGTACGGTTCGTTGCTCATCGCGTACGGGTCATCCTCCTGCGAACGGCGGGAGCACCTCGACCGTGCCGCCCTCGGCAAGCCGTACCGTCTCATGGGCGCGGGTGCCCACGGGGTCGCCGTCGATGAGGAACGAGCAGCGCAGCAGCACGCGGTCGAGTTCTCCGGGGTGTCGCGCGCGGGCCGCGCTGAGCGCCTCGGCCAGCGTGGCCTCTGCGTACGGCTCCTCGGCGATCCCCGCGGCGGCCTTGGCGGCGGCCCAGTACCGAATGGTCCCGGATGCCATTGCCCCCTCCTTTCGCTCAAGTCACTCGGCGGTTGCCGACGTCCATGATGCCGTGGCCCAGGCGCCGATCCGCCCAAGGAGTCCGTCGTCCGCCGCGTGCTCGGCGTGCCCCATGCCGGGTTCCAGCCACAGCTCGGCCCCCTCGCCCGCGGCGGCGGCCAGCATCCGGGGGTGGTCGACGGGGAAGTACGGGTCCTGGTCGCCGTGCACGATCAGGAGCGGGGTCGGGGCGATGAGCGGTACGGACTCCGTCGGCGACAGCGGGACGGGGACCCACTCGTGCGGGTGGATCCGGGTGCGCAGGCCGAGCCGCCCGACGAGCCGCCCGGCCCGCCGCGTCACCACCCAGTGCAGCCGCCGCATCGGCGCCGTACCCCGGTAGAACCACCGGGCCGGTGCACTCACCGACACGACCGCGTCGACGCGCGCTTCCGTGCGCCCCCCGTGCAGCGCCGCGTGCCGCAGCACCACGGAGCCGCCCATGGAGAAACCGACCGTGACCACGCGCGTGTGCCCGAGCGAGCGCGCCCACGCCACGGCAGCCGCGAGGTCGAGCACCTCGCGGTCGCCGACCGTGGAGCGCCCGCCGGACCCGCCGTGCCCCCGGAACGAGAACGTGATCACGGCCGCACGCTGCGCGAACACCCGCGCGGCCCGACGCACGTGCGGCCGCCCCAGGTCCCCCGTGAAGCCGTGCGCGAGCACGATCGCGGGCCCGCCGACCGGCCCGGGACCGGGGTCGTACGCGGCTTCGATCCGCACCCCGTCCGAGGTAAGGAGCGTGGAACGCGACGTGGCGCGCGGCTGAACACGAGTGATCGGCTGCACAGAAGATCGCGCCGTTTGACCTGCCGGACCGGAACTCATGTGGGCTATTCTGCTGCGCAGAGGATCCGGGCAGCGAAGCCCCCGGGTCCTTTCGTGCTTTCCGGCAGGCCCGCGCACGAGGCTCACCAAGGCCCCGTAAACGAAGCCTCAAGAACGGCGCGGACGGCCACTTCCCAGGGCGCGGGAGGTGTATCCCGTACAAAGCAGTGCCATACGAGCCATACGTACGAAGCAGTGCCATACGTCCTCGCAGGGACCGAGGAGGAACCGACGTAATGGGCGAGCGAAACGTGCACGACAGTCAGAGGAACCGGCGGACGACCCAGGCAGGTGGGCCGCGATGAGTTCTCTGCTGCTCCTGACCAACGCCCTCCAGCCGTCGACGGAGGTGCTTCCCGCCCTCGGCCTGCTCCTTCACCAGGTGCGGGTGGCTCCCGCCGAGGGCCCGGCGCTCGTCGACACCCCCGGTGCCGACGTCATCCTGATCGACGGGCGGCGCGACCTGCCCCAGGTCCGCAGCCTCTGCCAGCTTCTTCGCTCCACCGGCCCCGGCTGTCCGCTGGTGCTCGTGGTGACCGAGGGCGGCCTCGCCGCCGTCACCGCGGACTGGGGCATCGACGACGTGCTCCTGGACACCGCGGGCCCCGCCGAGGTCGAGGCGCGCCTGCGCCTGGCCATGGGCCGCCAGCAGATCACCGCCGACGACTCCCCCATGGAGATCCGCAACGGCGACCTGTCCGTGGACGAGGCGACGTACAGCGCCAAGCTGAAGGGCCGGGTCCTGGACCTGACCTTCAAGGAGTTCGAGCTGATCAAGTACCTCGCGCAGCACCCGGGCCGGGTCTTCACCCGCGCCCAGCTGCTGCAGGAGGTCTGGGGCTACGACTACTTCGGCGGTACGCGGACGGTCGACGTGCACGTACGACGGCTGCGGGCCAAGCTCGGCGTCGAGCACGAGTCGCTGATCGGCACCGTGCGCAACGTCGGCTATCGCTTCGTCGTCCCCGAGAAGCCCGAGCGGGCCGAGAAGGCGGCGCGGGACAGCGCGGAGAAGGCGGAGCGGGCGGCGCGCACGGGCGACCCGGACGGCGCCAGGGCGGCCGCCGCGAAGCCCGCCGCCGGGCGGGCGCCGCAGGCAGCCGCCGAACGGGCGAAGGAAGCCGTCGCACGCCCTGCTCAGGGTTGAGTCCATCCGCGTAGACTGCGCGCGTGGCCAAGGTGACGCGGGACGATGTGGCGCGACTGGCGGGTACTTCGACCGCGGTCGTGAGCTATGTCATCAACAACGGACCCCGGCCGGTCGCCCCGGCCACGCGCGAGCGCGTACTCGCCGCGATCAAGGAGCTGGGCTACCGCCCGGACCGGGTCGCCCAGGCCATGGCGTCCCGGCGCACGGACCTCATAGGCATGATCGTGCCGGACGCCCGGCAGCCGTTCTTCGCGGAGATGACCCACGCCGTCGAACAGGCCGCGTCCGAGCGCGGAAAAATGGTGCTCGTCGGCAACTCCGACTACGTCGAGGAACGTGAGACGCACTATCTGCGCGCCTTCCTCGGCATGCGGGTCTCCGGCCTGATCCTCGTCAGCCACGGCCTGACCGACCAGGCCGCCGCCGAGATCGACGCCTGGGACGCGCGCGTGGTCCTCCTGCACGAGCGCCCCGAGGCCATCGACGACGTCGCCGTCGTGACGGACGACGTCGGCGGCGCCCAGCTCGCCACCCGGCACCTGCTCGAACACGGTCACGCGTACGTGGCCTGCGTCGGCGGCACCGCCGAGACCCCGACCGTCGGCGACCCCGTCTCCGACCACGTCGAGGGCTGGCGGCGCGCCATGCGCGAGGCAGGCCTCCCGACCGAGGGCCGCCTCTTCGAGGCCCCCTACAACCGCTACGACGCCTACCAGCTCGCCCTCGGCTTCCTGGCCCGCCCCGACCGCCCCACCGCGATCTTCTGCTCCACGGACGACCAGGCCATCGGCGTTCTGCGGGCCGCCCGCGAACTCCGCATCGACGTGCCCGGCGAACTGGCCGTCGCCGGATTCGACGACGTCAAGGAGGCCGGGCTCACCGACCCGCCCCTCACCACGGTCGCCTCCGACCGCCCGGCGATGGCCCGCGCGGCGGTCGACCTGGTCCTGGACGACGGGCTGCGGGTGGCCGGGTCGCGGCGCGAGCGGCTGCGGGTGTTCCCTTCGCGGCTCGTGGTGCGGCAGTCGTGCGGATGCGGGCCTGCGGCCGCGGCTGATCTCTGAGGGTCCCCCTTCCGGGCTGGGGTCACGTGGGCGTCTTTATATCGGGCAAACGTGGTTCTGTCGGGGTTCTCAGGGCGTCCTCAGGGGGCTCTCATGTGGCGGGAACACGATCGGAGACATGACAGAACCCTTCCGCCAGAGCGATGAGAACCCGTCCGGCCCGCAGCACCTGCAGGCTCCCCAGGCCCTGTCGGCCCCGTCGGCCCCGCAGCAGCCCGGCTATCCGCCGCAGCCCGCCTTCGAGCCCGCCCCGGCCGGCCCCGCCCACTCCGGCCGCCGGCGCGCCCGCGGCCCCGTGGCCCTCCTCGCCGCCGTCGCGCTCGCCGCCGCGGCCGTCGGCGGTGGCACCGCGTACGCCGTGCAGACGCTGACCGGCGGTGACGACGGCAGCACCGGGGCGCGGAACGTCAACGGGACCAGCGTCTCCGCCGGCAGCAAGGGCACCGTCGCCGGGGTCGCCGCCGCCGTCTCCCCCAGCATCGTCGAGATCAACGCCACCACCGGGTCCGGCAAGTCCACCGGGTCCGGCGTGATCATCACCTCCGGCGGCGAGATCGTCACCAACAACCACGTCATCTCCGGCGCCACCGACATCACCGTACGGACCAGCGACGGCAAGACCTACAAGGCCAAGACCGTCGGCACCGACAGCAAGAAGGACCTCGCGCTGATCAAGCTGGAGGGGGCCTCCGGGCTGAAGGCCGCGAACCTCGGTGACTCCGACGACGTGCAGGTCGGGCAGGACGTCGTCGCCATCGGGTCGCCCGAGGGGCTGACCGGGACCGTCACCAGCGGCATCGTCTCCGCGCTCGACCGGGACGTGACCGTCTCCGCCGATCCCGGGCGGGGGCAGCAGCAGGGGCAGGGGCAGCAGCCCGGTGAGGGGTGGCCGTTCGAGTTCGGTGGGGAGCAGTTCAACGGGGACACGGGGTCTTCGAAGACGACGTACAAGGCGTTGCAGACCGATGCGTCGCTCAACCCCGGGAACTCCGGGGGTGCGCTCATCGACATGGACGGGAACATCATCGGGATCAACTCGGCCATGTACTCGGCTGGTTCCGGGTCCGGGGGTGGGGGTGGGTCGGAGTCCGGGAGTGTGGGGCTCGGGTTCGCGATTCCCATCAACACGGTCAAGGCAGACCTGGGGAAGCTGCGGGCCGGGGCGAGCGGGTGAGCCCTGCGGGGCTTTCCCCAGTCCCGCCCCTTCCCGAAACCGGGGCTACGCCCCTGGACCCCGGGGGTGGGGGTCCCGGGCGGGTGGGACAGACCCCCGCCGAATCGCCGCTTCGCGGCTCGTCCTCAATCGCCGGACGGGCTGAATCTTTCAGCCCCTCCGGCGATTGAGGAGCGGGGTCTGGGGCGGAGCCCCAGGATCGGGAAGGGGCGGGGTTGGGGAATGCCCCGCAGGGTCCGACCCCACCCCCCATGCGACGCTGATACCGACCCCCTCCGCCCACCCACCAGAGAGCCGAACCCCCCATGAGCCCCGCCGAAGGCGACCGTGAGTACTCGCACCCGCAGCAGCGCATCCTGATCGTGGACGACGAACCGGCCGTGCGCGAGGCCCTGCAGCGCAGCCTCGCGTTCGAGGGCTACGGCACGGAGGTCGCCGTGGACGGCGCCGACGCGCTGGAGAAGGCCGCCGCCTACCGCCCCGACCTGGTCGTACTGGACATCCAGATGCCCCGGATGGACGGCCTGACGGCCGCGCGCAGGCTGCGGTCGGCCGGATCGACGACGCCGATCCTGATGCTGACCGCGCGGGACACGGTCGGGGACCGGGTGACGGGCCTGGACGCGGGGGCGGACGACTACCTGGTCAAGCCGTTCGAGCTGGACGAACTGTTCGCGCGCATCCGCGCCCTGCTGCGCCGCAGCACCTACGCGACGGCGTCCGGCCAGACCGCGACGGAGGACGAGGGCCTGGTCTTCGCCGACCTGCGCATGGACCTGGCGACGCGCGAGGTGACCCGCGGGACGCGCACGGTGGAGCTGACCCGTACGGAGTTCACGCTCCTGGAGATGTTCCTGGCGCACCCCCGCCAGGTCCTGACGCGCGAGCAGATCCTGAAGGCGGTGTGGGGCTTCGACTTCGAGCCGTCGTCCAACTCCCTGGACGTGTACGTGATGTATCTGCGCCGCAAGACGGAGGCCGGGGGCGAGCCGCGTCTGGTGCACACGGTGCGGGGAGTGGGGTACGTGCTGCGCGCCGACGCCTCGGGATCCGGCGGCGGCGCGTGAACCGGTTCGTCCGCCGCTTCCGCGCGCTCCCGCTGCGCTCCCGGCTCGCCCTGCTCGTCGCGACGGCGGTCGCCGTGGCCGTCGCGGCCGCGGCGGTGGCGTGTTGGTTCGTCGTACGGAACGTGCTGGTCAGCTCGTTGGACGACGCGTTGCGGAGCAATCGCCCGTCGGACGCCGACGTCGTCGAGCAGATCGACGTCCAGGGCGGGCGCTGTCTGCGCACCTTCCCCAGCAACCCGGACCTGTACAAGCAGACCATCCAGGTCGTCTTCGCGAACAACGCGAGCTGCGTCATCATGGGGCGGCAGAAGATCGACATCAAGGAGTCCGACCTCGCCGTCGCCCGCCAGGAGTCGGCGGAGACGTACCACAACACCCGCGCGGCGAACGGCGTCGAGTACCGCGTCTTCACCTACCCGCTGCAGAACGCGCCCCTCGCCGTCTCCGTGGCCCGCCCCCTCGACGAGGTCAACGACACCCTCAACAACCTCGTCCTCGTCCTCTCCCTCGTCGCCGGCGTGGGCGTACTCGGCGCGGGCGCCGCCGGGCTCTGGGTGGCCCGCACCGGCCTGCGCCCCGTCGACGAACTCACCGCCGCCGTCGAGCACGTCGCCCGTACCGAGGACCTGAACCTGCGGCTGCCCGCCGACGACGACAGCGACGACGAGATCGCCCGGCTGTCCCGCTCCTTCAACGCGATGACCTCCGCCCTCGCCTCGTCCCGTGACCTCCAGCAGCAGCTCATCGCCGACGCGGGCCACGAGCTGCGGACGCCGCTCACCTCGCTGCGCACCAACGTCGAACTGCTCGCCCGGAGCGAGGAGACCGGCCGTGCCATCCCGCCCGACGACCGCCGCGCGCTCCTCGCCTCGGTCAAGGCGCAGATGACCGAACTGGCCTCCCTCATCGGCGACCTCCAGGAGCTGTCCCGCCCCGACGCGGCCCAGGGCGGCGGCAAGGTGCAGGTGGTCGCGCTGCACGACGTCGTGGACGCGGCCCTGGAGCGGGCCCGGCTGCGCGGGCCCGAGCTGACCTTCGAGGCCGACCTCGCCCCGTGGTTCGTACGGGCGGAGCCCGCGGCCCTGGAGCGGGCCATCGTGAACGTCCTCGACAACGCGGTGAAGTTCGGCCCTGCGGGCACGGTCATCGAAGTCGGGCTCAAGGGCGGCGAGTTGACGGTACGGGACCACGGGCCCGGCATCCCCGCCGACGAACTGCCGTACGTCTTCGACCGCTTCTGGCGCTCCCCCACCGCCCGCAGCCTGCCGGGATCCGGGCTCGGCCTGTCCATCGTGGCGCGGACCGTGCGGCAGGCGGGCGGCGAGGTCGCGCTCGGGCCCGCGGACGGGGGCGGCACGGTGGCGAGGGTGCGGCTGCCGGGGGCGGGGACGCCGCCGCCCGCGACTCCGTGAATCGGCCCTGGTCGGCGGCCGTGAATCGGCGCTGGTCGGTGGCCGTGAATCGGCTCTGATTGCTCGCGGCCACTTTCAACGAGACGCCGCGTCTTGCGTCGGCGGCTCGCAGGTGTTACTGTCGTCCTCGTTGAAACGAGACGAGACGTCTCGTCACTCGACAGAGGGGCGCACGCACCACCCGCGCCCCGACCACCGTCGCCTGCGAAAGAAGCCCCACTTGTTCCGTGCCCCAGCAGTAACCGCCGCCACCGCCACCATCACCGCTGCCACCGCCACCACCACCGCCCCCACCGTCTCCCAGCTCGCCCTCACCGACGTCACCAAGCGCTACGCCGACCACCTCGTCCTCGACCGCGTCCGTCTCACCGTCCGGCCCGGCGAGAAGGCCGGTGTCATCGGGGACAACGGTTCGGGCAAGTCCACGCTGCTGCGGCTGCTCGCCGGGCGGGAGCGGGCCGACAACGGCACCGTCACCGTCGTCGCCCCGGGCGGCACCGGGCACCTCGCCCAGACCCTGGACCTGCCGGACTCCGCACGCGTCGGTGACGCCGTCGACCTCGCGCTCGCCGAACTGCGGTCCCTGGAGCACCGGATCCAGGCCGCGGGCGCGGACCTGGACGGCGCCGACCCGGCCGCGTACGACGCCTACGCCGCACTCGTCGCCCAGTTCGAGGCACGCGGCGGCTACGGCGCCGACCGGCGCGTCGACGTCGCCCTGCGCCACCTGGGCGAGCACACCGGCCTCGACCGCTCGCGGCGGCTCGGCACGCTCTCCGGCGGGCAGCGCTCCCGGCTCGCCCTGGCCGCGACGCTCGCCTCCGCACCCGAGCTGCTGCTGCTCGACGAGCCGACCAACGACCTCGACGACGAGGCCGTGGCCTGGCTGGAGGAGCGGCTGCGCGCCCACCGCGGCACCCTCGTCGCCGTCACCCACGACCGGACCTTCCTGGACCGCGTCACCGACACCATCCTGGAGGTCGACCATGTCACCCGATCCGTGCGCCGCTACGGCGACGGCTACGCGGGCTATCTGACCGCCAAGGCCGTCGAACGGGCCCGGCACGAGCGGGAGTACGAGGACTGGCGCGCCGAAGTGGCACGGCAGTCACGGCTCGCCGACGCGGGCATCGGACGGCTCGACGCCATCCCGCGCAAGGCCCCGGCCGCCTTCAGCGGCGCCGGCGCCTTCCGGGCCCGGTCACGGGCCCACGGCGCGATGAGCCGCATCCGCAACGCCCGCGAACGCCTCGAACGCCTGACGGAGAACCCGGTGCCCGCGCCGCCTCAGCCGCTGCGCTTCACCGCGGGCATCGAGGGGACGGCCGACGGTGCGGTCGAGGTGGCCGACCTGCGGGTGCCGGGGCGGCTCGCCCTGGACTCCCTGCGGGTCCCGGCCGGCGGGCGCCTGCTCGTGACCGGTCCCAACGGGGCGGGGAAGTCGACGCTCCTCCGGGTGCTCGCGGGCGAGGTCGAGCCGGAGCCGGGCGGCACCGTGCGGCGGCCCGCCAGGGTCGGGCTGCTGCGGCAGGTCGCGGCGCCCGTGTCCCGCGCGGAGGGGGCGCGTTCCCTGCTCGCTGCCTTCGGCGAGGACCGGGGCGACGAGCTGCTCGCACTCGGCCTGTTCCGCGAGGCGGACCTGCGCCGCCCGGTCGGCACCCTCTCCACGGGCCAGCGTCGCCGCCTCGAACTGGCCCGCCTGGTCACGCGTCCGTACGACCTGCTCCTCCTGGACGAGCCGACGAACCACGTCTCGCCCGCGCTGGTGGAGGACCTGGAGGCGGCGCTCGCGACGTACGCGGGGACGCTGATCGTCGTCACGCACGACCGGCGACTTCGGTCGGGGTACCGGGGCCGGACCCTGGCCCTGGGGCACCCTTCCTGGGGCTCCGCCCCAGACCCCGCTCCTCAGACGCCGGAGGGGCTGTCTCCCACCCACCCGCCCAAACCTGCATCCCTGCACGCAGACGGCACTTTCAGCCCGTCCGGCGTTTGAGGACGAGGCGCGAAGCGCCGACAAGCGGGGGTCCGGGGGCGCAGCCCCCGGATCGGGAAGGGGCGGGGTTGGGGAGCCCTCCGGCAAGGCCTACGTCCCGAACCCGATCCCGTACCCCTCGACCCCCACCCGGATCCCGTCCTCCTCCACCTTCACGCCCTGGAGCCGCATGGCCCCCTCGCCCGGCAGCTTCGGCAGCTCGAAGGAGAGCGAGAGCCGGTCGACGAGAACGGGCCGGGTGAGCCCGTCGAGCCCCTTGAGCAGCGCGGGGTCGAGGCCGAGCTTCTTGAGGAGGGCGGGGTGCCCCATCGCCACGTCGATGAGGTTGAGCCGCATCACGTCGTCGACGAACTCCGGCGACCCGGTGACGTCGTTGAGCTTGGCGTCGCTGCGCAGGGCCTCGCGCACGACGCGGTCCGGCACGCCAAGGCGGTCGGCGATGGCGGGCACCGCAAGCAGGGCCTTGGCCTGCGACGACTCGTCGGCGACGCGGCGCGCGCCGGTGCGGCTGAGGTGCAGGCCCTCGGACTCCCGCGCCCCCGGCCGGTAGGTCGCCATGTCGCCGATGTCGAGGCGCATCCGGTCGATGTCGGTGGCGACACCGCGCTCGCCGTTGCGCTCGATGCGGGCGTCGGCGCGGACCTTCAGGTCGTGCCCGGCGACGGGCAGGGTGCCGCGGGCGTACACCTTGTCGCGGCCGTGGCCGGTGAAGGTGACCTGGGAGGCGCCCAGTTCACGGTTGAGGTCGTCGAAGGAGAGGAGCACCTCGCCGCGCATCCGCCCGATGACGGCGCCGTGCAGGGAGGTGGGCCCGTCGCCCTTCATGGTCACGTCGGTGGCGGTCGCGGAGACCTTGGCGAGGGAGACGCGGTCGGCGGCGACGTCCGGGACGGTCACCTTCACCTCGTCCAGGCGCTGGTCGAAGACCTGGGTGAGGAAGGGGAAGCCCTCGATGTCGACTTCGGGGGCGGCGCTCAGGTCCAGCTGGTCCTTGAGCTTGTCGGCGGCCTCGTGCTCGGCGTAGAGCAGGGCCCAGCGGTCGACGAGGACCAGGAACGCGGCGGCGACGGCGAGGGCGACGACGGCCTTCGCGGCCAGCGGGAGCCCGGCGAACCGGTTGCGGCGCCGACGGCTGCCGCGCCGGTGGTTGGGCGGCTGCCAGGGAGCTTCGGCCTCGTCCTCGGGGTCCTCCCGGAGGAAGTCGTCCAGGGGGTTGGGCGCGAGGGCGCCGAGCTCTTCGTACGGATTGTGGGGGGTTGTCTCTCCGGACGGATTGTGGGGAGTTGTCTCTTCGGGCGGTTCAGAAACGGCCATGCGGTGGGGGGAACGCATCAGATGATCTCACCATACGTTCACACCCCACCCCAAGCTCGTTCGCCGGAGAGCTACTTCACAACGGTAATGCGGTCCGCCTTCGGCGGCGCGATCGGCTTGGCCGCCGAGGAGTTGGCGGCGAAGTAGTCGTTGAGCGCCTTCAGGTCGTCCGCGCCGACCAGCGGGTTCTTGCCCTTGCCGAGTTCGGCGAAGCCGTCGCCGCCGCCCGCGAGGAAGGAGTTCAGGGCGACGCGGTAGGTGGCGTTCGGGTCGAGCGCCTTGCCGTTCAGCTTCACGGTGTCGGTGACGATCCGGTCGGCGCCGGACTTCGTCATGTCGAGCGTGTACGTGAGACCGTCCGACACCTGGAGGATCTTCGGCGAGGCCTCGTTCGGGCCGCTGACCTGCTGCCGCAGCGCGGTCAGGAGCTGCGCGCCGGTGAGGTCGACGAGGTTCACGGTGTTGCTGAACGGCTGCACGGTGAACGCCTCGCCGTACGTCACGACCCCGTCGCCCTCGCTGCCGCTCGCCTTGTGGACGAGGTCGGAGCGGATGCCTCCCGGGTTCATCAGGGCCAGGCTCGCCTTGGGATCGAGGGACTTGGCGTGCGCGAGCTGCGCGTCGGAGATCAGGTCGCCGAGCGGGGACTCGGGCGAGGTGGCGCCGCGGCCGGGGATGTCGCCGGAGATGTAGCCGACGGGCTTGCTCGCGATGGGCGCGGCCAGCTTGTCCCAGCGGCCGATGAGGCGGGTCATGTCGGCGGCCTTGGGCTGCGTGCGGCTGACGACGTGGTTCGCCGACTTCACGCTGGTGCGGACGATGTCCTTGGTGCGGCGGTCGTACGTGAGCGTGGTGTCCGTGTAGAGCTTGCCGTACGAGGACGCCGAGGTGACCATGCGCGGCTTGCCCGAGGGGTCCGGGATGGTGCAGACGTACGCCTGGTGGGTGTGTCCGGTCACGAACGCGTCGACCTTGGGCGACGCGGCCTTGGCGATCGCGGTGATCGGACCCGAGATGCCGTCGCCCGCGCCCGGCGAGTCACAGTTGTAGTTGTACGCCTGGCTGGCCGGGGAGCCGCCCTCGTGGATGAGCGTGACGATCGACTTCACGCCCTTCTTGTCGAGGATCTTCGCGTACTTGTTGATCGTCTCGACCTCGTCGTGGAACTTCAGGCCCTTGATGCCGTCGGCCGAGACGATGTCCGGGGTGCCCTCCAGGGTCAGCCCGATGAAGCCGATCTTCACGCCCTTGTGCTTCCACACCGAGTAGGGCTTGAGGAGGGGCTTGCCGGTCTTCTCCTTGGTGACGTTCGCCGTGAGGTAGGGGAAGTCGGCGCCCTTGAACTTCTTCGGCTTGCCGTGCTTGTCCTTCTCGTAGCAGCCGTCCTTGGGGTGACAGCCGCCGTTCTGGATGCGCGCCAGTTCCGTCGCGCCCTCGTCGAACTCGTGGTTGCCGACGCTGGAGACGTCGAGGTCCATCTTGTTCAGGGCCTCGACGGACGGCTCGTCGTGGAAGAGCCCCGAGAGCAGCGGGCTGCCGCCGATGAGGTCGCCGGCCGCGGCGGTGATGGAGTACGGGTGGCCCTTGCGGGCCGTGCGCAGGGACGTCGCCAGGTACTCGGCGCCGCCCGCGTCGATCTTCTTCTCGGTCCCGTCCGGCTGCTTCTCGGTGACCTGGCCCGAGGAGCCCGCGGGCGGCTGGAGGTTGCCGTGGAAGTCGTTGAAGGACAGCAGTTGTACGTCGACCGTGCTCTTCTTGTCCTTGGCCGCGGCGGCGCTCCGCTGGTCCTTGGCCACGGCGCCGTCCCGCGCGTCCTGCCCGGCGCTCGCGGGCAGGGCGACGGCGAGCGCCCCGACGGTGGCGATGCCCGCCGCGACGGCGAGGACGCGGGTTGCTCGGCGCCTGGGCCTTCGGTGCTTCGGTATGGCCGACACGTATTCCCCCCGGGGGCGTTTAGGACGACTTGGGCCGTCGGGAAGCCTAAGGTCAACGCGCGTAGCGCAACAGAGGCCTGCTGGTTACAGGGTGGTTGCCATTCGTCTGCGGGAGGGCTTCGGCCGAGGTTCATCGCGCTTCGCGCTCGTCCTCAATCGCCGGACAGGCTCTATGAGTCCACCACCGCCCCTCGCCGTACCCTCGACTCATGACTGACGAGCAGCCCGCCACGGCACCCTCCCTCCGCCAGATCGACACCCTCGACGTGCTCACGGCCGGTCAGGCCGAAGCCGTGGTCACGCTCCTCGCGGAGGCGGCCCGGACCGACGGGCAGCAGGCCGTGTCCGAGCAGGGGCGGCTGCAGTTGCGCGGCGGGGAGAGGGAGGGCGTGCGCCATCTGCTCCTGAGCGTCGGCGGCGATCTTGTCGGCTACGCGCAGCTGGAGGACACCGACCCCGTCGAGGCGCCCGCCGCCGAGCTGGTCGTGCATCCGGCGCACCGGGGGCACGGGCACGGGCGGGCGCTCGGCACCGCGCTGCTCGCCGAGTCGGGGCGGCGGCTGCGGGTGTGGGCGCACGGCGGGCACTCCGCGGCGCGCCATCTGGCCCAGGTCCTCGGCCTCACCCTGTTCCGGGAACTGCGTCAGATGCGGCGCCCGTTGGCGGACCTGGACCTGCCGGAGCCGGTGCTTCCCGAAGGGGTGCGGGTACGCGCCTTCGTCCCCGGCGAGGACGACGCCGCGTGGCTCGCGGTGAACGCCGACGCCTTCGCCCACCACCCCGAGCAGGGCTCCCTCACCCAGCGCGACCTCGACGACCGCAAGGCGGAGGCCTGGTTCGACCCGGCGGGGTTCTTCCTCGCCGAGCGCGAGTCCGCCGACGGCGGCCGCGATCTTGTCGGCTTCCACTGGACGAAGGTGCACGCGGCGGAGCGGCTCGGCGAGGTGTACGTCGTCGGGGTGCGTCCCGGCGCGCAGGGCGGCGGGCTCGGCAAGGCGCTCACCACCATCGGCCTGCGGCACCTCGCGGCGGCCGGGCTGCCGACGGCGATGCTGTACGTCGACGCGGACAACAAGGCGGCGGTGAGCGTGTACGAACGCCTCGGCTTCGTGACGCACGAGACGGATCTGATGTACCGCACGGAGTCGTGATGTACCGCACCGAATCGTGAGGTACCGCACGGAGCCGTAAGGGCAGGGCGGGTCACAACAACCCAGGGGGCGGCGTCACTTGACGCCGCCCCCTCTCTTGCACCACCCTTTCACTACTCAATTAGTGAAAGGGTGGTGCAAGGCAGTGCTCGAGTACCGCATCGACCGGCGCAGCGGCGTCGCCACCTACCTCCAGATCGTCCAGCAGACCCAGCAGGCCCTGCGCCTCGGCCTGCTGGAGCCCGGCGACAAGCTGCCCACGGCGCGCGAGGTGGTCGAGGCCACCGCCATCAACCCGAACACGGTCCTGAAGGCCTACCGGGAGCTGGAGCGCGAGGGCCTGGTCGAGGCCCGCCGCGGCCTCGGCACCTTCGTCCGCAGGTCCCTCGGCAGCGCGCCCGCCGACTCCCCGCTGCACGGCGAGCTCCTGGAGTGGGCCGCCCGCGCCCGCACCGCGGGGCTCGACCGGGACGACGTGGCCGCGCTGTTCACGGCCGTACTGGAGGAGCAGTTCCCGCAAGCGTCCCGCGGCGCGCGGCAGCAGCCCGTACCGCACGGAGCACCCACCGAGGGGGACCCCGCATGACCGACACCGCCATCGAGGCGGCCGACCTCACCCTGGCCTACGGCCGCCGCCGCCAACCCGCCCTGCGCGGCTGCTCCTTCCGCCTCGCCGCGGGCCGCGTCTGCGCGGTCGTCGGCCCCAACGGCGCCGGCAAGTCCACCCTGCTCGCGCTCGCCGCGGGCCTGCTGCGGCCCACCTCCGGCGAGCTCACCGTCCTCGGCGCCGCCCCGGCCGCCGTCCGCCCCAAGGTCGCCTACGTCGCCCAGGACAAGCCGCTCTACCCCCAGCTCACCGTCGCCGACACGCTGCGGCTCGGCGCCGACCTCAACCCGGGGCGCTGGGACGCCGACGCCGCCGACCGCGTCCTTGCCGACGGCGACCTCGCCCGGGGTGCCCGCGTCCGCTCCCTCTCCGGCGGCCAGAGCACCCGCGTCGCGCTCGCCCTCGCGCTCGGCAAGCGCCCCGAACTCCTGCTCCTGGACGAGCCCATGGCCGACCTCGACCCTCCCCCGAGCTCTTAAGGAGCAGGGGGGACCCCCTTCCCGGCACCGGCTCATGGGCACCCTGATGGCCGAGGCCGCCGAACACGGCACCACCGTCGTCATGTCGTCCCACATCGTCAGCGAACTGGCCGACGCCTGCGACCACTTGCTCCTCGTCTCCGGCGGCCGGATCCGGCTCGGCGGCGGCATCGACGACCTGGTCAACGCGCACGCCCTGGTCACCGGCGCCCGGCCGCTCACCGATCTCGCCGCGCACACCGTCGTCGAGTCCCACGCCACCGGCCGCGGCCTCACCGCCCTGATCCGCCCCGAAGGGCCCCTGGCCCTCGACACCGGCTGGCGGGTCGAAGAGCCCTCCCTGGAGGAGCTGTTGCTCGCCCATCTCCGTACCCCCGGCACGGAATCCATGATCACCCCGGGTGCGAACCCCGCCGACCGCGAGGTGGCGGCATGACCACCACGTCCCTGACCCCGCCCGCGGCCCGCACCCCCCGCCGCTCCCTCCTGCCCGGCGCCCACCGCACCGTCCTGCTCCTGCACCAGGCCACCCTGTGGACCGCCCTCGGGCTCGCCGCCGTCGCCGCCGCCGTGACCGGCTATCTGCACCTGGCCGCCCAAGGGCGCCCCGGACTCATCGAGTTCCTCGGCGTCACCAACGAGGACGACCTGCTCTTCACGTACATGGAGCGGGCCGCCGTCGCGCTGCTCTTCGTGCCGCTGGTCGTCGCCGCCTTCACCGCGGGTCCCGTCGTCGCCCGCGAACTGGAGTCCGGGCTGCACCGGTTCGCCTGGACCCAGGGCGAGACGCCCGCCCGCTGGCTCGCCGCGCGGCTCACCGTGGCCGCCGGGGCCGCGACGGCCGCGGGCCTCGCCGTCCTCGGCGTGTTCTGGATCGGCGGCTCCGACCTGGTGGGCGCCCCCGGCGGCATGCGCTGGGCCGAGAGCGCCACGTACGCGGCCACCGGGCCCGTCGCCGTCGCGTACTGCCTGCTGGCCGTCGCCGTCGGCGCGCTCGCCGGGCTCCTGGTGCGGCGCACCCTGCTCGCCATGTCCGCCGCGGGCTCCGTCACCGGCGCCGTCCTGTGGCTGCTCAGCAGCGTCCGCTGGGACCTCTTCCCCGTCCGCACCGCCACCGACTCGAGCGCCGACGCCCGCGCTCGCGACATCTGGTTCCCCGACGTCCCGGCCGACAGCCACCTCATGGACCAGGGCGCGATCAACGCCGCCGGGGAGCGCTTCGCGCCCGGCCAGTGCGAGCCGGACCTGCCCGACCCGTCCTGCCCCGCCGACACCCAGGCGGTCCAGGCGTACGCGGACTTCCACCCCAGGTCGCACTTCTGGTACGTACAGCTCATCGAGTCCGGGATCGTGCTCGCACTCGCGGCGGCGGCGGTGTATGCGTCCTTCTGGATCCTGCGACGGCGTACGCCCTGAGTACCGCCCGACGCGCACTCTCCCGTGTAGACGTCTGGGGGTATCCATGCGAACCCCCGGGCGTCATGTCGGCGTAACCACTGATTCAGACAGCCTTGCGACGCTCAGGCAATGCAGCCCCCCACCGTGCCCGACTCCGCGCCGGACGGAGCGCGCCCGAACGGCCAGGTCCGTCTCGCGCCCGAGGCCTTCGGCGCGCCCGGAGTGGGCTCCGCGCGGAACAATGGGCGCATGAGCGAGCCCACCGCGCAGTCCGACAGCCAGCACGCCGACGTACCCGGGGTGCGCCACGCGCAGCCCTCCGTCGGCTCCCTGGCCGCCCACCGGCCGCACACCATCGCGGCCACGGTCTCCGACCTGGACCCCGACATCGACGCCGACCTGGACGGCTACGACGAGGACGCCCAGGCCGGGTACGGCGGCGCGGAGCTGCCGCAGGGCCGCTTCCTGGACCGGGAGCGCAGCTGGCTCGCCTTCAACGAACGCGTCCTCGAACTCGCCGAGGACCCGAACACGCCGCTCCTGGAGCGGGCGAACTTCCTCGCGATCTTCGCCTCGAACCTGGATGAGTTCTTCATGGTCCGGGTGGCGGGCCTGAAGCGGCGCATCGCGACCGGCGTCGCCACCCGTTCGGCCTCCGGCCTGCAGCCCCGCGAGGTCCTGGAGCTGATCTGGTCCCGCTCCCGCGAGCTCATGGCCCGGCACGCCGCCTGCTACCAGGAAGAGGTCGCCCCGGCGCTCGCCGACGAGGGCATCCACGTGGTGCGCTGGAACGAGCTCACCGACAAGGAGCAGTCCCGGCTCTACACCCTCTTCATGCACCGGATCTTCCCGGTCCTCACTCCCCTGGCCGTGGACCCCGCGCACCCCTTCCCGTACATCTCGGGCCTGTCCCTGAACCTGGCCGTGGTGATCGAGAACCCGGTCACGGGACACGAGCACTTCGCGCGCGTCAAGGTCCCGCCGCTCCTGTCCCGCTTCCTGGAGGCCTCCCCGCAGCGCTACGTCCCCATAGAGGACGTCATCGCCGCGCCCAAGCACCTCCAGGAACTGTTCCCGGGCATGAACATCAAGCAGCACCACATGTTCCGCCTCACCAGGAACGAGGACCTGGAGGTCGAGGAGGACGACGCCGAGAACCTCCTCAAGGCCCTGGAGAAGGAACTGATGCGGCGCCGCTTCGGGCCGCCGGTGCGCCTGGAGGTCGAGGAGTCCATCGACCGCAAGGTGCTCGATCTGCTGATGCGGGAGCTGAAGATCGGCGAGTCCGAGGTGCACCCGCTGCCGGGCCCCCTCGACCTCACCGGACTCTTCTCCATCGCGGGCCTCGACCGGCCCGAGCTGAAGTACCCGAAGTTCGTCGCGGGCACCCACCGCGACCTCGCCGAGGTCGAGTCGGCGTCCGCGCCCGACATCTTCGCGGCCCTGCGCGGCGACCACGACGTGCTCCTGCACCACCCCTACGACTCGTTCTCCACGTCCGTGCAGGCCTTCCTGGAGCAGGCCGCCGCCGACGAGAACGTCCTCGCCATCAAGCAGACGCTGTACCGCACCTCGGGCGACTCCCCGATAGTGGACGCGCTCATCGACGCCGCCGAGTCCGGCAAGCAGGTACTCGTCCTGGTCGAGCTGAAGGCCCGCTTCGACGAGCAGGCCAACATCAAGTGGGCCCGCAAGCTGGAGGAGGCCGGCTGCCACGTCGTGTACGGCCTGGTCGGTCTGAAGACCCACTGCAAGCTGTCACTCGTGGTCCGCCAGGAGGGTGACAACCTTGTCCGGTACTCCCACGTGGGCACCGGCAACTACCACCCCAAGACCGCCCGGCTCTACGAGGACCTGGGGCTGCTGACCGCCAACCAGGAAGTCGGCGCCGACCTCTCGGACCTCTTCAACCGGCTTTCGGGCTACTCGCGCCGGGAGACCTACCGGCGCCTGCTCGTCGCCCCCAAGTCCCTGCGCGACGGCCTGATCACCCGCATCAACCGGGAGATCCAGCACCACCGCGCGGGCCGCCCCGCCTACGTCCGCATCAAGGTCAACTCGATCGTGGACGAGGCCGTCATCGACGCGCTGTACCGGGCCTCGCAGGCCGGGGTGACAGTGGACGTGTGGGTGCGCGGGATCTGCGCGGTACGGCCGGGGGTCGCGGGCCTGTCCGAGAACATACGCGTCCGCTCCGTGCTCGGCCGCTTCCTGGAGCACTCCCGGATCTTCGCCTTCGGCAACGGGGGCGAGCCCGAGGTGTGGATCGGCAGCGCCGACATGATGCACCGCAACCTCGACCGCCGTATCGAGGCCCTGGTCAGGGTGATGGCCCCGGCGCACCGGGCGACCCTGAACCGGCTCCTTGAGACCGGCATGTCGGACACCACGGCCTCGTGGCACCTGGGGGCGGACGGCAACTGGACGCGGCATGCCACGGACCCGGACGGCCAGCCCCTGCGGAACGTACAGGAGATGCTCATAGACGCCCGGAGGCGCCGGCGTGGCACAGCAACACCATGAGATGACGGCGGGCGAGACGCTGTCGGTCTACCTGCAGGACCAGGCGACCGACTTCCTCCGCTCGCTGCGGCTGCACCGCGAGTCCTCGACGGACGCGCACGGCGCCGAGGAGTCCCTGGAGGCGGCGCGGGCCCTGCGGCGCGCGTCCCGCAGGGTCGGCGCCACGCTGCACACCTTCCGGCCCCTCCTGGACCCGGAGTGGACGGAGTCCCTCCGCCCGGAGCTGGCCTGGCTGTCCGGCACCCTGGCCCGCGAGCACGCGTACGCCGTCCGCCTTGAGCGGCTCCTGGGCGCCCTCCACCGCCTCTCCTCCCCACCACCGCCCGCCCCGTCGGCCCCACTGCCGGGCCCGTCGACCCCGCCGCTCCGCGGCGGACATCTCCCGCCCGCCCACCCGGCACCCGGAACGGGCAGATGGACCGGGAGCACACCGGGGGCACCCCTGCCCGCAGCCACCCCCGACAGCTCCACCGCCGTGGGCAGGCGTTCCGCAGGGCGATTGGGGTCTCCCCTGGTCGAGCGGAGTCGAGAGCTTGGGGAAGGGTGGGCACAGCCCCCGGTCGAGGGCGCCGATACCGCCAAGCCCCGCCAAGGCGCCCTCCCCGCCCAAGGCCCCGCCAAAAAGCCCACCGGCCCCCTGGCCATAGGCGCGGCCAAGGCCGCAGCCCTCCTGGAGCGCCAGCTCACCCTGGCCCGCACCAGGGCCCACTCGGCCGCACTCCAGGCCTTCGGCTCCTCCCGCTTCCACGCGG
Source organism: Streptomyces sp. NPDC127108 (assembly GCF_042677545.1). NCBI lineage: Bacteria > Bacillati > Actinomycetota > Actinomycetes > Kitasatosporales > Streptomycetaceae > Streptomyces > Streptomyces sp. NPDC127108. The sequence continues at coordinate 39,068 of NZ_JBHXTE010000028.1, read as the reverse complement.
TGGCGGACAACGTGGCCGTCCTCGCCAGCGAGGTCCCCCTGCACGCCACCGCGGACGCCGACCTCAAACCCCTGGCCGCGACCGCCGAACAGCACCTGACGGAGGCGGTGACCGACCTCCCCCTGATCAGGGCGGGCCACCCGTACAACGCGGAGGCCCTGGTACACGGCCTCGCGGCGGACACCGCGCCGGAGGCCCAGGACGCGCCCTGGCTGAAGGTCCGCTCACTGCTGCGCCTGCACCGCTACGCCCAGGAGGTCCTCCTCGGCGAGACCCCCCTGGACCCCCGCATCCTCCAGGCGGGCCAGGCCCTGGACCTGCACCGCGAGGCCGCGGACGCGGCGGCGGCCGCAGCATCGGCGGCCCGCACCCCGCGCATCGCCCCGGCCACCGCGTACGCCCTCGGTGTGCTGCACGCCGACCAGCGCCACGAGGTGGAGGCGGCGAGGTTCGCCTTCCAGCGGGCCTGGCTGCGCGAGGCGGTCACGGCGCCATGACGGGGCCGCCGGACCTGATCAGCGCGGCGGGCTGCGTGCTGTGGCGCCGCGCGCCGATACCGGGCGGCCTGGAGGTCTGCGTGGTGCACCGGCCGAAGTACGACGACTGGTCGCACCCCAAGGGCAAGCTGAAGCGGGGCGAGTCCGCGCTGGCGGCCGCCGTGCGCGAGGTGGGGGAGGAAACCGGCCACCACTGCGTCCCCGGCCCGCCCCTGCCCACGGCCCACTACCGCGTCGGCGGCCGCCACAAGGTGGTCCACTACTGGGCGGCCGAGGCCACCCACGGCCACTTCACCCCGAACCGCGAGGTCGACCGCGTCCGCTGGCTCCCCCCTGCCGAGGCCCGCGCCCGCCTCACCCAGGTCCGCGACCGCGAGCTCCTGGACGACCTGCTCACCGCGCTGCACCGGGTGGACGAGTCCTGACGGAGGTGCCCGCACCGGGCACACGCCGGAGACTGTGAGTACTCGGTCGGACGCGTGACGTCACGCCATGCTGGTCGGCGGCACCCCACTCCTGGGGTGCCGCCGCCTCGTCGTGCCCCCCGCGACGTAATCCGACCGTGACCTAACCACAAAGTCCTCGTAGGTTCACCGCGCGTTCATTTACGGCCATCGGTCACTTCACCTGATCTGCCTAATTTCGGCCCTACGTGATGCGTGGCGCGATCCCACGGACCGCCCGGCAGCACGCGCCAGATCCACGGCCGCCCAAGGCCACTCGTACAGACTTCGCACGCCGCCGGTCCGGCGGCTCCCGGAAGGAACTCCCGACAGTGAAGCTTCAGCGCATGAACCGGCGGGCCCTCACCCTCGGTGCTCTCGCCGTCTCCGGCGCCCTGGCCCTCACGGCGTGCGGCTCGGACGACGACGGCAGCAGCAACGGCGGCAAGAAGACCACCGCCAACACCAACATCGACTGCGAGGGCGCCAAGGGCCAGCTCATGGCCTCCGGCTCGTCCGCACAGAAGGGCGCGATCGACGCCTGGGTCAAGCAGTACCGCGCGGCCTGCAAGGAAGTGCAGCTGCAGTACAAGCCGGACGGCTCCGGCGCCGGCATCACCTCCTTCCTGCAGGGCCAGACCTCCTTCGCGGGCTCCGACTCGGCCCTGAAGCCCGAGGAGATCGCCGAGTCGAAGAAGGTCTGCAAGGGCAGCCAGGCCATCGACCTGCCGATGGTCGGCGGCCCGATCGCGATCGCCTACAACGTCCCGGGCGTCGACAGCCTCACCCTGGACGCGAAGACCGTCGCCGACATCTTCAACGACAAGATCAAGACCTGGGACGACAAGGCGATCAAGAAGCTCAACCCCGACGCCAAGCTCCCCGGCACCAAGATCCAGGCCTTCCACCGCTCCGACGAGTCCGGCACCACGGACAACTTCACCAAGTACCTGAAGGGCGCCGCGCCCTCCGCCTGGCCGCACGAGCCCGCCAAGGTCTGGGCCGCCAAGGGCGGCCAGTCCGCGAGCGGCTCCTCCGGTGTCGCCCAGCAGGTGAAGCAGACCGAGGGCGCCATCTCCTACATGGAGCTGTCGTACGCCACCGAGGGCATCAAGACCGTCGACATCAAGACGGGCGCCAAGGAGCCGGTCAAGGCCACCGTCGACAACGCCTCCAAGGCCATCTCCGAGGCCAAGGTCGTCGGCAAGGGCAAGGACCTCGCCATGGAGCTGAACTACAAGCCCACGGCCGAGGGCGCGTACCCGATCATCCTCGTCACGTACGAGATCGTCTGCGAGAAGAACAACAAGAAGGACACCCTCACCACCACGAAGTCCTTCCTGAACTACATCGCCAGCGAGGACGGGCAGTCCGTCCTCAAGGACGAGGCCTACGCGCCGATGCCGACCGAGATCATCACCAAGGTCCGCGAGACCGTCAAGGGCCTGAGCTGACCTAAGAGCGCGGCCCGCCTCCCCGGCGGGCCGCGCCGTCCGGTGCACCGCCGCCAGGAGCCACCCGCGCCGACCGCACGGCCGGCTCCGCAGACCGGAGAACCCCATGGACATACCCACCGACACCCCTCCCCCGCCCTCGCACGTCGAGGACGCCAAGCCGACGACCACCGAGCAGAAGCGCACCGCACGCGGCGCCACTCGCCCCGGTGACCGGATCTTCCTCGCGCTCTCCCGAGGCTCCGGCATCACGCTGCTGCTGATCATGGCCGCCGTCGCGGCCTTCCTCGCCTACCGCGCGTCCATCGCACTCGCGGACAACGAGGGCAACTTCCTCACCACCTTCGAGTGGGACCCCGCGGGCGCCCTGCACGACGGCAAGCCCTACTTCGGCATCGCCGTCCTGGTCTTCGGCACCATCGTGAGCTCGATCATCGCGCTCGTGATCGCCGTGCCCGTGGCCATCGGCATCGCGCTGTTCATCTCGCACTACGCGCCGCGCAGGCTCGCCGCCCCCATCGCCTTCGTGATCGACCTGCTCGCCGCGGTGCCTTCGATCGTCTACGGCCTGTGGGGCGCCCTCGTGGTCGCCCCGAACCTCACCGGCCTCTACAGCTGGCTCGACGACTACTTCGGCTGGACCGGCATCTTCGAGTACCAGGGCGGCGCCCCGCGCTCCCTGATGACCGTCGGCATCCTGCTCGCGATCATGATCCTGCCGATCATCACCAACGTGAGCCGCGAGGTCTTCCTCCAGGTCCCGAAGATGCACGAGGAGGCCGCACTGGCCCTCGGCGCCACGCGCTGGGAGGTCATCCGCATGTCGGTGCTCCCCTTCGGCCGCTCCGGCATCATCTCCGCCTCGATGCTGGGCCTCGGCCGCGCGCTCGGCGAGACGATCGCCGTCGCCACCGTGCTCTCCCCGACCTTCGTGATCCAGGCGTCCGTGCTCGACTACGGCGGCGGCACCTTCGCACAGAACATCGCCAGCAAGTTCAGCGAGGCCAGTGAGTACGGCCGGGACGCCCTGATCGCCTCCGGCCTGGTGCTCTTCATCATCACGCTGCTGGTCAACGGCGCGGCCCGCCTGATCATCGCGCGCCGCAAGGAGTACTCGGGGGCCAACGCATGAGCACCACGACCGTCAAGCCCACCGGTACCCCCGGCGGCGAGCCCGCCCCGTCCGAGCTGCGCAGGGCACGCCTGCCCCGCTGGGCGCCCTACGTCATCGCCGTCGGCTCCCTCGCCGTGGGCAGCGGCATCGGCCTCGCGGCCGACCTCAGCTCCCGCATCCAGTGGGGCCTCATCTCGGCGATCCTGTTCGTCGGCGTCTCGTACTTCCTCGCGGCGACCGTCGAAGGCACCCGGCAGGCCAAGGACCGCCTGGCCACCTCGATGGTGTGGGTCATGTTCCTGCTGGCCGTCGTGCCGCTGGCGTCCCTCATCTTCGAGACCGTCCAGCGCGGCACGGAGGTCTTCGACGGGTACTTCCTGAGCCACTCGATGGGCGTCGTCGCCGACGACGAGCCCGGCGGCGGCATCTACCACGCGATCATCGGCACCCTGGAGCAGGTCGGCCTCGCCTGCCTGATCGCCGTGCCGATCGGCCTGCTCACCGCGATCTACCTCGTCGAGTACGGGCGCGGCAAGCTCGCCAAGGCCGTCACCTTCTTCGTCGACGTGATGACGGGCATCCCGTCGATCGTCGCCGGTCTGTTCGTCCTCAGCTTCTGGATCCTGATCCTGGGCTTCGACTTCTCCGGCTGGGCCGGCGCCATGGCGCTGTCGATCCTGATGATGCCGGTGGTCGTGCGCTCCACCGAGGAGATGCTGAAGCTCGTCCCGAACGAGCTGCGCGAGGCATCGCTCGCCCTCGGCGTACCGAAGTGGCGCACCATCCTGAAGGTGGTCCTGCCCACCGCTATCGGCGGCATCACGACCGGCGTCATGCTGGCCGTCGCCCGCATCGCGGGCGAGACCGCGCCCGTGCTGCTCCTGGTGTGGACGAACCCCTTCATCAACACGGACCCGTTCAACGGCCCGCAGGGCTCGCTGCCGCTGTACATCTACCAGCAGTACGCGTCCGGCACGAACGCCGGTTACGACCGTGCCTGGGCAGCGGCGCTCGCCCTGATCGCCTTCATCATGATCCTCAACCTCGTGGCCCGCGGCATCGCCCGCTGGAAGGCCCCGAAGACCGGTCGCTGAGGCGACCCATCGGCTCCGCCGAGTGGGGCCACCCAGCGACCGACAGCAGACTTTCGAAAGAAGCAGTGATCTCCATGGCCAAGCGAATCGACGTATCGGGCCTCAACGCCTACTACGGTTCCCACAAGGCGATCGAAGACATCTCCATGACCGTGGAGCCCCGCTCCGTGACGGCCTTCATCGGCCCGTCCGGCTGCGGCAAGTCCACGTTCCTGCGCACCCTGAACCGCATGCACGAGGTCACCCCCGGCGGCCGCGTCGACGGCAAGGTGCTCCTCGACGGCGACGACCTGTACGGCTCCGGCGTGGACCCGGTGAACGTGCGCCGCACCATCGGCATGGTCTTCCAGCGCCCCAACCCCTTCCCGACCATGTCGATCTACGACAACGTCGCGGCGGGCCTGAAGCTCAACGGCTCGTACAAGAAGAGCGAGCTGAACGACGTCGTCGAGAAGTCCCTCAAGGGCGCCAACCTCTGGAACGAGGTCAAGGACCGCCTGAACAAGCCCGGCTCCGGCCTCTCCGGCGGCCAGCAGCAGCGCCTGTGCATCGCCCGCGCCATCGCCGTGGAGCCGCAGGTGCTCCTCATGGACGAGCCCTGCTCGGCCCTCGACCCGATCTCCACCCTCGCCATCGAGGACCTGATCGGCGAGCTGAAGGAGCGCTTCACGATCGTCATCGTGACGCACAACATGCAGCAGGCGGCCCGTGTCTCGGACCGCACGGCGTTCTTCAACCTCGCGGCGGTCGGCCAGCCCGGCAAGCTCATCGAGATCGACGAGACGGAGCGCATCTTCTCCAACCCGTCGGTCCAGGCGACCGAGGACTACATCTCCGGCCGCTTCGGCTGATCCGGCCGCATCGGCCACCTCGGCCGCTCCGGCGCTCCCGCCGGACACGAGTTCCCCGCGGTGCTGCATGGCGGTGCCACCGCAGGGACGAAGAAGGGCCCGCCCCCTGGCTCCCGGGGGGCGGGCCCCTTTCTCACCACAACTATCCGCGCCTCCCATGGGTCAACTCCGGTATCAGGACCATGGCCGGATCCCGTTGCCGGCCCGGCAGACACCCTGGGGGACTCTCTCTTGCGCAGCACCACCTATCTGACGGCCGCGGCCTGCGCCGCGGCCCTGCTCGCGGTCACCGCCCCGGCCCAGGCGGCCCCCGCCGCCGAGGTCCCCGCCGCGAAGGCCGCCGCCAAGGCAGCCCCGGCGAAGGCGGCCGACTTCAACGGCGACGGCTACCCGGACCTGGCCATCGGCGCGCCCAGCGCCAAGATCGACGGCATCAAGCGGGCCGGGCTCGTCTCGATCGTCTACGGCTCCGCCGATGGCCTGAAGTACGACAAGCAGCAGCTGGTCAGCCGGGCCACCCCCGGCGTCCCGGGCGAGCCCAAGGCCAACCAGTACGGCTGGGGGATCCAGGCCAGCCACGGCGACCTCGACGGCGACGGCTACGACGACCTGCTGGTCGGCGACGGCCCCGGGATGCTCGTCCTGTGGGGCGGCAAGGACGGCATCTCCGGCGGCACCGAGGTGCCCACCGGCGAGGGCACCACGCAGTCCCCGGCCTTCCGCCAGGCCTGGCAGCGGATCGGTGACGTCAACGGCGACGGCAAGGCCGACATCGTCGGCGCCGCCCAGGTCGGCCCGCAGACGAACGCCAACTGGGGCCTCGGCACGCTCTACGGCCCCTTCGACCGCGGCACCGGCAAGCCGGCCTCCGTCCAGTTCCGGGACACCGAGGCCAAGGACGGGGTGGCCGCGACCAGCGCCCAGGTCGGCGACATGACCGGCGACGGCATCGACGACGTGGTGACCATGGGCACCGGCCGCACTCCGTCCGACGGCTGGCAGGCCCGCGTCCTGAAGGGCACCCGCGACGGCTACGTCCCCGGCGGCAAGCTCGACGCCCGCCACGGCGGCACCTTCGGCGACCTCAACGGCGACGGCTACCAGGACTTCGTCGGCACCCCGCAGGCGTCCGACGTCAAGAACTACGGCGGCATCTCCGTCACGTACGGCGGCCCGGACGGCGTGAGCAAGACCCTGCACGCCCGCGTCTACGACCAGGACAGCCCGGGCGTCCCCGGCGTCAACGAGAAGGGCGACCGCTGGGGCACCGACGTGGCCGTCGGCGACCTGGACAAGGACGGCTACGGAGACATCCTGGTCGGGGCGTCCTGGGAGTCCGCGACGGACCCGGCCACGGCCGTGTCCGGCTCGGTCACCATGCTGCGCGGCAGCAAGGCCGGCGTCACCACCGAGGGCGCCAAGGTCCTCACGCAGAACTCCAAGGGCATCCCCAGCACCTCCGAGAAGTCGGACCACTTCGGCGAGGCCGTCACCGTCGTCGACGCCGACAAGAACGGCGCCCCCGAGGTCTATGTGGGCGGCATGGGCGAGGACACCTTCGTCGGCCGCACCTGGCAGCTCCGGACCGACGCCACCGGCGTGACCGGCACCAGCGCCAAGAGCTTCAACCTCGGCGGCGGCTACGGCTCCGCCCACTTCGGCGAGTACTTCGCGAAGTAACGGCGTACGCGCAGAGCGCCTCCGTACACACAAGTGCCCCCGGCCCGGATCACCACGATCCGGACCGGGGGCACTCCCGCATCCCGCGCCCCTACAGGAACGCCAGATTCACGATCCAGAAGCTCAAGGCCGCGACGAGCGCGGCAGCGGGCATCGTGATGAACCAGCCCAGGATGATGTTCTTGGCGACGCCCCAGCGCACCGCGTTCACCCGCTTGGTCGCACCCACACCCATGATCGCGGACGTGATGACGTGCGTGGTCGAGATCGGCGCGTGGAACATGAACGCGGTGGTGAACATGATGCCCGCGCCCGTGGTCTCCGCGGCGAAGCCCTGCGGCGGGTCCAGCTCGATGATCTTGCGGCCGAGGGTGCGCATGATGCGCCAGCCACCGGCGTACGTACCGAGCGACAGCATCACCGCGCAGGAGATCTTCACCCAGATCGGGATCGGGTCGCCTGCGTCCTCGACATCGGCGATGACCAGGGCCATCACCACGATGCCCATGGTCTTCTGCGCGTCCTGGAGGCCGTGGCCGAGGGCCATGCCCGCCGCCGAGACGGTCTGCGCGATCCGGAAGCCGCGCTTGGCCTTGTGCGGGTTGGACTTGCGGAACATCCACATGATCGCGCACATCACCAGATAGCCGACGAGCAGACCGACCAGCGGCGACAGGAACATCGGGATGACGATCTTCTCGACGACCCCGGACCAGATCACCCCGATGCCGCCCGCGAGCGCCGCGCCCACCAGACCGCCGAACAGCGCGTGCGACGAGGAGGAGGGCAGGCCGAAGTACCAGGTGACGAGGTTCCAGACGATGGCGCCGACCAGACCGGCGAAGAGGATCCACATCCCCTTGGTGCCGTGCGGCGTCTCGATCAGCCCCTCGCTGACCGTCTTGGCGATGCCGCTGCCCAGGAAGGCACCGGCGAGGTTCATGACCGCGGCCATGGCGAGCGCCGCGCGTGGCGTAAGCGCCCGCGTGGAGACGGAGGTGGCGATGGCGTTCGCGGAGTCGTGAAAGCCATTCGTGTACGTGAAACCGAGCGCGACGCCAATGGTCACGATCAACGCGAAGGTGTCCATGGAGGTGCCTCAGGACTCCTTGACCGCGATGGTCTCCACCGTGTTGGCGACGTGCTCGAACGCATCGGCCGCCTCTTCCAGCACATCGACGATCTGCTTGAGCTTCAGCACCTCGATGGCGTCGTACTTGCCGTTGAAGAGGTGGGCGAGCAGCTTGCGGTGGATCTGGTCGGCCTGGTTCTCCAGGCGGTTGACCTCGATCCAGTATTCGGTGAGGTTGTCCATGGTGCGCAGATGCGGCATGGCCTCGGCCGTCAGTTCGGCGGCGCGGGCGAGCACCTCGATCTGCTGCTCCACGCCCTTGGGGAGCTCCTCGACCTGGTAGAGCACGACCAGGTCGACGGCCTCCTCCATGGCGTCCATGATGTCGTCGAGCGAGGACGCGAGGGAGTAGATGTCCTCGCGGTCGAACGGCGTGATGAACGAGGAGTTCAGCTGGTGGAAGATCGCATGCGTCGCGTCGTCCCCCGCGTGTTCGGCGGCCCGCATACGCTCAGCGATCTCGGCTCGGGCCGAGGCGTCGGCCCCGAGCAGTTCCATCAGGAGCTTGGAGCCGGTGACGATGTTGTCCGCGGATGCGGCGAACATGTCGTAGAAGCTCGTCTCCCTGGGGGTCAGACGAAATCGCACGTGGGGTCCTCGGGGTGCTTTGGATGCGGTCAGGCTGATGCTAGGCGCATCATCCGGCCACGGCTAACCGGCCGGACCCCAGTGTCGCCCATCAGGCACAGTGATCAGCACACCACCCGAGGAATCGGCTACCCTATACCCACCAGGGGTATGCACAGGAGGACGCGATGACGACCACAGAGGCGGCCGCCGCGGCCACGACCGAAGCGCCCTCCGGCGAGGACCAGGCGGCAGCGACGGGCGAGGCCCACCAGACGCACGGCTACCACAAGCAGAAGGACGAGCACCTCAAGCGGCTGCGCCGCATCGAGGGCCAGATCAGGGGCCTGCAGCGGATGGTCGAGGAGGACGTCTACTGCATCGACATACTCACGCAGGTCTCCGCGGGCACGAAGGCCCTGCAGTCCTTCGCCCTGCAGCTCCTCGAGGAGCACCTGCGCCACTGCGTCGCGGACGCGGCGGTCAAGGGCGGCGACGAGATCGACGCGAAGGTCGAGGAGGCGACGAAGGCCATCGCCCGGATGCTGCGCACCTGACGGGCCGGTCCCCCCGGGGCCGGTCCCCCCGGGGCCGGTCCCCCCGGGGCCGGGCGCCTAGGGCCGGGGCTCGTCCCCGGCCACCGCGCCGTCCCCGTCGAAGACCCTGAGAACCTCGTCGATCCGGTCGGCGCTGAGCCGCTCACCGCGCGCGGCGGACGCCGCGATGATCAGATCTCCGCACAGCTCGATCTCGGCGAGGGCAACGTGGTCCTGAACTGCCGTTCCGCCCACCGGGGCCACGTTCATCACCTCTTCCTGACCAGACTCGTGCCGGTATCGGCTTCCTAGAGTAGGGAGCGGCCTACGCACCGCGCATGGCACGGACGGACCATATTCCACCCCTCACCCGTGCAACGGCTCAGCGCACCGCGATCTTCCCGGCGAAGATGTCACCGGCCGCGGGCAGCCGCACCCGCACCGGCGCCCCGTACCCGTACAGCGAGGTCGTCGACGCCACCGTCGCGTCCGCGACCCGGAAACGGTGGCGCACCTCACGCAGCCGCCCGCGCCCGTCGAGGTAGGCGTCGAACGGCACCCCGGACTTGCTGAACCCTTTCTCCACCGCGGTCCTGAGCGCGGGCCGATGCTCCTTCGAGGCCGACCGCACGGCCCGGGCCAGGTCCACCACGCCGCGGTAGTGCCGCACGTCGACGCCGTCGATCCTGGTCCGCTCCACATACGTCACCTCGCCCGCGCCGCGCAGGAGTTCGGCGGCGGCGAACGGGTCGGTGGCGCCGCCGGTGACGAGGTTCCCGTCGGACAGGGACGCCGTCTCGATGTGCACCCACTTGTCGGCGGGCACGCCCGCGCCGCGGTTCTTCATGTACAGGTCGCCGCCCGCGAGCAGTTCGGTGACGGGCGGCCTGCGCCCGGCGGACGCACCGGTCGGTTCCGGCGGCAGCACCACGTCGAGCCGGCCGACGCGACGCCGGAAGTCGTACCCGCCCCGGCCCGTGACGGTCACGCGGGTGCCGCCGCTGGCCATCTCCATCGCCGTGCGCGCCCGGGAACTCCCGGCGCGCACCAGGGAGTCGGGGGCGGCCCGCACCGTGCCGACGGGGTCGGCCGCCGCCGGGTCGTCGCTGGCCGCGGCCCCGCCTCCGGCGCACGCCGTGGCCAGCGCCATCAGTGCCGCCGCGGCCGCCGCGGCCGCTCTGCCCTCGTGCCCGCGCTGCCGTCCCATCGCCCCGCCGACCCCCATGCCTTTCCGCGCGGGCCGCCCGGCCCCTTGCCGTTTCGACTAACGACCGGTCCAGGGCGTCGTCACGCGGGAGCCGGTTCACCCGACGGGCGTACCGTGGTCGGGTGGCTGAGCAGCGACCTCCGCAACCGCACCGGACCTCCACCGTCGAGAACGGCCCGTTCTGCGCCGCCCGGTGCACCTGCGGCTGGCGCGGTCCGGCCCGAAGAGCGCGCAGCAGGGCCCGCACGGACGCGGCCGATCACATGGCCCAGGCGCTGTAGCCCGCGGGCGGCGCCCACCGGACGGAACGTTCGCGGCGCCCGCCGACGGGAACCCCGGAAGCACCCGCGCCGTCTCGTTGTGCGGGAAGCAACGGGAGGGCCTCATGCAACGACGTACGTTCCTCGGAACGACGACCGCCGCGCTCGCGGCGGCCACCACAGCCGCCTGCACCAGCGGCGCGGACTCCGGCAGCGGCGCGAGCGGCACCGCCACGACCAGAACGGCGCGCACGAGCACCGGCACCACGCCGATAAAGACGGCCGCGGCCTCCGCCCCGGCCAACCTCGCCGCCCTCGCCCGGGACCTGGACGGCACCCTGGTCCGCCCGAACGAGGCCGCCTGGGCCACCGCCCGCCAGCTCTACAACACCCGCTACGACAACCTGAAGCCGACCGCCGTCGCCTATGTCGCCGGCGTCGACGACATCCGCACCACCCTCGCCTACGCCCGCGCCCACGACACCCCCGTGTCCATCCGCAACGGCGGCCACTCGTACGCGGGTTGGTCCTCCGGCACGGGCCGCCTCGTCATCGACGTCTCCAAGCTGAACCGCGTCCGCTCCAGCGGCACCACAGCCACCATCGGCGGCGGCGCCAAGCTCATCGACGTCTACCGCGCGCTCGCCGCGAAGGGCGTCACCATCCCCGCGGGCTCCTGCCCCACCGTCGGCATCAGCGGCCTCACCCTCGGCGGCGGCCACGGCGTGGTCTCCCGCGCCTACGGCCTGACCTGCGACAGCCTCACCGGCGCGACCCTCGTCACGGCGGACGGCAAGCAAATACGGGCCAGCAGGAGCGAGAACAAAGACCTCTTCTGGGCGCTGCGCGGCGCGGGCAACGGCCAGTTCGGCATCGTCACCGAGCTGACCTTCCGCACCCACCCCGCCCCGCAGGCCGTCTCCGCGTATCTGACCTGGCCCTGGTCCAAGGCCGCCGCCGTCCTCAAGGCCTGGCAGGAGTGGGGGCCTTCGCAGCCGGACGAGATCTGGTCCTCCGCGCACCTCGCGGCGGTGCCGGGCGGCACGCCCACCATCTCCGTCGCCGCGTTCTCCCTCGGCACGTACGGCTCGCTGCAGAACGCCGTCGACCGGCTCGCCGACAAGGTGGGCTCACCGGCGCGCAGCGTCTCGCTGAAGCGCCGCTCCTACGAGCAGGCGATGGAGGTGTACGCGGGCTGCTCGTCGTTCGCCTCGGACGCCCAGTGCCATCTGCCGGGTTCGACACCGGGCCGCACGCCGAGCGGCGCGCTCGGCCGGGAGACGTACGCGGCCCGCTCCGACTTCTTCGACCGCTCCCTGTCCGCCGCGGGCATCCGCGCCCTGCTCCACCAGATCGAGGGCGTGCGGGGCGAGCGCGGCACCGCGGGCAGCATCGCCCTGACCGCGCTCGGCGGCGCCATCAACCGCGTGGACCCGACGGCCACGGCGTTCGTCCACCGCCGCTCTCGGATGCTCGCCCAGTACATCGTGTCCTGGCGCGCGGGCACCTCGGGGAGCACCGCCCAGTCCTGGCTGAACACGGCCCACTCCGGGATGCGGCGGTACGCGTCCGGGGCGGCGTACCAGAACTACGCGGACCCGACGCTCACCAACTGGCGTGAGGCGTACTACGGGCAGGCGGCGCCGCGCCTGAAGAAGCTGAAGAAGCAGTACGACCCCACGCGCTTCTTCTCCTTCCCGCAGGCCCTGTAGCCGTCGGCCGACCCATCGGACAGGCCCTAGGCCGCCAGGTCCCGCTCGTCGGCGCCGGGCGCCGGTTCCTGCCCGGCGAGGGCGGCGACCGGCTCGACGTCACCGGGGCCGCGCCACACCAGCCGGGAGGCCCTCCCGGAGCGGGCGACGGCCTTGGTGACAGGGGTCAGCAGGGCCATGGCGAGCGGCGAGAGCAGCAGCGCGACCGCCGTGCCGAGCGCGAACCCGCCGACGACGTCGGTGGGGTAGTGCACGCCCATGAAGACCCGGCAGAAGCCCTCGGCGACGGCGAGGGCGATGCCGGCGATGCCGAACTTGCGGTTGGCGACGAAGAGGCCGACGCCGATGGCCATGGCGAGCGTCGCGTGGTCGCTCACGAAGGAGTAGTCGGTCTTGCCGTCGACCAGGACCTCCAGGCCCTGGTGGTCCACGAAGGGGCGCGGGCGTTCCACGAAGCCCCTTATCGGCACGTTCACCAGGACGGCGATACCGGCGGCGAGCGGCGCCCACACGACGGCGGCGACGGACGAGGCCGCGTCGTCGAGGACCGGGCGGCGGCGGGCTCCCCACCAGCACCACACGACGAGCAGGACCAGGGCGAGCAGGAGTCCGTACTCACCGACGAACTCCATGGTCCGCGCGAGCCAGCCGGGGGCGTCCTCGGCCAGGCCGTTGATGTCGTAGAGCAGGCTGACGTCGGGGTTCGACCCGGAATCATCGAGTCCAGCCATGATGCTGCGGCCCCTTGTCTTCTTCACTCACGAGCGCACGTGGTCGTGCGCCCTTCCATCAACCCCCGTGGTCAGTGCAGTCGTGCCGCTGGTTCAGTGCTCCCCGCGCTGCCTTCGCGTCCATGGCGCTGTTCTTCGCGTACGTGCCGTACCAGACAAGGGAACGCCTGGTCCCCTTCCATACGTTCCACTCTCCACCGAAAGATCACTCAGACGTTATCGAAGAGAGATTCATCGCCGCAGCTCAGGGGGTTTCTTCAGCGGACGGTTCCAGCCAGATCGCACGGCGCGCGCGCCGTGCGCGCGCCCTCCGCTCCGGGTCGGATCAGACGGTGGCGGAGGTCCGGCTCAGACCTCGACGCCCTCGTCCGAAGGCCGCCCGGAGGGACGGGCGGCGGGCCCTCCCGAAGGCGAACCGGAAGGCTCTCCCGAAGGATCCTCGGCGGAACCGCCTTCAGGATCCACTCCCGACTCCTCGCCCGGACTCTCCTGACCCTCCCCGGGCTTCTCACCCTTCTCCGGCTTCTCCGGCTTCTCAGCCTTCCCCGGCTTCCCTCCGGGCCGCTCCACCAGCTTCTCCACCGGCTTCTCGGGGATCGCTTTTGCGCCATCTTTGGTGACTCGGGTGGCCCCGAAGTAGTCCGGCGTATCGATCGGGTCGAAGCGGATCACCGCGCCGGGCCGGGGGGCGTCGATCATGTAGCCCCCGCCCACATAGATCCCCACGTGCCGGATGGCACGCGAGTTGCTCAGGTCGTCCGAGAAGAACACCAGGTCACCGGGGAGCAGCTCCTCGCGCTTGGGGTGCGGCCCGACGTTGTACTGGTCGTTGGCCACGCGCGGCAGATCGATCCCGACACTGCGGTACGCGGCAAGCGTGAGCCCCGAGCAGTCGAACCGGCCGTTCTGGTCGGCGGTCCCGTTGCCGCCCCACAGGTACTCGGTGCCGAGCTTCTTCTGCGCGTAGTAGATGGCGCCCGCCGCCTGCTGCGAGGGGTTCACCCGGTCGATGGGCCTGGCGAAACTCTTCTCCAGCGTCGTGATGATCTTGACGTAGTTCTGCGTCTCGCGGTAGGGGGGCACACCGCCGTACTTGATCACGGCGTACGCGCCCGCGTTGTACGCGGCGAGCATGTTCCTCGTCGGGTCGCCGGGCGCGTCCTTCACGTACTTGGCGAGCTTGCAGTCGTACGAGGCCGCCGACGGGATGGCGTCCTTGGGGTCCCACACGTCCCGGTCCCCGTCCCCGTCCCCGTCGAGCCCGTGCGAGGCCCAGGTCCCCGGAATGAACTGCGCTATCCCCTGCGCCGCCGCCGGACTCTGCGCCCGCGGATTGAACCCGCTCTCCTGGTACAGCTGAGCGGCCAGCAGAGCCGGGTTGATGGCCTTGCAGAGATTGCCCCACTTCTGCACCAGCGGCTGGTACGAGGCGGGCACGGCACCCTTGGCGAGCCCGACGTTGCCGCCGCCCCCCGACTGCTCGGCGAGACTCCCCGCCGCGACGAAGGTCCCGACGACGAGCAGCATCATGAATCCCATGGACCCGCTGAACGCGACGCCTGCGAGCAGCCATGCCTTACGCACCGTCAACCACCCCTCGCCGCCCGGGAGTCCGCCGGGGCAAGTGTAGAGGCGGAGCCCCTGGCGAGGGACTCACGAACACGCGGCCCACAGGAGCTTCCCGCCACGCCCCGGACTCGCGTACGCGCCCCACGAGTGGGAACACGCGCGCACCAGGCACAGCCCCCGGCCGCCCTCCGCCCACTGCGGGGGCGTGGCGTCATCCGGGGACACCGCCGCCCCGAACCCCGGCGGGATGACGGGGCTGGTGTCCCAGACGGCTACGCGGACCCCACCCGGGACGGAAGGCTGAAGCCCGAGGCCATAGGCCCCGTCGGTGTGCAGCTGGGCGTTGTTGAGCATCTCGGCGGCCAGGAGCTCGGCGGTCGGCGTGAGTTCGGTGAGCCCGTGGGCGGCGAGCACGGCCCGTACGTGTGCGCGGGCGACCCCCGGTGCGCGGGGATCGTGCGGGAGGTGGAGGGTGTAGGCCCAGGACGGGTTTACGGTGGTCATGGAAGTCTCCGTACTTGTAGGGCAGTTGCGGAGTTGGTCCCGGTGACGGTGCCGCTCCGTCGAGCGGGGTGCTTCCGGGTGAGGCGCCTGGGTCATAAGGTAGCGACAGTCAGTAAATGCATTACTCGATTCTCGAAAAATGCATTACATGCCACCTGTGTGGGTGACGGACCGCGTCGAGGAGGCGGGCAAGCCCGTGAGAAGCAACCCGACGGGACGTCAGCTCCGTTTCGGCAGCGAGCTGCGCAAACTCCGCGAGCGGGCAGGCCTCAGCGCCACGCAGTCAGGTCAACTCCTTGGCGTACAGCAGAGCCAGATCAGCAACATGGAGGCCGGACGCGTCGGCGTGAGCCCCGAGCGAGTCCGGGCACTGGCCTGCCAGTACGAGTGTGCCGACCAACCTCTCATCAAGGCGCTGACCGGCATGACGGGCGAACGCACGCGTGGTTGGTGGGAGCAGTACCGCGAGTTGCTACCGAGTGCGCTGCTCGACCTGGCCGAACTGGAGCACCACGCGCAGGCACTGCGCGACTGCATCACTGCCCGCATCCCGGGCCTGCTCCAGACCCGAGACTACGCCCGCGAGATCTTTGTCCAAGCGGTCACCCAGCTCTCACCGCCTGAGATCGAGCACCGCCTCTCTTTTCGCATCAAGCGGCAGAACGTCCTGTACCGCGACAGCCCCGCACCGTACGAGGCCGTCATCCACGAGGCCGCCCTGCGCATGAAAGTTGGCGGCCCCACGGTGGCCCGGCAGCAGCTCCAGCACCTGTTGGACATGAGCGACCGGAACCACATCACTCTGCGCGTCATCACCTTCGACGCCGGAGCCTTCCCCGGCTCGGGCCAGTCGATCTACTTCGTACACGGCCCTGTACCGCAGCTGGACACCGTCTACCTCGACCAGTCCCACGGCATCGCGTTCCTGGATGCCGAGGCCCAACTGCACAAGTACCGCACCCTCTTCGAACGCCTCGAAGCCGTCGCACTCACTCCGGCCAGAACCCGCGACCTCATCCACACCGTCATGCAGGACCTGAAGGAGCAGATGTGAACCAGCGCTGGCAGAAGTCGTCCTACTGCTCGGAGGGCAGCTCCTGCATACACGTGTCCGCCAGCCCGACCGGCAAGGTCAAACTCACCGAAAGCGCCGACCCCACCGGGGTGATACTCGCCGCCCGGCCCACCGCTTTCGCCGCCCTCATCCGCAAGGCCAAGGAAGCCGACCATGTCTGAAGGAAGACCCGCCGACCTCGACTGGGTCCGGGCCGCCCCCGAAGAGGAAGACGGCCCCGGCCCCTGGATCGAACTCGCCTTCGGCGCGGACGACGCCGTCTACCTGCGCACGACCGACGCCCCGGACAACGTCGTCACGACCACCCGCAAGAAATGGGACGCCTTCGTCCTCGGCGTACGGGCGGGCGAATTCGACCACTTCGTTGAAGGGGTCTAGTACGCGCTGCCTGCCGCCTCCCGGCGGCGCGGCGCGTGTCAGGAAATCGGCCCTTGCCCGTCCCTCAGCCGCGCGGCGAACGCCCGCGCGGCGGCCAGGTCCCCGTCGTTCGGCCGCTGTTTCTGGATGCCGCCGACCAGCTTGAAGGGCCCCATGGTGTCCAGCGCCCGGCACGAGAAGTTTCCGTCCACCTCAAAGCCCTTGCCTTCCAGGAGCTTGGCCAAGGGGCGGGAGAAGGGCGCCAGCGGCAGCTCGGGAAGCCCGCTGGTTGCGAACACGAATGCCCGGCCCCGTCCGGCGGGCAGTGCCTTGACGAAGTCGATCAGGCGGGGGTGGAGCCTCTGATAGAAGACGCCCGAGCCGAATCCCACGAGGTCGGCATCGGCCAGCTCCGCCAGGTCCGCCTGCTCGGGGGAGACGACCTTCGCGCCCAGCACCTGGGCCATGCAGTCGGCGACACGACGCGTATTGCCGTGCGACACGGAGGCGCACACGATGACGGCCTTCATCTTCACGGGTCCCTTCTCTCGCTTCCGCCATGAGGACACCGCAGCGACGTCAAGCGTGACACCGCTCGGGTGTGATGACAGGCACACCGAATGGAGGGCCGGGGCGGGGCTGGGTGCGGCCCCGTTGATGGCGGCGAGTGCCGACGGGTACCGCCTGCGAAGCCGCCGCGCCGAGCTGAGGAGGGGCGGGCTTTGGCTGATATCGCGTGATGTTTGGCCTCGTGTGTACCGGTGCGAATGTCCTGGACCGTGCAAGGTCCCGTGTGCTGAATCCCGTTGCCGGGCCTCATGGATGTCTCGTGGGTGTCTCGTGCTGGCCTGAATCTGATCGTATGAGTGATCGTTCAGATACGAGCTGTCATACCCAGTGACTAGAGTTGCCCGGTAGTTCGCGAAAGCTATGCGCTCGCTGCGCGATCGAGCTGGGACCGTGTGGTCGTTCTAGGGGTGGGGCCTGTGGGGGCGGGGAAATCGGGCGGCGGGTCGGGTGGGTCGGACGGTTCGTTCTGGTCCGCGAACCCCTTCGACGGGATCACGGATGCTGTGGCGGATGTGGCCACGGAGTTGTCGTCGTTCATGGCGTTCCAGAAGCGGGTCGATGACCTGATCCGTGATCTGAAAGGGTCGGCGGCCGGACCGGCCAAGGTGGGTCAAGAGCAGCTGGGGCGGCATCAGTTCGGCGGTGGGGACGGGGCGTGGGCCGAGGCCGCGGGCCTGTTCGGTGCGTACGGGACGGTGCTCACGGAGCTGGAGGGCCTGTCGAAACTCCTTTCCGACTCCATGGAGGGGATGGGCATCGCGGTCCTCGCCTCGCACAAGGGCTACCGGAACGTGGATGAGGACATTCGTGATCGCATGGCGGAGATCAGCGCGGGGATTGCGGAGCGGTACGGGAGCGGGGCTGGTGCCGGGCAGGGGCCGGGCCGGGCGGACCGGCGTACGGAGGATCCGGCAGCGGACGCGGGAGGGTCGATCTGATGGGCGGCAAGGGCGGTACGTCTTTTGAGTCGATGAGTCATGAGCAGATGCTGGCGTGGCTCGATCAGGCGAACGCGGGTCAGGTTCAGGCGGCCGCGGATCGGCTCGTGGCTGCGGCTGCGGAGATCCGGAAGATCGCGGACGAGTTGAAGGTGCGGCCGCAGTGGGTGCGGTGGAAGGGCGAGGGCGCGACGGCGTTCCGTACGTGGAGCGGGGATCTGGCCAACTCCACGCTCCGCCTGGGTGACTTCAGCGAGGAGTCGGCGAAGTGGCTGACGCGGGCGTCGGAGGCGATTGCTACCGCGCAGGCGTCGATCCCGCGTGACAAGGGCGGCGCGGAGGGCAACTTGAAGGCGGCGCAGGCCAACCCCAACGACCCGGACGCGCGCGCAGTGGGCGCGAAGTCGGCCGGTGAGCTGGAGCGGCTCGCGGCGGCCAAGGAGAAGGTCCGCCAGGAGGCTGCGGCGGAGATGCGCAAGTTGGGGCAGGCGTATCAGTTGGCGGCGCAGCAGTTGGAGGGGTTGGAGAGGCCTCGGTTTCGGCCGTTGCCGCCGGAGGTGACGCCGCCGCCGGTGCGGGACCTCAGAGAGGTGGCTCCTGGCGGAGGAGGCAGTGCCGTGCCATCTGGTGGAGGGTCGGCGGGTGGGCCTGCGAGTGCGGTGCCCGTTGGCGGTTCGTCCCGGCCACCGGCTGCCGCATCCGGACCCAGCGGGTCGGGAGGCGGATCGGACGCGCCAACGGGCCTGGACCCGCAGCCCATGCCTCAAGGCCCGGACCCGGTAGGCGTCCGAGTCGACGGTACGGGACCGCTTCCTGACGCCCCGACGGCAACACCGCCCTCCCCTCAGGGGGTTCCGTCGACCCCGGTCAGGCCCGACGGAACGGCGCAACCCATAGGTTTGTTTCCGCCATCTTCGGGACAGCAGCAGAATCCGCCGGTAGCCCCCACGACTCCGCCGGGGCCAGGGCCAGTTGGGTCCGGGGGACGTTCACTTCTGCCGCCCGGGGCCGGGTCGGCGGGGCCTCCTCCCGGACGGACGGCGGGTGGTGGACCGGTGGGGCCCGCTCCCGGTCGGGCGGGTGGCGGACCGGTGGGACCGGCACCCGGGCGCACGCCCAGCGGAGGACAGCCTCTGCCGCCGCGCCCGACGGGCCCGGCGCAACCAGTGGTCGGGGGCACTCCCAGGGTTCCACCTGCGGACCCGCCTGCTGGACGTATGCCGAGCAGCCCCGGCATCGTCGGCGGTCGACCCACGCCGTCCGTCCCCGGCGGGCCGACCGGCGGCATACCCCGAGGTGCGGTCGTCGGCGGGTCTCCTGCGGGGACGGGTCCGGGAGGACCGGGCGCCGGACGAGGGGCGGCAGCGGCACAGCGACCGATGAGTGCCCCCAACGGCATCGCAGGCGGGCAGCCCCGGCGGCAGGGACCGATGCGGGGCGCCATGCCGCCGAACACGACTCAGCCCTCACGCTCACGACGCGACGAGCAAGGAGACGGCAGACCGGACTACCTCACCGAGGACCAGGAGACCTGGCGCCCGGACGGCCGCAAGGTCGTCCCGCCCGTCATCGACTGACATGCATACCCCCACCCCAGAAACCTCGAGGTCATGAGAGAGCAGATGGCTGCCAGGACACCGCACAACACACGGTGGCGGAACGTCGCCTCGGGTGCCGTGGGCCTCCTGCTGACAGGCGTCGCGGCCACACCCGCTCACGCGGAGTCCGTACGCGAAAAGCAGTGGCACCTCATCGCCATGCAGGCCGAGAAAATGTGGCAGACCAGCACGGGCAAGGGCGTCACCGTCGCTGTCATCGACACGGGCATCAACGCCGAGTTGCCGGATCTGCGGGGCCAAGTGCTTCCGGGCATGGACCTGGCGCCGGAGAGAGCAGGGGATGAGCACACTGACCCGAAGGGCCATGGAACGTACATGGCGATGCTGATTGCGGGAACAGGGGGAAGCGGTGGAAACGGCACCTTTGGCCTTGCGCCGGGTGCCAAGCTTCTCCCCATCCGCGTCCCCCTGCACGGGTTGGACGCCAATCAGTACATCCAGAAGGACAACGAGCTTTACAGCCGGGGTATCCGCTACGCGGCCGACCGTGGGGCGAAGGTCATCAATGTCTCGCTCGGAAACGTCAGGGGGTCACCGCAGCTCACCGCGGCTGTGCGGTACGCCCTGGACAAAGGCTCGCTCGTTTTCGCCGCAGTCGGCAACGAGGGGATCTCGGATCTTCGCTACCCAGCGGGGACGCCGGGGGTGGTCGGCGTCGGAGCCGTAGGCAAGAGCCTCCGTAAGACGAAAGAGTCCCAGTACGGCCCGCAGGTGGACCTCGCCGCCCCCGGTGACGAGATCTCCACGACGTGCGCGTCGGGCAAAGGCATCTGCAACGGCCATGGCACCAGTGACGCCACCGCCCTTGCCTCTGCCAGCGCCGCCCTCATCTGGTCCGAACACCCCGACTGGACCAACAACCAGGTCCTCCGCGTCATGCTCAACACCATCGGTGCCCCCACGGACGGCGCGAAGCGCAACGACTCCATCGGCTACGGCATCGTGCGTCCCCGGGTCGCTCTGGAGAATCCGGGCGACCCGGGGGCGCCGGACGAATACCCCCTGCCGGACCTCAAGCAGCCCAAGTCCGGGCCCAAGCCGAAGGCCACGTCGCCCACCCCGTCAACCGCCTC
This sequence comes from Streptomyces sp. NPDC127108, assembly GCF_042677545.1. Classification (NCBI taxonomy): domain Bacteria; kingdom Bacillati; phylum Actinomycetota; class Actinomycetes; order Kitasatosporales; family Streptomycetaceae; genus Streptomyces; species Streptomyces sp. NPDC127108. The sequence continues at coordinate 18,085 of NZ_JBHXTE010000028.1, read as the reverse complement.
CGGATCGGCGGCACAGGACAAGTCCGACGACGGCGACGGCGGCATCGGCACAACAGCCAAGATCGGCCTGGGCGTCGGCGCTGCCGCCCTGATCGGCGGCGTGGTCGCCGCGGTGGCCGTCGCCCGCAGGCGCCGAGCCGCTACGTCCCCCAACGTGTTCGGGAGGCCATGACATGGCGTGGGAAGAGTGGGATCAGCTCAAAGCGGACGCGTCTGAACGGCAGGCCGAGCGGATGCGGCTGAACCAGCTGCCGGACGGGCCCGGGGGCGGAGGCGGCAAGGACCTCGTCGTCCGCGACAACGAACTCGGGCGGCTCGGCAACATGGCGTACGACCTGCGGGAGCGGTTCCGTGTGGACAGTGACCACGCCCGGCAGGCCACGTTCGACGCCTCCGTCGAGCTGGGGAACGACGGCCTGGACACCGGCTCCGCGCTCACCGAGTTGCACGACGCGTGGAACAGCAAGGCCAAGGTCCTCAAGGACGCCTGCGCCCACATCTCCAACGGTCTGGACTTCGCGCGCTCTCAGCATGCCAAGGATGAGGACAAGGTCGCGACGTCCATCAAAGCCTCGGCCATCTCGAAGTACCTTTCGTAAGGGAAACTGGTGCTGACCGTCTCGGATCTGCTCGAACTCCGCCTGGGGAAACTGCGGGAAGCCGTCACCGACTGGCAGATCATGGCCGGCCGCCTGCAAAGGCTGGCCGAAGGCAAGGGTGGGATCTCCGCCGCCGACCTGGCCCAGCAGGCGGGTTCCGCCGACTGGCACGGCGTGAACGCCACCGTGACAAGGGAGTTCATCACCAAGACCAGCCGCGAGTTCAGCCAGGCGGCCGCCGAGGCGAAGACGATCCTGAGCCTGCTGCGCGACACGCACAGCGACCTCGCCAAGCACAAGAGCGACCTCCAGGCGGCCATCGACCACGGGCGCACGCGGCGGATCCGCCACGAGGAGGACGGCACGGCGCGCTACGCCCACCCGAAGGGGATGGTCGGCAGCGAGATCACGGACAAGCCCAGCCAAGCGGAGCTGGACGCCGCGGCCGAGCGGGTCACCCGGATCCTGTGGGAAGCCACCGAGACCGACCGGATCGCGGCCGAGGCCCTGCGCGGCATCGCGAAGAACAAGCACGACTTCCGCACCGGCGGCCCCAAGAACCTCAACGAAGCGGACGCCAGGCAGGGCAAGAAGGAAGCCGAGTACTGGGCGAAGAAGATCAAGGAGGGCGATCCCAGTGAGTGGAGCGACAAGGAACTCGCCCGCTTCAACGAGTCGCTGAGAAACCAGCGGGACAACAAGGCCTTCACCGCCACGCTCGCCACGAGCCTGGGCGGCGAGGGAACCCTCCGGTTCTGGCGCGACCTCGCCGACCCGCCCGGCGCCGACATCGAGGGCGACCGGGCCAAGATGCTGGCCCACGTCCAGGACAACCTCAGCATGTCGCTGGCGAACGCCACCCACGTCGACACCCCGGCCATGGACGAATGGAAACGCGACGTCATCGCGGCCGGAGACAAGAAGTTCCCGCTGCCCGACGGAATCCAGGGCCCCTACGGATTCCAGATCGCCAGCAGCCTCATGAAGAAGGGGAAGTTCGCATCGGGCTTCCTCAACGACTACGGCACGAAACTGATCGAGTTCGAGCGGGAGAAGGGGAAGAGCCCCGCTTACGGCAACCCCGGAAACCTCTGGGGCTTCGACAGCCGGCTCGACTACCCGCCTTCGGACAAGCCGAACGACCCCATCGCCGGTTTCCTGGAGGGCCTGGCCCACAACCCCGGCGCGTCAGCCGCGTTCTTCAAGGGCTCCACGCAGGGCGAGGGCCTTGAGCCGATCGACAACTACGACTACTTGGTGGGCGCCAAGGGCGACGAGGCCAACGCACCCGACGTCCGCTCGTGGCCGCAGGGCGAGGACGGCAAACCAGCCGGGTACGCGAGCCTCGGGCACGCGCTGGAGTCGGCGACCCTCGGGTACGCGTACGACGACAAGACCCCCGAGATCCCCCCGATGAAGACGGACGCGCAGATCGAAGCACGCCAGGACCGAACTGACCTCATGAGGCGGGTCGTTGACCACTACAACAGCGCTGACACGATCGATGGGCAGCCCGGGATGCGGGACAGCCTGGCGCGGATGGCTGCGGGGCATGTCGACAGCATCACACGCTCGGTAGCCGACTTCGGGGGCAGCAGTGGTGTGACGACAGTCGATGAACTGCTCGACACGAACAACAAGCACCTGGTCGATTTTGGATCCGGGACCCCGAACTTCCTTCGCGCTCTGGCTTCGGATCAGGATTCGTACGCGACGGTGTCCAGCGCCCAACAGGTCTACGGCACCAGCCTCATGGCGGCTCAGGGCAATGACCACGAAGCCGCCATGAACGCAGCCGGATACAGCATGAGGGTGCACGGCGCGCTTGATGAGGCTCGGATCGAGGCCATCGGAAAGGAGTTCGCCGACGAAGAGGACAAACGCAACGAGGCACTGGAAAAGCAAGCCGGATGGCGGAAATTCGCCGCAAGCGCAGCCATCGGCACGGTGGTTGGGGTGGGGGCAGCCACCGTCATCCCCGCAGGAGCAGCTGCCGCCATCGCGGTCCCTCTCGCGTTCGAGGCCGGGGGCGGGGCTGCGGATACGTTCAGCGCGAACACCTTCGACTGGCTGAAGGCCGACGAGTACGACAATACCCAGCAGGCAATCAACAGCATCGATGAAGCGAAGAAAGCGGGTCAGCGCAATGCCATGGCTCCGATCGTCAACTACGCGCAATCCGAAGGGCTAATCGGCAAACCGATGGAAGATTACATGCCCAAACTGATGGTGAATTACGGTGGAGGCCGCGATGAGACGAACACCGACGCGGCGAGGGGCCAATGATACGGAAACTCCGCCTTACCACACTCACCATGACCTGCGTACTCGTCACCGTAGGAGGTTGCACCAGCAGCGACGGGAAGCAGGACCGCACGCAACGCGAGAGCCAGGCATGCACGAAACTCCTAGGGAAGGATGGAATGGCCTGGCTGAAGCAGCATGCCAAGGTATCCAAACTGAACCCGAATACCTCCGAAACAATCGCCCACGCAGCCGAGAAATTCCACAAAAAGGTCCCCGACTGGAATCCCAACGAGTCCGCATTTCGGCGCACTGCAGAATCTAAGATGTGCTATGCAGAGGCGCCCGAGCGCGGGTTCAGCGCCCAGTTTGCGCTGGCTTACCGCGCGGCCGCCCGCCCCTTCGAAGAAATCGCTACCCACGACAGTTTCATCTCAGTCGACCTTGGACCGGATGCCAAACTCGTCTACCAGAAGAACCGCTACGTCGATCAACGGTCGTACAACATCTACATCAGGTGCGGAGTCCGTGGGGCACCTGCCTCGCAACTGAACGACGTGCTCCTGGAAGGGTCAATGACCGACCTCCTCACCGACGACCTCAGCAGCTACCGCCCCCACCTCCAACACCTCCTCCACTCCGCCAAAGTGATGGCCGACGGATTCAAGTGCACCAACAATCCGCAGATCCCCACGGCCCTCCCCTCTTCCGTCAAGGACTGACCTTCGCCACGGGCGCTTGCCTGAACGCGGCAAGTCGGCTCGGGCGGAGGCAGAGGCGGCGTGCGCCGGAGTGGAAACCCCCCGTGACGGGCGATTGACGCAGCGCCAACTTTGGCGGAATGTAGGGGAGTTGGGTCGACCCTGTGGGGATGGGGAGCGTCGGCCCGTGCGCACACCCGTGTTCGGAGCTGTGCGCCCTACGGCTGGGGGGAGCCGACGTTGGCAACCGATGGACCGCGTGACGAGCCCAGAGACGAGCCGCGGGACGAGCCCCAGGACCGCCGACCCGACGAGCCCGCCGAGACCGGGGCCGGCTCCGGCCCGCCCCCGGCCACACCCGCGCCATCAGCCACACCCGCCACTCCCCCCACGCCTGCGGCACCTGCCTCGCCTGTCTCACCTGCGGCACCTGCCTCGCCCGCCGCACCCCCACCACCACCCACGTACGCCCCGACCAGCCCACCCGCCGCACCCGCCACACCCACACCCGCCCCGGCCGCCTTCGGCCCGCCGCCCGCCTACGGCCCGCCTCAGCAGCCTCCGCCCGCACAGCCCGCCGCACCCGCACCGCCCGCACCACCCGGCGGAGCCACCGCACCCGCCCCGCCCGGCCCACCCACCTCGCCCTACGGCACCCCCGAACTCCTAGAACCCCCGGCCACACCCAGGACCCCCGCCCCGGACCCCGGCCCGCCCGAGCCCCTGCGCCCCGTCGCCGCCGCGCTGCTCAACCTGACCGGCCTCGGCCTCGGCTACGTCCTGCTCCGGGCCTGGGTGCCCGCCGCCCTGTGCTGGGCCGCCACCGCCGCGCTGCTCCTCGTCGCCCTGCCCGCCGACGTCGACGGCGTCCCCGGCGGCGCCCTCCTCGGATACGTCGTCGTGCTCGTCCTCGCCGCCGCCGACGCCGCCCGCCGCGCCCGCCGCACACCCATCGGCTGGCGCCTTCGCGCCCCCGTCGCCGCCGGGCTCGGCATCGTCCTGCTCGCCGTGCCCGCATCCGGCGCGCTCGCCTACGACTCCGCGCAGGACGAGGCCGTCGAACAGATGCTGCTCGACCGGCTCGACAAGGCCGACCGGCTCGTCAAGGCCCAGGAGGGCCGCCCGTTCGCGGCCACCGAGAGCGAGTACCGCGACGCCCTCGGCATCTACCGCGGCCTCGTCCGCGACCACGCCGACTCACGCGCCGCCGACCGCGTCCCCGACCGCCTCGACACGTACTACAAATCCGTCGCCGCGCCCTACGCCGACCGCCAGTACTGCGAGGCCGTCGAACCGCTGAAGTATCTGCGCACCCTGCCCGACACCCTCGGCAAGGACCGCCTCGGCCACCTCACCACCTGGCCCGACAACCGCCTCGCCGACTCCCTCTACGCCTGCGGCATGTCCTCCCTCGGCAAGACCGGCGGCGGCACCGACCTGCGGGAGCTGATGAGCACCTTCCCCAAGTCCGAAGCCGCCGCCAAGGTCGTCCCCGGCATCCGCGCCGCGATCGACGAGCGCGCCGACGAACTGAAGGGCCCCGACCCCTGCTCGGCCACCACCGAGCTGCGCGCCATCCGCACCACCGCCGACACCCTGCCCGGGGACACCGCCGCCCCGCTCCGCGCAAGGACCGCCACCACCATCCAGTCCGGTAGCTACGCCTGCGGCGTCGACGACTTCAAGGACGGCCGCTACACCGAGGCCGCCAAGACCCTCTCGGGCTACGCCGACACGTACAAGGACAGCGGCAAGCGCCAGCGCGCCCGCACCATCGCCATCGCCGCCGAGATCGCCGCCGCCCGCCCGCAGGCCGGCGGCAAGCTGCCCGCGCAGCGCGGACCCGGCTCCGGCCAGGAGTTCATCATCAAGAACGACGGCCCCAGCGCCGTCGAGGTCCTCTTCACCGGCCCCGCCACCGGCAGCGTCAAACTCGGCGCCTGCCTCGGCTGCACCACGTACAGCAGCAGGGCCGAAGGCAGCGCCAAGGCCTGCAAGGCCAGCGGCCGGAGCTACCCGCAGAAGACCCTGCGGCTGCCCGCCGGCGAGTACCACTTCCTCTACAAGCGCGGCACCGGCGCCGGCACCCTGGTCCGCGACCACAGCGACGGCGCCAAGGTCCAGGGCGGCTACCGCTACACGGACTGCGCCTACGTCGTCCGCGGCGGCCTCGGCGACTTCACCCCCCGGACCTGACACCCCGACCCGACGGCCCGGCCTCACGACCCGCCCTGACGATCCATCTGGAAGCCCCGCCCCGGGCCCGCCTGAGTTGACGTCAGTGGCCACGCCGGACATTCATTGCCCGGCGTCACCCCTCGTGATACACAGAGTGACCATACGTTCCTGCGTATAGCGTTCTGCGTCCGCCGCCGACCGCCGACGCGGGCTGCGTACGACGAAACGTGCGAAGTCGGCCAACAAATGACGTCAAGGCGGCACGCGCCGGACCGATTGTCAGCGACAATGAGCCTCGTCCTCTGCACTGGGTAGGCAGAGGCGGGCAGAGGCGCGAGAACAACCCACTAGGGGCGGTGAGTTACACATGCTTATGGCAGCCGAGAAGGGCGACATCAACACCATCATCGGTGGGATCGCCCCCGACTGGGGCCCCTTCGGGAGCCTGGGCAATGAGGCACGCGTGATGATCGAGGTGGTGATGGCGGTCGCCATCCTGCTCTGCCTCGGCATCGCGATCTGGGGCGCCGCCAAACAGCGAATCGGCGCGACGGCCCTGCGCGACACCTTCAGCGCGGAACAGGGCAAAGGCCTGATCATCGCCGGTCTCACCGGCGTCTTCATCATCGGCTCGCTGGGCACGCTGTTCACCATCGTGTACGGCATGGCGGTCTGACACCCGTTCCCCGGCTGCCACCGGGTTCTCCCCCGTCCGACGCGCCCACCGGCTGAGGTTGCAACTCCCTGATGTCCAGTCACCACACCGCGCCCGCGCGGGAGCCGGCCCGGCTACCGTCGTACCGGGTGCACCTTGCGGATAGCGCGGTCAAGCAAGAGGTTGAGGGGACGTACGCGGCATGAGCGATGACGATGACCTCTTCGGCGGCACGGGCGAGACCCGGACGCGGCTCCCGGAGGGCGACGGCCCCGACGGCTACGGCTCCCGCAGACCCGCACGCGGCGCGAGCCGGTCCCCCTCCCGCAGCGTCGTCACCGTCATCGGCGTCGTCGTCCTCCTCATCGCCGCCATCGCCTTCGCCAACCGCGGCGACTCGTCGTCCGACGGGGGCGGGGACGGGGGGCGCGGGGGCGGCAAGGGGGCGGAGGCCGCTCCTACGGCGCCCACGGGGGAGAAGCCGGTGAGCGGGAAGGGTGCGGCGGGCATCCCTTCCGGGTTCCCGAAGACCCAGCAGGGCGTGGAGAGCGCGACGGCGAACTACGCCATCGCCCTCGGCTCCGCCGACATGTTCAACAAGGCACGCCGCCACGTGATCGTCGACGACGTCTACACCCCGACGGTCGCCGCCGAGCGCAAGCCCGAGTTGGACAAGGTGTACGCAGGGGAGTCGTTTCTGTCCCGGATCGGCCTGAACAAGGACGGCAACGCGCCGAAGGGCACGACGTTCGTGTCCCGCATCATCCCGGTGGGTACCAAGGTCACGAAGTTCGGCGGCGGCTCGGCGACCGTCGAGATCTGGTACTCCTCGCTCTTCGGTCTCGCGGGCGAGAACACCGAGAACCCCGTGACCGAGAGCTGGTTCACGAACACGTACGACATGCGCTGGGTCGACGGCGACTGGAAGGTCGCCGACTTCAAGCAGAAGGACGGCCCCGTCCCGGTCGGCCGCGACCAGCGGGCCTCCACCGCCGACGACATGGCGAAGGCCGTGGAGGAGTACGGAGGGTTCACCTATGCCCGGTAGCACCCGACGTCGAGTCCTGTCGCTCACCGGCGCCCTGGTGACCGTACAAACCGCCGTCCTCATGCTGGCCACCCGCGCCGCGGCGGAACCCGACGACCCCTGCGAACTCATCCGCGGCCCGGCCAAGAAGTACTGCGAACGCGGCGAAGGCGGCGACAGCGGCACCCCCAAGTCCCCCGCCGACGACGGCGCCTTCTCCAAGCTCGACCCCCTCTCCTCCCTCGCCCGCGGCTTCGGCGACGCCGCGTCCTGGATCGTCAACAAGCTCACGGAGTACGTGAACGACACCGCCGCGGTGGACTTCACCAACGAGAAGTTCCTCCAGCAGTACGCCGTGGTGTTCGCCGCCTCGACCGTCCTGACGCTGATCGTGTGGCTCCTCGCGGTCGCCAAGCGGGCGATCCGCGGCGTCCCCATGCTCACCGCGCTGTCCGAGGCCATCGGCTTCCTGTGGCTGACGGTGCTCGCCTCGGCGTTCACCCCGCTGATCCTCGCCACCGTCGTGTCCGCGACCGACGGCATCTCCGAGGTGCTCGCCAAGTCCGTGGGCGGCGAGACCGACAAGTTCTTCGGCACGTTCTCGCAGGCCCTGGACAAGGGCACCGACATCGGCGGCGGCCCGATCATGCTGATCGTCGTGTCCGCCGTGTCCATCGCCGCCGCGGGCATCCTCTGCCTGGAACTGGTGATCCGCGCCGCCATGCTGTACGTCGGCGCGCTCCTCGGCACCGTCGTTTACTCGGGCCTCGTCGACAAGAACACCTGGGGCCGCATCCGCCGCTGGGCGGGCCTGATGGTCGCGATCATCCTGGTGAAGCCGATCATCGTCATCGTGCTCGGCATCGCGGGCGCCCTCCAGGGCGAGGACGGTCCTGACTCCCTGTCCGCCGTCGTCTCCGGGCTCTCCGTCATCCTCCTCGCCATCTTCGCCAGCGCCTCCATCTACCGCTTCGTCCCCGGCTTCGGCGACGACATCATGGCCACCCGCAACAACCGCCTCATGCGCGGCGCCGAGAACCGCGCCGCCACCGCCCTCAACTCCCCCGCCGCCTGGGTCGCCCAGGGCATCCGCACCCACAGCGCCCGCTCCAACGGCAAGGCAGGCGGCGGCAAGGCAGGCGGCGGCGACACCCCACCCCAGCCCGCCACGGCCAACGCCGTCGGCAGCGGTGTGTCCACCCACGGCCACCGCTCCGGCTCCCCGAACGGCGGCGGAACTGTCCCCTCCGCCGCACCCCCGCCCCGTACGAGCCCGTCGAACACCCCGCACGCGGGCAACCGCGGCGGTACGAACAGCACTGGAGGTGAAGGGCGTTGACGACCCAGTCCCATGTGTCCCCACCGGTCACGCCCCGCCGCACCTATCTGATCGGCCGCGCCCGGCCGAACGCCATCATCGGCCGCAACCGCGAGACCGGCGAGATCGCCCTGATCATCGGCGGCGCCTTCCTCGGCATGATGTGCGGCATCCTCATCCCCTTCCTCTTCCCGCGCATCCTGCTGCTCATGGGCTTCCCCCTGATCGCGATCGCGGCGGTGTACCTCCCCTTCAAGGGCCGCACCTTCTACAAGTGGTTCGAGATCAACCGCAGCTTCAAACGCTCCCTGCGGCGCGGCACCGCCTACCGCTCCGGCGTCGCCGAGGCCGGAGTGCGCCTCGACGGACGCGAGGTCGAGATCGGCCCGCCACCCGGCATCGGCCGCATCAACTGGCTCGCCGCACCCTTCGGCCCGGACGAGATCGCCGTACTCCTGCACGCCGACCGACGCACCGTCACCGCCGCCATCGAGATCGAGGGCCCCGGCGTCGGCCTGCGCGACAGCGAGGACCAGGAAGCCCTCGTCGACCGCTTCGGCACCCTCCTCAAGCACGTCGCCAACGGCGACGGCTTCGTGACGCGCATCCAGATGCTGGCCCGCACCCTGCCCGCCGACCCCGACGCACACGCCAAGGACGTCACCGCGCGCGGCGACGAGCGCGCCCTGCCCTGGCTGCAGGACAGCTACGAACAGCTCCAGTCGATGGTCTCCACCAGCAGCGAGCAGCACCGCGCCTACCTCGTCGCCTGCATGCACTACTCCCGCGACCTCGCCGCCGAGGCCCAGGCCATGGCCCGCGCCTCGCGCCCGCACGGCGGCAAGAAGCTCGACAAGGACGCCGGCCTCGCCGTCGTCATGGCCCGCGAGCTCACCGACATCTGCTCCCGCCTCCAGGAAGCCGACATCCGCGTCCGCCAGCCCCTCGGCCAGGGCCGCCTCGCCTCCCTCGTGCACTCCATGTACGACCCCGACCACCCCATCGACCACCTCCAGGCCATGACCAAGCGCAACGCCTGGCCCGCCGAGCTGGACGCGATGGAGCCGACGTACCTCCAGGCGAAGACCCGCGAGTCGACCACCCGCGCCCCCTGGTGCCACGCCACGGCCTGGGTGAAGGAGTGGCCGATGACCCCCGTCGGCGTCAACTTCCTCGCCCCGCTGCTCGTCCACACCCCCGACGTCATCCGCACCGTCGCCGTCACCATGGACCTGGAACCCACCGAGGTCGCCATCGAGCGGATGCTCACGGAGAAGACCAACGACGAGGCCGAGGCCAGCCGCCAGGCCAAGATGAACCGCACCGTCGACCCCCGCGACATCGCATCCCACTCCCGCCTCGACCAGCGCGGCGAGGACCTGGCGAGCGGCGCCGCGGGCGTCAACCTGGTCGGCTACATCACGGTGTCGTCCCGCTCCCCCGAAGCCCTCGCCCGCGACAAGCGGACCATCCGGGCCTCGGCCGGAAAGTCGTATCTGAAGCTGGAGTGGTGCGACCGCGAGCACCACCGGGCATTTGTGAACACGCTGCCGTTCGCGACCGGCATCCGGCGATGAACCTCAACGGTAGGGGTGTGAAGGTGCGATGCGGGACCCGCTGACCGTCCTCACGGACGCGTTCACGTCCTTCCTGTTCGGGAAGGTCGAGACCACCCGCCTGCCGGTGCGCACGTCCACGGGCCAGGCCCAGGCGGTCTACCTGCCGACGGCCGCACCCGGCCTCGGCGACTCCGGCGTGATCATCGGCCGCGAGGTGTACTCCGGCAAGGGCTACATCTACGACCCGTTCCAGCTGTACGGCCAGCAGCTCCCGGCACCGCACTGGCTGGTGCTCGGCGAGTCCGGCAACGGCAAGTCCGCCCTGGAGAAGACGTACGTCCTGCGCCAGCTCCGCTTCAAGGACCGCCAGGTCGTCGTCCTGGACGCCCAGGGCGAGGACGGCGTCGGCGAGTGGAACCTCATCGCCCAGGAGCTGGGCATAACTCCCATCCGGCTCGACCCCACAGCCGCCCTCGACATGGGCATCCGCCTCAACCCCCTCGACCCGGCGATCACCACCACCGGCCAGCTCGCGCTGCTCCGCACCATCATCGAGGTGGCGATGGGGCACGGCCTCGACGAACGCTCCGGCTTCGCCCTCAAGGTCGCGCACGCCTACGTCAACGAGACCATCGTCGACCGCCAGCCCGTCCTCACCGACATCGTCGAGCAGCTCCGCCACCCCGAACCGGAGTCCGCCGAGGCCATGAACGTCGCCATAGACGACGTCCGCGCCTGGGGCCTGGACGTCGCCCTCGTCCTCGACCGCCTCGTCGACGGCGACCTGCGCGGCATGTTCGACGGCCCCACGACCGTCGGCATCGACCTCGACGCCCCCCTCATCGTCTTCGACCTCTCCCACATCGACCGCAACTCCATCGCCATGCCCATCCTCATGGCGATCGTCGGCGTGTGGCTGGAGCACACCTGGATCCGCCCCGACCGGAAGAAGCGCATCTTCCTCGTCGAGGAGGCCTGGCACATCATCAACTCGCCCTTCGTGGCGCAGCTCTTCCAGCGCCTCCTGAAGTTCGGCCGCCGCCTCGGCCTGTCCTTCGTCGCGGTCGTCCACCACCTCTCCGACGTCGTCGACGGCGCGGCGGCGAAGGAAGCCGCCGCCATCCTGAAAATGGCCTCCACCCGCACCATCTACGCCCAGAAGGCCGACGAGGCCCGCGCCACCGGCCGCGTCCTCGGCCTGCCCCGCTGGGCCGTGGAGATCATCCCCACCCTGACCCCCGGCATCGCGGTCTGGGACGTCAACGGCAACGTCCAGGTGGTCAAGCACCTCATCACGGACACGGAACGCCCCCTCGTCTTCACCGACCGCGCCATGACGGAGTCCGCGAGCGACCTGCTCGCCGACGACGCCCTCGCGGCGGCCGAACGAGAGGCGGAGGAAAGGGCCGCGTACATGGAACAGCAGATGGGCGACGGACCCGCCGGGTCCTCCGGCTCCCGCTCGACGGTGGCGTGACATGGCGCAGGAACGGCACGGGCGGGGCCCGGGCGGCCACGGCCCCGGGCAGGACCCCGCCGGGCAGGGCACGGGCGGACGCGGCGGCGTGCCGGACGGCCTCCTCGTCGGCGGCCTCGCCTTCGTGCTCGGCATGGTCGTCCTGATCTGGTCGTCCACGGGCATCGCGGCCTGGTGGGCCCACGGCTCCTGGCCCGACGGCGTGACCTTCGGCAAGACCCCACCCGCCGTACGCCACCTCGCCCAGGAACCCCACGACGTCTCCGGCGCCTGGCCCGACACCCCCGCCACCCAACTCTCCGGCTACGGCCTCCTCTGGGGCTTCCTCATCGGCCAGGTGATGATCCTCATCGTCCTGACGGTCTTCGTGATGGGAACGGTCACCCGCTTCAGAGCGGTACGAAGGGCCCGCCGCCTGGAGGCCATGAACCCGCCGGTGCGAGACGTTCAGCCCCAGGAGAAGGCGGCCCCGGCACCGGTATCTGAGTCCGCACCCGCTGTGGGCAGCTGGTCCGCCCAGAGGGCGGAACGGGTGGGCACAGCCCAGGCCGACGGCGCCGCGACACCGGCCCCCGCCCCGCCCGCGCAGGGCACCGAGCCCGACGTCGCCCAGACGACAGCCCTCACCCCGACGGCCCCGCCGACCGACCTCACCAAGACCCCCACGGTCCCCACCCCCCGTACCCCCCTGGTCCTCGGCACCCCGGAAACCCGCCGCCCCCTGGCGGCCCAAGCCATCGCGGACGCAGAATCCGCAGCCCTGATCATCACCTCGGACCCCACCCTCTGGGAGGAGACCAAGGACGCCAGAGCGAAGCTCGGCCCCGTCCTGGTCTACGACCCCTCCCACCTCTGCGACACCCCGGCCCGCCTCCACTGGCCCCCCACCACCGGCTGCGAGGACACCCAGACGGCCGCCCACCGGGCAAGATCCCTCCTCGCCCCCATCAGACCCAGCGCCAAACTGGACACAGCGGTCGCCGACACCGCGGAAACCCTGCTCCGCAGCTTCCTGCACGCCGCGGCGATCGACGGCCGCAGCATCAAGCACGTCCACCGCTGGGCCCAGGGCACCCAGGTCCAGGACGCCGTCCGCGTCCTGCGCACCCACCCCAAGGCCACCTCGGGCGCGGCGGGCGAACTGGAGTCGGCCCTCACCGCGCACACCGAACGCCGGGACATCGCCCAGGAGTTGACGGCCCGCGCCCTCTCCGCCCTGTTCACGGTCAACGTACGAGAATCCTGCACGCCGAACCGAACTGACGCCCTCACTCTGGATTCCTTCATCGATGAAGGGGGCACGCTTTTTGTGGTGGGTGAGGCGATCGAGGACCCCAAGACGAACCCCGGCGCGATGCCGCTCCTGACGGCACTCGCCTCAAGCGTGGTCGAGCACGGCCGGCGCATGGCCGAACGGTCATCCTCCGGTCGGCTCGACCCACCAATCACCCTCGTCCTGGACGACGTGGCCGCGGTCGCCCCGCTCCCGCAACTGCCGGAGCTGCTCGCCACCGGACCGGAGCGGGGCATGCCGACGCTCGCCCTGCTCCGCTCCCGGGAACAGGGCCGCGCCCGCTGGCCCCACGACGAACTGACGGGCTAGCCCGCACCCACGCGACGGGCCGAGCCACCACCCGAGCCTGGCCGGGTCGGGCTAGGCCACCACCCGCTCCAACACCATCTCCCGCTCCCGCGCCCCCGGATCCCCCGGCACCGGCGCGACCTCCCCGCTGAGCACGAACCCGAACTTCCGGTAGAACGCCTCCGCGCGCGGATTGTCCTCGTGCACGAACAACCGCACCCGCTCCACCCCGGCGCCCTCGCCGTCCACACCCCGGGCCCAGTCCACGGCCGCCGAGAACAACGCCTCGGTCACCCCCGTACCCCGGTGCTCGGCCCGGACGAAGACCCCCACCAGATGCGCCTGCCGCACCGAAGGGCCCGAACCGAGCACCCCCTGCGTACCCGGCTCCTCGATCAGCACCGTCACCGAGCCCGCCCAGACGCCGTCCGGCCCCTCCGCGATGAACTGCCGCACCGAACCGCCCGCCGCGGCGGACCCCGCGGCACGGTCCTGCCAGAAGTCGTCGGGCCTCGCGACGGCAACCTCGTACGTCTCCAGGAAGGCGACCGGCGCGGCCGGGTCCCTCAGAGCGAGGAGCCGCAGCTCACGGACCTGTCGCCATTCGTCGGCGCGCACGGGGCGTATGAGGTGTTCCATACACCGATCTTGGGCGGACAGCCCCCCATGCGCAACGCAATTCGCCCGCCGCCCTCGCGGACAGCGCCCCGCCGTCGTACCCCGGTACTACTCCCCACCCGACGAAGAGACCCCGGTCCGACGCGCCCGACCCCGCCCCGACGCGACCATCGAGCCATGATTCGGGCACACGGACTCACCAAACGCTACGGCGGGAAGAACCCCAAGACCGCCGTCGACGACCTCTCCTTCGAGGTCCGACCCGGCACGGTCACCGGCTTCCTCGGCCCCAACGGCGCCGGCAAGTCCACGACCATGCGCATGCTCCTCGGCCTGGACGCGCCGACCACCGGGCGCTGCACGGTCGGCGGCCGGGCGTACGCCGCGCACAGCGCGCCCCTCACGGAGGTCGGCGCGCTCCTGGAGGCCCGCTCGATCCACCCCGGGCGCTCCGCGTACCACCACCTCATGGCGCTCGCGCACACCCACGGCATCCCGCGCTCCCGCGTCGAGGACGTCCTCGGCACGACCGGCCTCACGGATGTCGCGGGCCGCCGCGTCAAGGGCTTCTCGCTGGGCATGGGCCAACGCCTCGGCATCGCGGCCGCCCTGCTCGGCGACCCCGCGACCCTCGTCCTGGACGAGCCGGTCAACGGCCTGGACCCCGAGGGCGTCCTGTGGATCCGCAACCTCCTCAAGGCCCAGGCGGCCGAGGGCCGCACCGTCCTCGTCTCCTCGCACCTGATGAGCGAGATGGCCGTGACCGCCGACCACCTCATCATCATCGGCCGGGGCAGGCTCCTCGCGGACACCACCGTCGAAGGCTTCGTACGGGACTCCGGCACCGGCTCCGTGAAGGTCGTCTCCCCCGCCGCCACCCACCTCGCCGAACTCCTCGCGGGCCCCGCCGTGACCATCACCAGCGACACCCCCGGCACCCTCGACGTCCGCGGCACCGACGCCGAGCACATCGGCCGCACCGCCGCCGCCCACGCCATCCCCCTGTTCGAACTCACCCCGCACAGCGCGTCCCTGGAGCAGGCCTTCATGGACCTCACCCACGACTCCGTCGAGTACGTCACGCACCCGGAAGGAGCCGCGGCATGACCACGGACACCCTCACCCCGCCCGCCCCCGCGCCCACCAGGAGCCCGTACCGCGTCACCACCTCCCGCGTCCTGCGCTCGGAGTGGCACAAGCTGTGGACGCTGCGCAGCACCTGGATCACCCTGATCACCGCGACCGCCCTCGTCCTCGCCGTCGGCATCACCATGGGCTCCACCTACGACGGCGACGACTCCGACATCGACACGGTCGTCTTCATCCTCTTCGGCACCCAGCTCTCCCAGATCTGCCTCGCCGTCCTCGGCATCCTCGTCACCGCCGGCGAGTACGCGACCGGCATGATCCGCGCGTCCCTGACAGCCGTCCCGCACCGCCGACCCGTCCTGTGGTCCAAGGCCGCGGTGTTCGCGACGGTCGCCTTCGCCCTGTGCCTCGTCACGAACGTCGTCACGTTCCTCGTCGCCCAGATCTGGCTCGCCGACACCGACAAGGAGCTGTCCCTCACCGACTCCGGCGTCCTCGGCGCCCTCGCGGGCAGCGCCGCCGCCATCACACTGCTCAGCCTGATCGCGCTCGGCATGGGCGCGCTCCTGCGCTCGGTGCCCGGCGGCATCGGCGCGTTCGTCGGCGCCGTCCTGGTCCTGCCCGAGGTCATCGGCACGCTGCCCCTCGACGCGGTCGACACGGCCGTCAAGTACTTCCCGGCCCAGGCCTCCTCGTCCCTCGGCTCGATCACCCGCGTCGAGAACAGCGTGTCCGCGGGCACGGGCCTCCTCACCCTCACCCTGTGGGCGGCGGCGATCCTCGTCGCGGCATCGGCCCTGCTCAAGCGCCGCGACGTCTGAGTCCGGCACGAGTCGACACGGGAGTATCGCGCACGTGTACGAGAACCCGTACGTGTACGAGGATGAGCCGGTGACCCACGACGCGGATCCGCACCCGCTCACCCGCCAGATGCAGCGGCTCGCCCAGCGGGCGCGCGCCTTCGACGGGCGCCGCCCACTGGTCTGGGACCTGCTCGTGACGGGCTTCTTCACGACGGCCGCGCTCATCGACTTCACCGGCGGCGGCTGGCGCAACATCGCGCACAACACCGACGTACCGGGTGCGCTGGTCCTGGTCCTGAGCCTCGGCATGTCGGCGCCGCTGCTGTGGCGCCGCCGCCGGCCGATGACGGCCCTCGTCGTCATGCTGGCGTTCGGCGCGGTCAACAGCGGATCCGGCGCGATGCTCCAGATCTACCTGGTCCAGCTCATCGTCCTGTTCAACATCGCGCTGCGCCTGCCCCTGAAGACACTGGGGTGGGCGGGGATGCTCATGACGGCGCCCCTGGTCGTGGGCACGATCCGCTATCCGAAGGGCAGTTGGGACCAGCAGATCGTCCCGCAGGTGTGGGCGTACACCCTGGTCGCGCTCCTCGGCATCGCGGTGCGCTCCCGCCAGGACTACACCCGCGCCCTCGTCGAGCGCGCCCGCCAGCTGGAGGTCGAACGCGACCAGCAGGCACGGCTCGCCGCCGCCGCCGAACGCACCCGCATCGCCCGCGAGATGCACGACATCATCGGCCACAACCTGTCCGTCATCACCGGCCTCGCCGACGGCGGCAAGTACGCGGCCACCAAGTCCCCCGAGCGCGCCGCGCAGGCCCTGGACGCCATCGGCTCCACGAGCCGCCAGGCCCTCGCGGAGCTGCGCCGCCTCCTGGACGTCCTGCGCGAGGAGGCCACCGAGGTCGACGGGGCCGCCGAGACCGCCGAGTTGGCCCCGCAGCCCGCCCTCACCGACCTGGACCGTCTCATCGACGGCGTCCGGTCGGCGGGCCTGCCCGTCCGCAGCACCTTCCACGGCCGCGCCGACTCCCTTCCCCAGGGCCAGCAACTCACCGTGTACCGCGTGGTGCAGGAGGCCCTGACGAACACGTTGAAGCACGCGGGTCCCGGGGCGACGGCGACAGTCGAGGTCTCGTACGCGGCGGACGGGGTGTCGGTGTCGGTCACGGACACGGGACAGGGCGGTGCGCCGTCCGACGGGGGCCGCGGACTGACCGGCATGCGGGAACGAACCGCCTTGTACGCGGGCACACTTGAGGCCGGTCCACGCCCGCACCCCGATCCGGGCTGGCAGGTCCGACTCCACCTCCCGCGCGCAGCCGCTCCCCCGACGACTGCCCCGTCGACTTCCCCGACCGCTCCCTTGACCGCTCCCTTGACCGAGAAGGAATCCGCTCAGTGACGACCGTCCTCATAGTCGACGACCAGCCTTTGCAGCGTTTCGGCTTCCGCATGCTCCTGGAGAGCCAGGACGACATGACGGTGGCGGGGGAGGGCGGCAACGGCACGGACGCGGTCCGCATGACGTCCGGCCTGCGTCCCGATGTGGTCCTGATGGATGTGCGGATGCCGGACATGGACGGCATCGAGGCCACGCGCCGCATCGTCGCTTCGGGTTCCAGTACGCGGGTCCTGATCCTGACGACGTTCGACCTGGACGAGTACGCGTACGCGGGGCTGCGGGCGGGGGCGTCGGGTTTCCTCATCAAGGACGCGCTGCCGGAGCAGTTGCTTTCGGGGATCCGCGCGGTGGCCACGGGGGACGCGGTGGTGGCGCCTCGTCTGACGCGTCGCCTCCTGGACACGTTCGCACACCAGCTGCCGTCGGACACCGGGGCCGGCCCGACCGATCCCGCGCAGCATCCGCTCCTGTCGTCCCTGACGGAACGCGAGCTGCAGATCCTCACGGTGATCGGTCAGGGCTGGACGAATTCGGAGATCGCGGCCCGACTGCATCTCGCGGAGTCGACGGTGAAGACGCATGTGGGCCGCATCCTCGCGAAGACGGGCGCACGGGACCGCGTGCAGGCGGTCATTCTGGCGTACGACACAAAGCTGGTGCGGCCGTCGTAGTACGGGAAAGGTCCCGGAACGCAGAAAACCCCCGTGCCGAATGGCACGGGGGTTTTCTCTAAAATTAGTTCGGCGGCGTCCTACTCTCCCACAGGGTCCCCCCTGCAGTACCATCGGCGCTGTAAGGCTTAGCTTCCGGGTTCGGAATGTAACCGGGCG